>DAHXLH010000139.1:0-8187 GCA_027366115.1 Phycisphaerales bacterium
CACGCCACGGCTTGAGGGCAGGTATAGAGTGCTTACGCCCCTGGACACGAACATTAATTTCTGGTTTCTTGGCCCGGGCGCGGAAATAGGTACCCATGTGCCGAGGGCAGGGACGACTTGGCTGGCTCTGGGAATCCGCCACACTCCGCCGGACTTTCGACCGCGGGTGACCGACGTCACTGCCAGTGGCGGCAATGCGAATCCGTGGAACGCAGATTCATGTTTTGGAATGACATCTCACTGGCAGCCCGTCGGTGCGGCGCTGATGCTTTGGCGCTACCAACTGAACCACCAGGGAACCGAAAAGCGTTTCACAGCTACGCTCTCGCGTGCGGCGTGGGGGTGCCGGCGCACGTTTGCGCGTGGCGATGTCTGCCTTAACCATGGCGGAATATTTCCGTGATGAAACCGGCGCGGATGTGCTTTTGTTTATTGATAATATTTTCCGTTTCACTCAGGCGGGTGTTGAAGTGTCGGCTCTGCTGGGGCGTATGCCATCAGCCGTAGGCTACCAGCCAACGTTGGGCACGGAAATGGGTGAATTGCAGGAACGCATTACCTCCACCACCAAAGGGGCCGTAACGTCGGTGCAGGCCATTTATGTGCCCGCCGACGACTTAACCGACCCGGCCCCGGCCACGGCATTTACGCACTTGGACGCATTCACCGTTTTGAGCCGCAGCATTGCGGAAAAAGGTATTTACCCGGCCGTAGATCCGTTGGAAAGCAACAGCCGCATCATGGATGTAAATTACCTGGGTGAAGAGCATTATACCGTCGCCCAAATGGTCAAGCGGACGCTGCAGCGGCATAAAGATTTGCAGGATATTATCGCGATTCTTGGCGTGGATGAATTAAGTGAAGAAGATAAGCTTACGGTCAGCCGCGCCCGGCGTTTGGAGCGCTTCTTCTCGCAGCCATTCTTCGTGGCGGAAGTGTTCACCGGTAAGAGCGGATCGAACGTGAAACTCGTGGACACCATCCGCAGTTGCCGTGAGATCGCCGAAGGTAAATGGGACCATTTACCCGAAGGTGCCTTCATGTACGTCGGCACGGTGGAAGAAGCGGCGGAGCAGGCCAAACGTATGAAAGACTGATACTTATTTTCTTGGGCTGTTGGCGTGGGTTTTTGTGTGCTCGGCGGCCTGCTGAAAATAATATTCGGCGTTGACGGGGTCTTTATACACGCGCAGAAAAATGCGGCCAAGCCATACGTTGGCGCGTACGTGGCGTGGATTGAAATACAGGCAAGTTTCCAGAGCCTGAACGGCGCGATCTATTTTATTAAGTCTGATTAACGCTATCCCCAGATCATAATGGGCGGCGGGGTAACCGTGCATGAGTCCCACCGCGCGCAGTGCGGATTCGGCGGCCTGCCGCCATTGCCGGATGGCGAGATGGCAACGGGCCATGCCTTCATGCGCGATCGGGCTGTCGCCATCAATTTGCAGAGCTTTTTCAAAGGCACGTCGGGCGGATCGCCACATTTTTCGGCGGGCATACGCCGACCCAACGGTGCAATGCAGGCCCGGCAGACGCGGATCGGCCTTTTCCGCCTCGCGCAGATGTCGAATTGCGGCAGAAGGTTTTCCTTCAGAAAACAACAGCGATCCCAAAAGCAGATGGGCCAGAGGGCTTTCGGTTTTGTCCGCGATTACCTGCTGAACAATGTTTCGAGCTTCCGTGTGATTATTCAATCGCTGGTGGCATTGCGCCAGCAGCAGGCGAATGCGTGGTCTTTGCGGCAAATCAGCCGCGAGTTTTTCCAATAACGGCAGGGCCGCTTCCGGATTCCCTGCGCTGAGATGGACAATGGCGAGGTTATATTGGATTTCCTGCGTGGCAATAAGCACCGCCTTGTTATTGTCCTCATCCAGTGGATCCATATATCCCAATGCCACAAGCTGGTCGATGGCTTCCTGGGCTTCCAGCGGATCGCGCCGGCGATCCTCTGGATGCATGCCGGCCGCGCCGGGAATCGCTTCCCATGACTCAATACATTGAATTTCCGGTGGTTGCTCAAAGGCCTGCACCAGTGTTTTTCCGTCCATGTCCCGGCCCACCGGTAAGCCATAAAGCGTGAGGATCGTCGGGGCAATATCTAAGATGCCGGCACCGTAGATGCGTTCGTCCCTTTTTATCCCCGGTCCGGCCATGCAAAATATGCCGAACGGACGATGGCAGACTGTCGGGCCGGATGGCTCATCCGGAATGCCCCGCGGTCGGAGATGATCGCTGTAGAAACCGTGGTCGGATATCAGCATGATGTGGGTTTCCGGCCCCGCGAGTTGCATCAGCCGGCCGAGCATCAGATCATGAAATTGATATGTGCAGGCGACGACATTTTTATATAAGTCAAAGTCGGCATCGGAAACTTCGGGCAGTTTGGGCGGATGAAAAGGCATAAACGCGTGGGAAAGATGATCCACCGCATCATAATAAACCGCGGCGAAATCCCACGGCTGGTGTTCCAGCAGATGCGTGGCCGCGGCGTGGACGCTGATGGTTTCGGCCAGCATCCGGGCGAGCGTGGATAAGTGCTTGTCTTTTGTCTGATCCACCTTTGCGGCATCGGGCACAAATGGCAGAATCATGTCGGATTCCAATTCCATCGGGTGAATGCGCATGGGTGCAAGCACATCGGCCAATTCGGGGGGATGGATGGTGCTCGGCTTGATCGGCCAGGGTTGATCCACAGCTCCGACGGCTTTCTGGAATAATTCGCTGACACACGTACCTTTGATGGGTTCGGCGGGATGGCCGGCAAACCAGGCCACCACTTGGGAATTCATGCCTTGCTGGGTGAAGATATTCCATAATGCCTTGCATTTGCGGGAGGTACTGGTAAATGGACGCACATAGCGATTGTCCGGGTCTGGTTCAATGAATCCGAGAATACCATGCTTGTCCGGGCGTTTGCCGGTGGCAATGGAATTCCAGAGCATCGGAGAGATGATTGGTTCCATGGTGGCCAGATTTCCCATCACGCCATTGGTTATCAGAAGATTCAACGCGGGCAGTCGGCCTTGTTCAAGCAGGGGCGTGATGACCTGCCAGTCGGCGGAGTCCCATCCTATCAGGAGAAGTTTTTTAGCAATGCGGTTGGCCATGGTGTCGCGGTTCCTTCAATGCGTGAGTCCGCCGCGGACTATCGCGGCCAAGGCTCTTGCTTCGTGCTCAAACATACGTATGCGCGTTTAAATTCGCGCAAGCGCTGTGTAAGCATTTCGCTAACACGTTGCTCATCAACGGCTCTCCAGTAATTTATTTGGCGCATAAAGATTCCACATATTTGCCCGATAACATGGATCACGTCGTCCAAGGCACTGTGTCGTGGCGGCAGGCATGGCCAGTAGTCGCGATCGTCCGACTGGTTGAGATGCTTTTGTTCAGGGACGCGCAAGGAGAATATTATGGGTTGGAATCGAATGACAAAAAAAGGTTCGGCGATAACGGCCGGCGCAATCGTCGCCGCAGTCGCCGGCTCCGCTTTTATCGGTTGCAGTGCGGGAGCGGCTCAGGCAGGCATTTTGGCTCCCAGCCATGTGGTGGTGGTGATTGAAGAAAATCATTCCTTCAGTCAGATTGTGGGCAATACCACGGACGCTCCGTATATCAACAACACGCTTATTGGAAATGGCGGCCTGCTTTACACCCAGTCTTACTCTCCGGAGCACCCCAGTCAGCCGAATTATCTTGATCTGTTTTCCGGAAGCGACCAGGGAATTACCGGTGATTACTTTCCCAGTGCTCCGCAATACTCCGAACCGCTCAATACGCCGAACCTCGCGGCCCAATTACTTAACGCGGGGGATTCATTCAAGGAATATAATCAGACTTATTCGGCTATTGATAACACAACGAACTACAACGAGGCCACGTACAACAATGGCACAACCAATGAAACTTACGCTCGTAAGCACAATGCGGTGATCAACTGGGTCAATCCCAGTCTCACAAGTGTTTCGGGTAATCAGCTTCCACTTTCCACGATGACCGGCTTTTCCGAATTTCCCACCACCGCCGCCGGTTATGCCTCATTGCCCACCGTTTCATTTGTAATTCCCAATCTGGAAAATGACATGCACAACGGCACCATTCAAGCCGGCGACAGTTTCTTGCAGCAGAATCTCAATGGTTATGTCCAGTGGGCCAAAACCAATAACAGCCTGCTGCTGGTGACGTGGGATGAAAATGATTACACCCTTCAGGATGGCAATCATATTGCCACAATCATCAATGGCGATACGTCGCTGTATGTTCCCGGGCAGTCCAGTCAGATGTTCAACAGTTACAGCGTTCTGCGAACACTGGAATCGATGTATGGTCTCGGTTACGCCGGTAATGCGGCAACATCGCCGGATCTTGCCACGAATGCGGCCGGTCAGTTGGTGGCGGTTCCGGAACCCGCACCCTTGGCGCTGATGGCGATGGCTGCTCTGGCTTTTCTGATACCGGTACGTCGCCGGCGCGGCAATTCCAAGCGCTAAGTCACAACAGGTTCTATCTGTGTTTGTTCCGTAAGGAAATAAAAATCAGCTTTTTACAGGAGATTACCCATGACACATAAAATCAACGATGTTTCCGAGTTAACCGTCGGCGAAAGATCATCGCTGGATGCTCGTCTGGCGGCATACGCTGCCGTAAGTTTGTCGATGATTGCAACCGGTGTGGGCCAGGCTACGCCGCAATACACCCAAATTAATGCTCCAATGAGCACGCTAACCCCCGGGGGCGAGGCATTTATTAATTATGGCGGGGGGAAGGCTTTTCTGGGCATGATGACCTCACTGAATCGAATCAGTGGAGATGCCAGCCTTACCTTTTCCGGCATGGTGCCGGGAATCGATGCGGTAACCGTAGCCGCATCGACGAACGGCGGCGCAACATCCACACTCGATTTCCTGCCCAAGGGTACACAAGTCGGCGGGACCGGCAATAATTTTGTATTTGCAACCGGGGGCTACAACAGCACCAATGTGGTCAAATCCGGTAATCATGAAGTTCTTTACGCCGGATTGCGCGCGACGAGTGCAAACGGAAAAGATTTTTATGGCTGGGCCGCCTTTTCTTTCAACACCACCACAGAACCGACAACCAATCTGGTGGATTTCAGTAATAAGATCCTTGGTTATGCCTTTGAAAGTTCGGCCAACACCCCCATTGCCGTTGGTGATACCGGAGGTGCGCCATTGGTCGCGGGTAGTGCCAACCCCGTGCCGGAACCGGCTTCATTGATGCTGATGGCCGCCGGGGCCGCAGGGATTTTGGCGTGGCGTTCGCGACGGAAGGCTTGAAAAATGACCGCCCAGTGATATTGCCTTACCTGGCAGGCCGTCGGCATCGTGTGCCGACGGCCTTTTTTGTGAAGAGACTCCTGACGATCCGGTCGATGCTTGGTACACTACCTGCTACAACAAAACGCGAATGCTGATGGTTCGATATCGGTATTTATGCGATAACAAGCGGTAGCAAAGTTTCGCCGGGGTTATTGAGCAGGAGCTGATGGCAGGCATGGCAGATTTATCGAATAAGAAAATTGCATTAAGGCGCGAGGCCGGGGTTATTGGATTGCTTTATGCCAGCCTCGGCGGAATTATTGGTTCGGGCTGGCTGAAAGGCCCGATGGAAGCGGCGCAACAGGCCGGGCCTTTAAGCGTGTTCTCCTGGTTGGTTGGCGGCATTGCTATTCTGCTGCTGGCATTGGTTTACGCGGAATTGGCGACCTTGTTTCCGCGCAGCGGGGCGGTGGTGCATTTCCCGCATTTAAGCCATGGCGCGTTGTTGTCCCGCATCTGGAGTTGGATACTTTTTTTAGGCTATGTTTCGGTGGCGCCGGTAGAGGTGCTGGCTACGCTGGGTTATATGGCCAATATTTGGCCGTGGCTGATTTACCCAAAGAATCACGCGTTGACTCCGGCGGGCTTTGGCTTTGCGGTTCTCATGCTGGCATTTTTTACGGTGCTGAATCTTTTTGGAATTAAATGGGTCATGCGCATCAGTACGACCGCCGGCTGGTGGAAACTGGCCGTGCCGCTGGTAACAATCATCGGCCTGTTGATTGGAGCGCATCATACGGGCAATCTGCATATACAGGCGCATCAGTTGGCATCCAATATCCGTGGTGTTTTTACAGCGTTGGGTACAGCGGGTGTGATTTTCAGCTTTCTGGGTTTCAGGCAGGCGGTGGAGCTTGCCGGTGAAACCTCACAACCGCAACGCTATGTTCCCATTGCGGTTATAGGATCGGTGGTCATCGGGATGGTGATTTACATCGGTTTACAGTTGGCATTTGTCATGGCGGTCAGCCCGGCGGAATTAGCCAAATACGGATGGGCGGCCTTGGATCATGCCAAGGGATTTTCGGTGGGGGCTGGGCCGCTGGCGGCTCTGGCATCGGGTATTGGTTTGGCGTGGCTGGCGATGTTACTGTATGCCGATGCCATTGTATCCCCGGGCGGCACGGGGTTTATTTACGCCACGACTTCTTCGCGGGTGATCGGGGCCATGAGCGAGGATGGCTTCATTCATAGCTCATTGCAGCGCTTGAATCGCTTTGGCGTGCCATGGGCCGCCGGCATTGTAAGTTTTGTCGTCGGATGTTTTTTTATGCTCCCATTTCCGAGCTGGCATAAAATGGTTAACGAAATCTCGGATGTGATGGTATTGTCCTATGGTATCGGCCCGGTGGTGCTGCTTTCGCTGCGGCGTACCCTTCCCGAGGCCAGTCGTCCAAGACCGTTTCGAGTGCCGATGGCTGATATTCTGGCTCCGATTACTTTTATTATTTCCAATCTCATCGTGTACTGGTCAGGATTCGCCACACTCACATTTTTGCTGGAAATTATTTCTGCGGCGCTGGCATTATTTCTGGCTTGGCGGCTTATCAAAGACGAAAGTATTGCCGGGCTGCCGTGGAAAAGCACCTGGTGGGTGTTTCCCTATCTCGGCGGACTGTGGATTCTGGATGGCATTGGTTCAAAAAGCATGACCGGCGGTCTGGGTTATCTAAAATTTCCCTATGATGTGATCGTCGTAGCGGTATTCAGTGTAATGATTTTGTATGTTGCGGTAAATTCCGCCGTGCCCATGGAAGAAATTCAAGCCTACATTGACAATCTGTAACAAGCGGGACAATGCCTTAAAACATTTGCGCCCAGGACTGAAATTATGTCTGAATCAACCTCCATTACCATTGTTTCCGGATTGCCCCGATCCGGTACGTCACTGATGATGCACATGCTGCATGCCGGCGGAATGCCGGTGCTGACGGATCATATTCGTCGGGCTGATGTGAGCAATCCGTGCGGCTATTTTGAACTTGAAGCCGTAAAAGAAACCCGAGCGAACGCTCAGTGGCTGGAAACAGCGGCCGGACACGCGGTAAAAATGATTTATCGCCTGCTTTATGATTTACCGTCGGATCGTTCGTATCGCGTCCTGTTTATGCGACGTGACCTGCGACAAGTTGTGGCGTCGCAACAGGCGATGTTGGGGAAAACAAAGGCCACAACAGTTGAAAATCAGCGTTTAGAAGCAATCTTTCACAAAGAGATCACTGCCGTTGATACCTGGCTGGCCGCACAGAATAACTTTACAGTTCATGACGTCTCGCACGCGGGGCTGATCGGCAATCCCGAGTTGGAAGCGGAAAAAATTAAGACGTTTCTTGGCTATCCTCTGAATATCGTAGCCATGTGTGCGGTAGTGAATCCGGCGCTGCATCGACAAAAATAATTACGCGGCAGTGGGTCAGACTCTCGGCGGCTTGCACGAAGTCGCTCCCATGCCTATCAGCGGAACATATCGAAGTGTAAATGTCAGAGGTTGGGCATATCAGAAATTCGCGCGGTCCGGCAAGAGAAAACTGCAGAGACGGGGCTTATATCTGGTCAGGAGAAGTTGCAGATGATCGGATTGCTAGCCGCCCGTTGTGGTGATTGTCGCTTGTCGGAACATCGGCGTGGCAGTGTGCTATAATGGTACAGCGGGTTTATCGGGGTAGTCTTGCCGGATGATGACCGCAATGGGGGCTTTAATGTGTAGGTTTCGCAGGTGGGCTATCTTATATGGAGGACTCTCATGATGAGGTTCCAAACTCGTTTCCGGCTTATTGCCGCGCCATTTCTTGCTTCGGCAATGATGGTAACCATGGGCGGCTGCTTCTACGGTGGCCATGAAGATCAC
>DAHXLH010000149.1:0-13882 GCA_027366115.1 Phycisphaerales bacterium
ACTGGCAGGAGCCGGAAAAGCTGGCGGGGGCACTTGCGGGCGTAAGTGTCCTGTTTAACACCTACTGGGTACGGTTTAATACCGGGCAATTCTGTTTTGCAGAGGCCATTGAAAACAGCCGGCGATTGTTTGCCGCGGCCAAGACGGCCGGCGTGCGGCGGATTGTGCATGTAAGCATTACCCATCCGGATGAAAAATCAGGTCTGGAATATTTCCGCGGCAAGGCACAGGTGGAAAAGGCGTTGGCGCAGTGCGGTGTTAATTACACGATATTGCGACCTGCGGTGATTTTCGGGCAGGAAGATATTCTTATCAATAATATCGCATGGGTACTGCGGCACCTGCCGGTGTTTGGGGTATTTGGCGATGGCCAATACAAAATGCAACCGATTTACGTGGATGATCTGGCGGAATTGGCGGTCCAATGTGCGGCGGATGAGGGTAACCGCATTGTAGAGGCGATTGGCCCGGAAACCTTCACCTACCGGGAACTTGTTGAGGTGACGGGGAAAACCATCGGCTGCGTGCGGCCGATCGTTTCGGTAAACCCTGTGCTGGGATACAGTCTGGCATGGCTGATGGGCAAATTTGTGGGGGATGTAATAATTACCCGCGATGAGATACGCGGGCTGATGGAGGGCCGGTTGTATGTGGACGCACCGCCGGCGGGCACCACAAAGCTTACGCAATGGGCGGCATCGAACAGCGCGTGGCTGGGCCGGCGGTATGCTAGCGAACTGGCGCGGCGTAATGACCGACAGCACGATTATGTGGAACTGCGAGGAGATGGGGCAAAGAACGGTAGTCGCTGATACAAGGAAGCGGGTAATTTTGCTCGCCTCAATCACCGGCGGGGCGAGTTGCAACTCTCTTCCCTCGAATGAAGGCGGCCGCACTGCGGGGCCGCGCGCTACCGAACATCATGGGAATATGAACGCAACACGGGGATTGACAAGAAAGGTTATTGGACATTATAAGACCGAAAACCAGTGGCTGGTTTTGAACCCCTGAATTGCGCCCTTTGGTGGCTGGCTTTGAAGCGCCCCGTGACATCTAACTCTTGACTCCTGACTCCTCCGGTACTTGAAGTGCTCGTTTTAGGACTTTTCCGGCGGGGGAGCGGGGCATTTCTTCGAGAAAGTAGATGTCGCGGGGGGTTTTGTAGGGGGCGAGGCGTTGGCGGACGAATATGCGGATTTCCTGGGAGGTGGGTTTTTCGGTGAGGCCTGGCTCGAGTTGGATGAAGGCGATCGGCACTTCGCCGCGTTGGGGGTCTTTCACGCCGATCACGGCGGTGAGCAGCACGGCGGGGTGCTGGCGGATGACTTCTTCAATTTCATGGGGGGAAATTTTTTCGCCGGCCATGATGATTAGTTCTTTTTTTCGCCCGGTAATAAATAAAAATCCATCGCTATCAAGGCGGGCGACATCACCGGTTTTAAACCATCCGTCGGTGGTGAGAACGGCGGCGGTTTCGGTGGGCTTGTTGAGATAGCCTTTCATGACATTTCGCCCGCGAATCCAGAGTTCCCCATCCTGGTTCGGCCCCAAGGGCTTGTCCATTTCATCGACGATTCGCAACTCCACATTGGGCAACGGTTTGCCGACGCTGCCGGGCTTGTGGGCCCAGGGCAGGCAGAAGCTGACCATGGGGGAGGTTTCGGTTAAGCCGAAGCCTTCGAGCATATCAATGCCGAAATCGGTTTTATATTTTTCCAACAGGGCCAGGGGCAGCGGCTCGCCGCCGCTGATGGCGTACAGGACACTGGCCAGGCTTTCGCGGGAAATATTTTTACAGTTGGCCAGCAGGGCATACATTGTGGGGACAGCCACCAGGACCTGAATGTTATTTTTTATAATCAGATCCAATGTCGCGGCTGGGGTGAAGCGGGCTTGATAAATCACACGGCAGCCCAGGCTAAGCGGCACCAAAAAGCCGGCCATCAGACCCAGGGCATGAAACATGGGTAGTACGCCGAGGAATGTCATCTGGCGGTTGAATTGGGCGTGGGCGATGGCGTCGGCGGCGTTGGAATCCAGGTTGCCGCTGGTGAGCATCACGCCTTTGGGCGAGCTGCTGGTGCCGCTGGTATATAAAATTACCGCCAAATCATCCGCCTTGCGCTGCGGCAGGCGGCGGGGCCAGGGAATTTTCTTAAAAGAGAGTTCCTCCATGAACACAACCTGCATCCCGGCGGCCTGCAGCGCCTGGGCCAGTTCATCAAAGTAATGAATCGTGAGCACCGTTTTCACGCCGGCGTCTCGGCAAATATCGATGAGTTCGGGCGGACGCAGAAGATAATTTAACGGTACCGCCACGCGCGAAGACCACCGCACGCCGCCGAAGGCTACGGCAAAGGCGCTACTTTGGGGCAAAAGCAGGCCGATGCGTTCCTGATTGTCCGCCAGCTTGTCAAGATGACCGGCCATGAGATTGCTGCCGTGGCGCAATTGCCCGAAGGTCAGGGTTCGCCGATCGTCAATAATGGCGATTTCCCCAGGGCGGGACTTACCTTGTTCGATGACTTTTTCCAGAAGCATTTTGCACCTTGAACCACGGGGTCTGATACGTTGAGTTTAGTCTTATTTGCCGTGAGATACAACGGGCGGCAACAAAGAGGTGGCTCTGTGCGTTCTAACTGTTAAAATACCTAGGTTGCCCCGGCTGGCCGCTACGGCGGTTTGGCGGGGGAACTTTTGGAGATCATGGAATATGAAAAGCTATAAGATTCTTGGCGCGAGCATCGCTTCGTTGGCGCTTTCGCTTTTACTGGCGGGTTGCCAGGCTCCGCTGCAAAATGTTGCGATTCCCTCCCCGCAGGATCAGGCGGCGTATCAGCCGCAACCTTATTCCAAGCCGCTGCCACCGGACGCTTACGGTGCGCCGGCGACGGGAAATCCTTATGGCACGCATGTGGCGCTTCCGGATGAGGCGGCGTATGTGCAGGCGTATCAGGCCCAGCGGGATCCGCGCATGATGGTGGAAGTGCTTTTAGGACAGGGTGGGGCCGCGGCTGCGACATTTCATCTAGGCAATGAAGATTTTGACGCCATCCAAATTTCGATGATTGAATATCTCAATGCCAATGGGCAGGTGGATATTCAAGATCCTTCGATGGCGCAGAAAGTGCTGGCCCGGGAAAGCTTCCTGCGGCTGGAAAATGGTGATCCCAAGGTGCTACCGCTGTTAAAGCACGAGCTTAAGACGGATGTGCTGGTGGAAATTCAGGCGGCCCCCACGCAGCAAGCCTCTTCGGGAAATGCCGTGCGGCTTTTAGCGCAGGCGGTCAGCACCACGGACGCCCGCGTCTTGGCGGCAACGTATGTTGATATGCCGCTACCGGCGAGCAAGACCAATATTAATATGTACACGGGTTATCTGGCGGACAAAATCATGCAGAAGCTGGCGGCTATCTGGGGCGGTGGCGCGGCGGCGTACAACCCGCTGATTGTGCGAATCTATAATGCCGCCAGTATTGATGATGTGCTGGCCATTAAGCATTTTGTGCAGAAAGTCCCGGGCGTGCGGCTGGTCATTGACCGGGGTATGACGGGTTCAACGTCCACAGCGTATGGGCGATTAGCCGTTGAATATAATGGGGCACCGGATGATTTTTATTCCGCCTTGAAACAGGAAATCGGCGTATCCAGAGGGCTTAAAGCGGTGGATTTGCAGAATAACACTGTGGATTTGCAGATTACCGGGCCGATGGTGCTGCGTACGACGCGCATTAAAACCACCACACGCGTGCAGACGCAAACGACACAAACCCAGGTAAAAACGGTCAACGAAACCCCGATTGAACCGGCACGGCAGTAAGGGCGAGCCGATATTAAGGAGCAGTTGTGATGTTATCCAAAGGTAGCACGAGCGTATTATTTGTTGGCGTATTGGCGGTATTTTGCCTGACGTGTTTGCTGGGCATAACCGGGTGTCAGGGGCCGGTGATTCCTGGTCAAAATACGCTTAATCCATTTCCGCAGGTGCATCTGACAAGCTACAATTTGCAGAGCAAAATACTGGTGAACGAGCCGATTGTCAGTCGGGTGGGGGACGGGCAACTGGATGTGGTCATACCGGTGCGTAATGTCACGGCTGATGAATTGTATTTGGAATTTCAGTACAGCTTTCTTAATGCCCAGGGCGCGCAGGTGGAAGCAACTTCGGGCTGGAATACGCTACGCGTGCCGGCCTATTCCATGGCCCAGATTCATTTCACAAGCCTGACGGCGGCCGCCAATTTTAATTGCACGATTCGGCGGTTGCCGTGACTACGTCAGATCACGTTGACTTTTTTGCCGCGGACGGTGAAGCGCACGGCGGCGGTAAACAGGAGTACCATGGTTACCAGCACCAGTACGGCGGTCCAGGCCTGATGACGCCAGGCGGGTTCGGCGGATTGTGAGTATTGCCATATCTTTAATGTCAATGATGGATAGGGCTGACTGGGGTTATACACGGCCTGATCATTGCCCAACGCGGTAAATAACAGGGGTGCTGTTTCGCCGGCGACACGGGCGATTCCCAGCATGATTCCTGTGGTAATTCCGGCTTTTGCGGCGGGGAGAATGACCCTAAAAAGTGTCTGGGCTTTGGAGGCACCTAAGCCTGCCGAGGCTTCCCGATGCGGGTGCGGGACTAGCCGGAGCATTTCCTCACTGGCCCGCGCGACAATGGGCACCATAATAAATGCCAGGGCAAGAGCCCCCGACCACCCGGACTGCTGATGCAGCGGGACAACCACCAACTGCCAGGCAATGACACCCAGCAGAATAGTGGGCGTGCCGGCCAGCAAATCCATGACCAGTTGGGCCGCGTAGGTGAACCAACCTTTGCCGGCATATTCCGCCATGTAAATGCCACACAACATGCCTATCGGCACACCTAAAACACTGGCCAAGCCCACGAGAATAATGGTACCAATGATGCAGTTCCGCATACCTTCGGGCGATTGCAGCGGCAAATTCGTAAAAAACGCCGGCGTCATATATTCAATACCGCGTATGCCCATATAGGCCAGCACCACAAACAATACCGCTAATGCGATGGCCGTACAGAGCGTGCAAAGCACCATGACGCCACGACTGATCCAGCGTCGGCCCGGACTGCGGCCGGCAAAGGGGTTTGGCTCGGGTTTTATAGCATCAGCATTCATTGTGCGTATCCTTTCAGGAGGTGGCCATCAGGCCGTTTGACGTTCCCGGTCGATGCGTGATAACAGAGCACGGGCAATGACATTGGTTACCAGCGAACTTAACATCAGCACGAGGGCCACGTAAAACATGGCGCTTAAGTAAATGGGATGATCGGCTTCCATAAATTCATTGGCCAGCACTCCGGACATGGTTTGGCCGCCGGCAAATAGACTGGCGCTGATATGGTCGGTATTGCCGATGACCATGATAACGGCCATGGTTTCTCCAATAGCCCGGGCCATGCCCAGCATCACAGCGCCAAAAATTCCCGCCCGGCAGTACGCCAGGGCCAAGCGCGTGGTTTGCCACCATGTGGCACCCAGGCCATAAGCGCCGTGTTCAATTTCCTGTGGAAACTGCTGTAAGACATCACGGGTAATCGCGGTAATAATGGGCAGAATCATAATGGTCAGAATCAATCCGCCGGCCAGAAAATCGCTGCCCGACGGGCCGCCATGCACGAGGTTGGCGGGGAAAAACTCAATGCGGCCACTGGGATATTTTCCCACTGGAATAATTTTTATATGTTTTAATGTATCGTAGAGAACTGGTTCGAGGTAATTCTGCAGCCAGGGGGACATGACAAAACAACCCCACAAGCCGTAGGCGATGCTTGGAATAGCCGCCAGCAATTCCACTAAAAAAGAGACGGGACCGGCCAGCCAGCGCGGTGCGATGCGGGTAATAAATATCGCGGTTCCTATGCTTAACGGTACACCAATTAAGAGTGCCAGAAATGTGGTAATGCCGGTACCGTAAAGGAAAGACAGCACGCCGTACT
The DNA here is from genome assembly GCA_027366115.1 of Phycisphaerales bacterium. Lineage (GTDB taxonomy): Bacteria > Planctomycetota > Phycisphaerae > WQYP01 > WQYP01 > JAMDCX01. The sequence goes on from DAHXLH010000149.1 coordinate 5,978, forward strand.
TATCACGCCCGGGCACGGGATTCCAGGCCTGCGTGGTAAAAAAGTGCCAGCCGATCTGCCGGAGGGCCATCCAAGAGCCATGGATGAGCACCACAAAAACAATAATTAAAATGGTGATGGTCAGCAATACCCCGCCTAAGGCAGCGGCTTTGGTGGCTTTGTCTACCCCGCGGCGGAACGCGTTTTGCTGAACATCCATGAAGGGATTGGGCGGTAATGTCGGATCGGTTGATGCGGTCATACGCTATATTCTCAAAAGTCTTTCCCTGCGGGTGCTATTTCGCTTGCGCTTATCCTATGCAAAAGGCAGTCCCCACGCGATATGCTCTTGTGGGGACTGCCAGGATTTTGCGTGGATGATCTCGACGCTTAGTTTAACGGCTGGCCTTTCCAGGTTACGTTGGACAATTCAGCGAGCACTTTCTTACGCATTACGCGGCCGAGTTTGATGTACTGCATGCTCTTGGCGTATTTTTGGCCTTTGGTGAGTACCCAGTGGATAAATTCCACCGTGGCCTTGGCTTTGGCTTTGCTCATGTAGCCCAGGTCGCGATCAATAATCAGATACGTGAAACCCGAAATCGGATACGCGGTACGACCAGTCGGGTTGATAATCGGAAGACGGAAGTCCGCCGGAAGATTGGCGACGACTGCCTTCTGGGCGGCAATAACCGCCGGGATGGACGGACGGATTTTAAAGCCGTCTTTGTTGATCAGGGTAGCGGTGGGGAAGTGCCCGATGATGGCGTAGGCATATTCCAGATAGCCTAAACCGCCAACGGTTTTGTCAATCAGAGCTGCCACGCCGGGGTTGCCCTTGCCGCCGCGGCCCACCGGCCACTGCACGGAAGTTGATTGGCCAACCTGCGTCTTCCACTGGGGGCTGACTTTGCATAAATAACCGGTGAAAATGTAGGTCGTGCCCGAACCGTCGGAGCGGTGCGCTACCAAGATGCGCAGATTCGGCAGGCTGACACCCGGATTTAAAGCCTGAATTTCCGGTGCGTTCCAATGTGTTACTTTGCCTAAGTAAATATCAGCGATGAGCTTGCCATTCATGACCAGCGGCTTGTGGATCATGGGCAGGTTGTAGCTCATGACTTCCGGTCCGGCGACTTCCGGCATGTGCAGAACGTGGCCGCCGGCGGAGCTGATCTGGGAATTGGTCATCGCGGCATCTGATCCGCAGAAGTTGATGGTTTTGTTGATCAGGCCGTTGATGCCGCCGCCGGAGCCAATGGGTTGATAATCAACCTTGATATTGGGGTGGCCGGCCATGAAGTGGGGAATCCATTTTTTGAGCATGATGGGGGCAACAAAAGTTGAACCCGCGCCCTGAATTTCAACGGCGTTGACCGTTGTGGTCATCCCGGCGGAGACCAGTGCCGCGGCTGTGACCGCCAGCAGACCGTTACGTAGTGCCTTGAACATTTTCAAGTTCCTTTCCATTAAGTTCTTTCTTGCCGGCCGGAACTCCCGAACCTGTCGCAATGTCGAAACCCATATCCAACGGGCGCTATCAAACCGCAGTCGCGCTAAGTGCGTGTTAAGGCATTACTAATGTTTGGTATGAGTTGCAATGGAATTCGTTAAGGCGTTAATGAACGGGTACAATCTTTTAATGGCGAATTATGAAAAAGATGAAGCGATCTGTCTGCGGGTCATCAACTTTTCTGAGACCAGTCAAGTGGTAACGTTGTTTGCGAGGCAGGCCGGATTGTTGGCCTTGTTGGCCAAGGGAAGCCGGAAGATGGCCAAAGCGGGCACTTTTTCATTGGGGGCACCGATTGATCAATTGGCCCGGGGCGAGCTAGTCTATATTCCGCCGCGCGGAACGGCGGAACTGGGCACTTTGACGGCCTGGGATTTAATGGATAATCAACCTGCGATGCGGAAATCCCTGCCCGCGTTTTATGCCGGACAGATTATTTGTGAAATGATTATGGCGCTGCTTTCCGGCCAGGAGCCGCATACGCAGTTGTACGATGAAGTTGCGTCGGGCGTTGCGGCGTTGGGGGGCGGCCAAACCCAGCGGCTTTTTTTAAGCATTGCCAAGAGCATTTTAATTTCCACGGGATATCAACCGCAGTTGGAAAATTGCCTGGTGTGCCAAGCGCCCGTGCGCCCCGGCGTACCGGCGCAGTTCTCTCCACAGCGGGGCGGGGTTTGTTGCATCGAATGTCCGGTGGAATCTAAAACCATACGGGTTGACGGCGGCGTGCTGCTGGCGCTGGCGCGGTTGCCTATGCCCAATGCCCTGTTAGCCGCTCCCCCATCTAAACCCGCGGATGCGCCTGCAATGCGGGCCGCCGCCACGGTGCTGATCGGGGCTATTCAGGCGGCGTCGGACCGCGCGCTTAGAACGCGCTGGGCAGTGGACGCACTTTTTGGTAAAAACAAGGCACTATGATGTTGAAAAATACCACAGTTCCAGGCAACTCTACAGCGCCGAGGCCTGAGTTGATCAAACGCCCGCTGCTGCAATGGATACTTTTCCTGGCGGGTGTCGTGCTGGTTATTGCCGGGGCGCTTAAAGGGTATGACCTGCTGCGGGGGGCGGTAACTAAAAATTATTTCTTCCATACCACTGAAGTGCTCAGTGAATTAGTGGCCGGCGTATGGTTCATCAGCTCGGTGGCGGGTTATTATGCCGTGCGGGCGGGGGCGCTATTATTTACGCTCTTTTTGGGCGTTTCGCTGCACGATGCGTGGCAGGGACAGGTCAACTGCGGCTGCTTCGGGCCTGTGCCCATGAACCCATGGATCACCGCCGGCATGGATGCGGTCATACTGCTTTTGATGGTAGCCGCGATATCGAAGTATCCGAAGAACTATCCCGCGACCGCATGGCGAAAGGTCTTATCGGGGATAGTGGCAGTGGGAATTTTAGCGGGCTTGATCGGGGGAAAAGTTTATCTCCAGCCGGGGATGCTGCATAGTAACGGCACAATTACCGGCGGACACGGTGTGATATTCATGCAACCGCCGGCGTGGGATTCCAAGCGTTTCCCGGCTGCGGATTATATTCCCGGCAGCCGGGCCATCATGCACGGAAAGTGGCTGGCGGTGATTTATTTTCATACCTGCCCGATTTGCCAAAGTGCCATAGCAAGTATCTCGCGGCACCTGAAGCATAGCTCCGATCACAATGTGGCGCTGATCCAGTTACCGCCGTATGGCTCACTGCCTAAGGGTCTGGCGAGCGCCAACATGTTACGACTGGGATTTGAAAATACACATATCTGGCGTCCGCCATTTCTGCCGGTGCTGGTAGATTTGGACAATGGCGTGGTCACGCGTGTGCGGTCTTATGTTCCTGGGAATTGGTTCGGGTTTTAACGGGGGAAGTTCGCGGTCGATGGTAGCCGGCAGGGTTAGTTCCCAAAACACCTCATTAAAATCCGGGTTTCCGTGTCTCACTTAGCCGCGGGCTTTGCCGGTGGCGCAGGGTTCGACCGCAGGCGAAGTCGCGGGTTATGTGGGTCCGGTTCGTTAACTACCCCTTGAGTTCCAGCATCACAATAATCACGATGGCAAATACCAGGCAACCCAGCAGCAACAATACCAGCGGATCCTTGAATTTTTGAATCAGCGTGCGGGAACCCAGATCAATGGTGGGTTCTTCGTCGGCTTCCACCAAGTCCACCTGGTCCGAAGGATTGGAATCCGCAGCGGCTTTTTCAATTTTCGCCAGCGTGGTGAGATCATAGGCGCGCCGCGCCAGCTTGGGTGGATCACCATGCGCTACAGATTCCAAGTCGGAAAGCATATCCGACGTGGAGGAATAGCGCTTGGCCGGGTCTTTGGCCATGGCCACTTCTATAATTTCCGATATACCGGCACTTAAGTTGGTATTGACGTGATCCGGTGGTACCAGATCCTCTTTCAAATGCTTGTGCATCACCGCCGCCGGGGAGGGGGCTTCAAATGGCACGCGGCCAGTCACCATGTGGTACATCGTGGCACCCAGGGAATAAATGTCGGCGCGAAAATCGATATTCAACTGGCCGCGAATTTGTTCGGGGGAAATGTAATAGGGTGTACCATAGGCTTTGCCGGCTTCAGCGGCGGCGGCGACTTTGTCATCGGCTTCCCGCGCTAAACCCATATCGGCGAGCTTGGCGGTTCCTTCCGGAGTCATCATGATATTTTTGGGTTTAACATCCCGGTGAATAAGGCCGTTGAGATGGGCATGAACCAGTGCGCGACACACCTGGATGATAATGTCCAAGGCCTGCTTTTCCGGATAGGGTTTTCCACTGTCTACCAGATGGTCATAAACCGTTTTGCCCGCCACATATTCCATGACAAAATAGTGGTATCCGCCCGCTTCGCCTACATCATAGGCGGCCACGATATTGGGGTGGTTTAATTTGGCGGCGGCCTTGCCTTCCATGTAGAAGCGGTCTACGAATTCTTTATTTTCGCTCATGCGTTTGGGCAGAACTTTAATTGCGACAATTCGGTCCAGGGAAAGCTGCCGGGCTTTAAACACGGTGGCCATCGCGCCGGCCCCGAGCTTGGACATGATCTGGTAGCCGGGAATCTGTTGAAAAGTTTTTTGCTCTTCGACCGCGGCCTTAACGCGGGCCAGTTGGGTTTGCGTGACGTAGCCGTTGGCCACAAGAATATCGGTCAGGGAGCGATGGCTCTCCTGGCGTTCGAGTTCCGCCTGCAATGACAGGCAGTCGCCCAGCTCTTCCTGCGTGCAAAACCCCTGATCAACAATGAATTTGCCCAGCATTGTCTCGGTTTTACTGGCGACGTTATTGGGGTTGGCCATAGTGTTTCGCTCAATTTCAGATCCGGAGGCGGTCTCATGATAGACAGGACAGCCACCGGCGGGAATTTTTTACAGTCGATCGGCTTAGGAGCCTGTCCGAGTAATCGCCTACCACAATCCCGGCCATTACTCGGACAGGCTTCTAGAAGCCGGGAAACGGTTCAGAGTTCATATTGTCCGCGTAGGAACGCGAATTGGCAAGCTTCCAACACATCTTGCCTTTCTCTTGTACGCTTCCGCAGTGCCGGCAGTGCGGTCAATCAGCCATCAGTTCTCCGGCAAAAGCCGTTTCATTACTGACCCTATTATCGGCACGGCGCTTAGAAAAGCATGAGTGTTAGATTAAGTCGGTGGTGCGCATCCATCGGATAAACCGATCCAGGCCCTCACGCACCTGCACTTTCGGCGCATATTCCAATTCCCTGCCGGCTTTGGTGATATCCGCATAGGTGATAGAGGGTTCAGAGGATGGTGCCGGCACTGCCTTGCATTTTGCCTTTTTCCCCAGGATCTCTTCCAAAGTCTGGACAAATTCTAAATTTTCCACGGGGTGGCCGCACCCCAGATTATAAACGCGGTACCCGTTACCGCTGTCCAAGGCTGCCATATACCCGTCCAGAATGTCATCAATATAAGTCCAATCCCGCTTAAGATGGCCGGCCGCGAACAGCGTGAGTTCCTCACCCGCCATGATCTGCCGGGCCCAATGCCATGGCATCATGTCGGGCCGGCCATGGGGGCCATACACATTAAAAAATCGAAGAATTGTGACGGGCAGGTTCCAGACGTGATGATGACTGTGGGCGAAAAGTTCCATCGCCCGCTTGCTGGCCGGATACGGTGCCAGCGGCCGATCCGCCGCCGCAGTTTCCGGAAACGGCACGGGTGTGGACTGGCCGTAAACGGATCCCGTGGACGCCAGCAGGCAGTGCGGCTTACCGATTTGCCGCGCCGCGTCCAGCAGATTCAGCGTGCCCTGCACGTTGACCGAGGCGTAAATCAGCGGATTAGCCACGCTGTAACGCACGGAGGCCATGGCTCCAATATGGGCAATCGCTTCGGGCTGGTGTTGCTGACAAATTTTCAGGAGCAAATCCGCATCCCGCAGATCGCCTTCGATAAACGTGAAGGCCGGCTGGGCGGTTAAATCTGCGAGATTTCGCCGTTTGTGTTCCACCGGATAATAATCGCTTAAATTATCCAGCCCGACCACTTGATCACCGCGTTGCAACAGCCGCACGGAAAGTCGCGATGCGATAAACCCCGCCGCTCCGGTTACCAGAATTTTCATTTATTAACTCCTTTATTTTATTGCGGCAAACTGTTGATAATGGCAACGCCGGCGGAACAACCCAGTCGATCCGCCCCGGCCGCCAGCATGGCCTGTGCTGTTGCCAGATCGCGAATTCCACCAGAGGCTTTAACGCGCAGTGAGCCGGAATATTGTTTTAACCACCGTACCGCCTGAACGCTTGCACCGCCCGCGGGATGAAACCCCGTGCTGGTTTTTACAAAATCCGCGCCTCCTTCACCTGCCGCCTGACAGCCCATGGCAATCTGTGATTCATTAAGGACCGCGGTTTCCAGAATAACTTTGACGATGGCTTTACTGGAAATGCCTTTTGCTGCCTTCACCACCTCTTGCACATCCTTCCGGGCAACATCCAGATTTCCCGACAATAGTGCCGGCAGCCAAATGACCATGTCTATTTCATCGGCTCCGGAGTTCACGCACGTCTGTGCTTCAAAGGCTTTGACCGCAGTATCTGCAGCCCCAAACGGAAAGCCCACGACCCCACAGGCCGCCACCGGATGGTCCGGGCCATTTTTAACTGCCGCATCCAGCAAACTTCTGACCAGTTTGATCCATCGGGAATTAACGCACACAGCGGCAAAGCCGTATTGCAGCGCCTCGGCAGTGACTGCACGAATTTCCCGCTCTCCAGCCTCCGGCTTAAGCACCGTATGATCAACACAGCGGGCAAGTTGCAATCGACTCATCATTCTCAAATACCCATATAAATTAAAATCGCCGCAGGCGCTTTTGTAACCAGTAGATAATAACCTGGCAGTATTCGTCTAAGTCGCCGCCGCCTTGGCCGCTCCATTTCTTTATGAGGTTCTCCAACTCGCGGCGTTTTAGCGGCGCAGCTCCCTTCTTTCCCAGGCTCTCGGCGAATCCGTTAAGCACCGCTTTGCGGTTATTGACAAGAAAGGGCAAATTAAGGTTTAGAATGCCCGTAAGTTCCGCGTCGAAATTTGTGTCATCGGAAGCAATCTCTCCGTTGGGCTTGTAACGGATTCGTTCCTCAACCCGATCCTGTGGATCGGCCGGATTTCCGGATAAATTCTTATTCGCCTTTGATGCGTCGCAGTGCAGATAGCCGTTGGTTATTCCCGAACACGTGGCAAGCAGATTCTTGTAATCGAGTTGTTCCTTCGGATATCGCGATTGCGGGTGCCAATGCTCAATGGTGGTACCGCCATCGTCGCTGCGGATTCGCCGCATGCAGTAACAGCACAGCCCGCGCTGTTCCTGCACCAGGAAATTGCGAAGCTCCGCCTTGGCTTGATAATTGGCATAGGTCGCATGTGGTGACATGCGATGGAGTGTGAGGCTTTCCGGTTCTCCGCCTTTCGCGATGTTCCTCATAGCGTGGATTCCAGGAACTTCAGCAAGGTGTTGGCGCGCGTCACCTCTGGATCGTCGTTGCCTATCGCGCTTGCCAGTTCTGTGATTAACTTCTTTGCCTCTATGAAGTTTTCCTGATCAACCGCTTCCGCGAGCCTCCGAAGCGCTTCTTCAACTTCATGATTGCGGGATTTTGCACCCATCAATTCTTCGAGCACCCGGTTGGAATCCACTCCGTAGGAGTGATCGGGAACAATTACTTCGCCGTTCTTTAACAGTCGAATCTCTGCGGGAGGCAGTTCTCCAATCATCTGCGGGGAATGGGTTGTGCATACAAATTGTATGGAAGGGAAAGTCTCCTTCAAGTCGCTTGCCACGCGCCGCTGCCAGCGTGGGTGTAAATGCACATCAAGCTCATCAATAAGCACCAGTCCAGGGGTTTCCGCCAGCACGCGCGGTAATGGGCCGTCGCTGGGGCCTGATTCGTCGG
>DAHXLH010000199.1:0-4225 GCA_027366115.1 Phycisphaerales bacterium
TGGCCAGCGCCGCCGGAACAAGCCGCTGATGGCCTGCATCGTGCGGCGGCCGGATTCCGGGCCGGCACGCGTGGCTATTTCGATAGCGAAAAAGTGCGGGTCAGCGGTGGAGCGCAACACGATTCGCCGACGGGTGCGAGAAGCGTGGCGGCTGGCGCAGCATGAATTCCCGCCGGGGCTGGATGTGCTGGTGGTGGTGCAGCCGCACGGGCGCATGGCGATGTTGGAATACCAGCAACGCCTGCTGGCCATGCTGCGGAATGGTCTGTAACGGTCTGAATATGGAAAATAAAATTGACAACTCCTCGGTACCGTCTCCATTGGCGAGGCATCAAACGCCGGAGCGTGGAGAAAACCGCGTGGCGGAAATGGATAAAGCGTTTATGCAGGCGGCCCTGGCTTTGGCGGCGCACGCAGCGGAACGCGGGGAAATTCCAGTCGGTGCATTGATTGTGCAGGAACTTAATGGCCAGCGGCATATTGTCGGCAGTGGCGGTAATCAGCGGCAGATGGACAGCGACCCGACCGCCCACGCGGAGATTGTTGCTTTAAGACATGCGGGTGCCGCATTAAAACGCTGGCAACTTACCGATTGTGATCTGTATGTTACGTTGGAACCGTGCCCCATGTGCGCTGGTGCTTTGGTCAACGCGCGGATCAGGCGGGTGATTTTTGGTTGCCGCGACCCGAAGGCCGGCGCGGTGACCACGCTTTTTCGCATCACCGATGATCCGCGATTAAACCATCGCCTGGAAGTCACGCCGGATGTTCTTTCCGAACAATGCGCGGAACTGCTGAAAACATTTTTCAAATCTCGTCGGTAAGGGGGCATCGGTCGCGGTTGGATGCGAAACGCCGTGGTGGAAATTATCCGCATCCCAACCCGGCGCGCCGTGCCAACCGCGCCGAAGAAAAATGTCGTGTCATTAAATCGCATTTCGATTCCAGCTCAACGCTTCCCCATTGAGCTATCGGCGCGGGAGGATGCCCTCGGTGGTCTTGAATTAACCGGACGGCCGTTGTTTCACCGGCGTTGTCCTACGGCGTTATCCTACGGCGTTATCCTACGGCACGCACGGCGCGGTGCTCGGTGCGATGCGGCCGCTCTTCCACGGTCTCCTCCGTGGCGTCCTTCGCTGTGGCCGGGAGTGGTTCTGGTTCGCGACCGGCGGCGATTTCCTGGGTAACGCGTTCAAGTCCGGTGAGAATATCCCGCGCGGTGCGATATTTAATATTATTCTCATCAGGCGGACGGAGGATTTCATCCGTCAGCCGCTTGAGGTGCCGCGCCTCGAGGCTCTTTGGATTAAAGTGAATAAGCCCTTTGAAATCAGGATTAGAGTGTGGTTTGTTCATTTGTACGGCAAGATAAAATAAGTCCACAGCTTTATCGACTTTATGCAGGCCCCCGCGCAAAACATCGGAGGTGACCAGTCCATTTTCACTCATGTGATAAAGCATGCGTTGAATCTGGGAAGTTTTCATCATCTCTTCAAAAAGCGTATGCAGCAGGGAATTATCAGAGAAGGTTTCACCCACCCGCACGGCTGAGCCAAAATCAATAAACCCAACGCCGTTTTCGGTGATGACAAAATTATCCAGGCGGAGATCCAGGTGGATCACCCCGATTTTTTCATGCAACACCGCCAGGAGTTCGCAGGATTGTTTGGCAAAATCAATTTGCGAAAGCCCCTCGCCGCCGTTGCGCATCCAGTTCATGTACAGCGTGCGAACAAAACCTTTGGAATCATGTTCCACCCCCAGGCAGCGCGGCACACGGTCGCAGAACGGCTTGGGCAGATCGCGCTGGAGAATTTTGAGCATCGCGGCTTCGCGCGTGAGGAAAACGGGAAATATCTTTTCCGTAAATTTCATGGCCCGGCGGCGAATATCGTCCAATGAAGCGTCCGGGAATTTGGAACGCAGCCGTGACACCACCCGATCCACAGTGGGGACCTGTTTGACAACGACATATTTTTCCTGCTCGATATCTTTGCGTGCCAGATGCACGTGGTAGGTGAAGCGTTCTGTGGATTCACCGGGTTTCAGCAGTTGAACGCGGCGCGCCACAAGGTAATGCACTGGTTTGCCCAATCCGGGGATAGGTAGGCCGAGAATCGGGGTGCGGACGTTTTGCACATCGCCTTCCAGGATAAACCCGTCCCAACGGGTGAAGCGCTGGGCAATTTCGTCCACCAGCAGCTTATTGGGTGAGACCATAATCGCTCGGCCGCCCCAGCGCAGATTCGGAAATACATCTTCCGGAGAAAGCGCTGTTTCCGCCGGTAAAAACAAATGATAAGGCAGGCCGCGGGCGGTGTTTTCCATACCATGCGCCACGCTGGAGGTATATTCGGGATCACGCGCGAAGACTTTGTTCTGGATAAGCTTCACCGAGGAAGATTTATCCGCCAGAGATTGCAGGCGTTCCAGCGACGCTTTTCGTTCACTTTTCACGGCCATGAGGTCACCAACCTTCTTTATGCGTTGTCCGGGAACCCCGGCAATTATTCTCGCCGCCTGCGCGGCATCTCCGCCCGGCGCAAAGCGTTTTATGGCGCGGGCCACCAGTCCTTTATCGGAGGCAAACGCATCGGCCATGAGAATTTTAACGGGGGATTTCCTCTCCACGTCCGAATAACTCTTATATCGTTGTTATCGGAATAAATCCTGTATTTTTTTCGATCTTATCGTGGCGGCAAGAAGGCGGCGGCAGTACCGACCCGGGCGGCAATTAGTTTTCCGAAGCTGCGATAAAACTGCGGACTTCCCTGGCTAATTTTTTTCGCATGGGAGCAGGGTGATAGACCATGTGGCCGCCGCGGAAAAATACTTCATGAATGTTGTCCTGCAGTTTCCGGCTCAAATCAAGATGATCAAAGGTGTAAATGGTTCCAAAAAAGGGCGTCGCCAAATCAAAATAGCCGCTGCACACCAGCACTTTCATGAAGGGGTTACGGATCATGGCGTGTTGCAGATTATCCGTCACATAAAGAAAGCCCATGCCTCCGCCGCCAAAGTGCCATGGGTAGACATCATCGGAAAGTGTTTTGTAGGGCAGATTGTTGCGATATTTAAGATCTTGGCGCACATACTGATCAAAGGCACTGGTAAACGGCGGAATGAAGTCGGACATCGCCGGATCATAAGAGGCCGTGCCGCCGGTGGGATTCGGATTGTAACCGGTTAATCGCGTGTCCATGCGGCCAATGATTTTCCGTTGATCGCGCAGCAGTGATTGCTCAAAAAGTCCCGGCCCGATGCGCAAATTCGCCAGCAAACATTCCCGTTTGGATAAGCCGGTATACCGTGCCAACTTAGCGGCGATGGTGTCGCGTTGAGTTGCGGTAAGATTGCTGCCTTGTGCCAGGGCCGAAATGTAATCTGTAACGGCCCAGTGTTCCACTTTTTGTATGGTGCGATGAAAATGCTTTTCTAAATCCGGTGCCAGCTTATGGTGATACCATGCCGCGGCGGTATACGACGGAACGAACAGAGGGTAAGGCGTATCATTGCCAAAGTTGGGTTGAAGAATTTGAAAATTCAAAGCACAGGAAATAAGTATGACGCCGTTAAGCGTCATGCCGTCGTGTTGCGAAAGATAATCCGCCAGACCGCAGGCTCGCGTGGTGCCGTAGCTCTCCCCGGCCAAGAATTTAGGCGAACCCCAGCGTTGATACATGGTGGTATAAAGCCGAATGAACGACGCCACGGAGGCAATATCCTGTTGCACACCATAAAATTTTTGGCCCGGCACCCCCGGTTCGGGGTGGCTGAATCCGGTGCCGACAGGATCGACAAAAACCAAGTCAGATGCGTCAAGCCAAGTCTGGTGATTGGTAACAATCTTGTAGGGCGGGGGCGTGACATTACCCTTGGGCGTAAGTTCCAAACGCATCGGACCGGCGCAGCCGAGATTTAGCCATACCGATGCCGCACCCGGTCCGCCGTTGAATAAAAATGTAATGGGTCGCTTGTTGCGCTGGGTGGTTGCGGAGATTCCGGATTTGGGATCCTTCGTATAGGCGATAAAGAAAATCTTGGCCTGGACTTTACCATTACTCTTCATGGGCATATAGCCGGTGGTAACCGTATAGTGCAGAACTTTTTTATGGATCGTTAATTGGGCGTGCACGACCGATAGACCATTCGGATTCGCCTTAGGCAAATGCGCCTCGGTGGGGGCGACCTTCGTGCGGTGAACTGGTGGCTTGGCGGGCATGGG
>DAHXLH010000208.1:0-9057 GCA_027366115.1 Phycisphaerales bacterium
GCGCCGGGCGGTGCAACAAAGATAAACCCTTCGGTAAGACGGTACGGGTCAAACAGGCCATTGATCTGCGGCGTTTTCCGCCGATTCCCCGTGCCACCATGGAATTTGAACGCCGCTATAAGGGCCGCACGGCCATTGAACGCGTCAACGCCCGGTGCAAGCTTTTCTGGGGTGCTGATGACGGGAATGTCAAAGGAGCCAAACGCTTCCATGCCCATGTCGCCACGATCATGCTGGTACATGCGGTATTTGCCAGGGCCTTGGCCTGTGCCCCCCGTTACGAAGGTAAAAGCTTCTCTCCGGTGAAACTCTCCAAAATATCCTTGGCGTTGTATCCGGGAAGTCCGGCCGATTCATCCTGACCTTGGGGAAACCGGCCACAGGCGAAAATCCGAACCGTCACAATGCCTGCGGTGTAAAAAACCGGCCCAGGGGGCGAATGCTGCGCGAAAACCGCCGATATCGGCCCTTCCACCGGCGAAGATGGCGGGGAGCGGCGAGAATTCGTCCGTCCATCAATTAACATATCAACACTTATAAATATCATGTCTCCGTGGAACCCTTACAACGCAACCGGCTCACGTACATCGACCAGGCGCAGAGCAAAACCTTCCAAAATCCTATTACTGCAGAGTCAGGCTGTTTCGCAGTTACCGCATCACCGAAGACCCAAGCCGGCATGGAATTCCTGCAACACCCATTCGGTGGCGGGTATTGCGCGTCATTATCAACCGCTATGTTAAAATGCCGCTTTATGCACCCTTCCAGGCTGAGGCAACTTCGCGCACGGCCAAGGATCCGACGGTCGCTTTGCCGCCTTGGCAGTAACAGGCCATTGAGGATTTTCCCGCCGGCGGCAAATAGCACGAGCTCATTGAAACCGCGTGGTCCGGCGCAAAGACTTCGATGGACGTGCGGTCAACAAGTATTCTTAACCGCAAGGGGCTGGTCGGTGTAGAGCCTATGATTGACCCTTTGGCACCCAGGGCACTGATTTGCCGCGTGGCAAAATTAACTTCAATGGTTTGTCCCGCAACTTCCAGTGCCAGCACTTTGGCTGTACCCGCGTGGATCTGCGCCTCAATATCCAACTGATTGCCCGCCACCTCATGAAAATTACGCCGTCGATTGTCCAGTGTGAATGGGCCGAAATGATGCGCATGCCGCCAGAGGTGCTCAATTTCCGGCACCGGTTCCCGGCAAACGCGCAAACCGTCGGGCGTATTGCGCAAGGTCAGCGTGCAGGGAAAGCTCAACTGTTGATTAAACGGCATACCGGGATATGAGCCGCCGCGCATCCATCCGATTTGGATGGTTCGGTTCTGCCTTGCGGGAATATTATTGTAGACCTGCGCGGCATAAAAACTATTTCCTGTGTCCATGGCAAAGGGTCCGGATTGCGCTGTAAAACGTCGGCCATCAAACTGACCGATGAGATATTGGCTGTCGGCTCCGGTAAATATCCACCGAACTTCACCCGGCCTGCCCTGCAGCGGCAGCGGGAAAAAGTTTGGACATTCCTGGCTTTGGGGAAAGTGCAATTCCTGAAGTTTGATCCAATGTTTTAAATCCGGCGAATTGAAAAGTGCAAAACCCCGGGATCCATTAAGAAACAAAGGCATAATCCAACGATGCGATGGCCCGTGCCAGATAATTTTGGGGTCCCGATTACCTGGTACTATCTGCTTTAACACCGGGTTATGCGCATACTTTGTAAACGTTAATCCGCCGTCATTGCTGTAGGCCAGACATTGCGTAAAAGGCTCTCCCTGAGAGATTTTGGATGAACCGCCCGCGGCGGTATACATGGCCACGACTGCAGGCTTGTTGCCCTTCTGAAAACCGGCCGTGTTGAGCGAATCTACAGCGGCCGACCCGCTCCAGATACCTCCATATTTGTCAGGACTGATAGCCACTGGTAATTGCTGCCATCGCACAAGATCCCGGCTGATGGCATGCCCCCAGAATTTGTTACCGGAGCTTCCTTGCAGGGTATGGGGCAGAAACTGAAAATACAAATGATATACGCCATCGACATAAACCAGCCCATTGGGGTCGTTAATCCATCCGGCAAGCGCGGTGAAATGAAACTGCGGCCGCAATTTCTGAGCGTAGCCGATCGCCGCATCAGATAATCCCACTTGCGCGGCCTGCGTAGCGTGCACCGTGGAACCTTGTGCCATACCCCACAGTGCCGTAGATCCCACGGTGTGCAAGAATCGTCGGCGGGAGACGACGGTTTTGGATAAATGAGACGGTGTTTTGGAAGGATGACTTCTACGTGATACGGCCATGGTGTGTTACCCCTAAAAACAAGAATCCTTGGCGGAAAATCGGCCGAAAGGCCCCACCACGTTTTCAGCAGAATAATCACAACGAGCACAAGCCGCAACTTTTATCTTCGGCAATGATATATATATTTTAATTATCAAATAAATAATTAAATTGGCGCTATGTACCATCGCAGCCATTGGTACCGGCGTTATGCATTCCTTTGGCCGCTGACGCGGGATTTTACGGTTCGGCGGTCAATGCCGAGGCTCCGCGCGGCGGATTCATAAGTGCCGACTTTCTGGTACACCAGTGTAGTGTAAAAGTTCAAAAGTTCCTCCTCCGTCATCAATCCATCACGGATTTTTGTGAATTGCCCGGATTGCTTATCGCCGTGCGATAATTCCGGGGGCTGATAGCCGCGCCGCACCAGAATATTTTTTACGCATTGCTCGAGCTCCCGGAAATTTCCCGGCCACGCATAATCCTTATGATCCGCGATCCATAATTTTACGTCGGTGTTGAGCTTTCGGCGGTCGTGTTCGCCGGGGATGAATCGCTGGGTTATAAAGTTGATCAGGTTGTCCACATCTTCCGGGGCTTCAGCAATCTGCTGTCGCAGTGATGGCGTGGCGATGACATCGGAACAGAGCCGAAAATAAAAGTCCTGACGGAATTTGCCGCTGTGCATGTCACGGGCCAGATCATGATTGGTGGCGGCGATAATTTTGCCGCGGAAAGTGCGCGGCACACTTTCGCCCACGCGTTCAAAAATGCGGTATTGCAGCACGCGCAACAGCTTGACCTGAATCTGCTCATCCGCGTCGCCGATTTCATCAAGAAATAATGAGCCGTGCGGCGGGCATGATTCGAGGCGGCCCTTGCGGTCGCCCAGCGCGCCGGTGAATGAGCCGCGGGCGTGACCGAAAAGCTCCGATTCAATCAGATGCGGGGATAACGCGGAGAGAACGGTGGTGGAAAATAAATTATCCGGCACATCGGCAAAACGTTTTGTGGCGGCATTAAAGGGCAGATAGCGGGCTTGCGCAATGGCCTGCGCCACACGTTCCTTGCCGGTGCCGGAAGGCCCGACGATCAGTGTGGCGATGTCCCCCATTTTGTCGTACAGCTCGAGTTGGTAAAGTCGCATATTATGAGTAAAAATGGATTCCCAAACCTTCGCCCGCAGATCAATCATGCAAGATGAAAACCCGATAATGGAACGGTAGATTCCCTGAAACGCGCGCGTGACTTGATAGCAGCAGGCAAATAAATGTTCTGGGCGATAGTGACACGCGCGCCCTGCCGCCGGCTTTTCCAGAAGGTCATGGAATATCTCAAGGTAACGGGCGTAAAGGCCGGCATAACCCGCGTTGCTCTTGCTATCCGCCAGTGTTCGGTAGAAATCACCTTCCAAGGCATAATACAGATAATGCACCACGGCATCCTGATACAGCCGCCATTCCTGTAAACTCGGCACGGCCTTTCCCGCCATCCGACGGCGCAGCGTGGCAACAAATGCCGCAACTTTTTCCCGTGTGCGCGTTTCGTTCGGCCGTTCCATCTGCCCGGTGGTGGGAAAGTTCCAGGACGTGTCCGAGGCAACATAATCATCACCCAGGACCGCACGCTCCAATTCCCTGCGCTGCGGCACGAATGGATTGCAGAACGTCAGTTGCGAAATAGCACCGGCCAGCGGCAACTCATCAGAATTCAACAAGGCCATGACTACAGTCTCCAACATCTACGGGTGATATACATTAATTGTACATTAACGTGGCATATAATGCCTGCGTTCTGCCATATCAGGGCAAAGAACATGTCTCGCTGTTTTTCGCATAACATGATTATTTATAATGACTTACGTCATAATAGTACCCATTGGCATGAGATTTGAATTACTCCTTCCGCGGCTTCACCCAAGTGTTTAGCATCCGCCGCGGGAGTGTGTGACATGGTATTCGTAAATTGCAACTGGACACTCGGCTGGGCATTGATACTGCTGGGAATTATCAGCGGTGCGTTGATGGGTCTGTTTTTCCATCGGAAAGATTTTCTCGGAGGTTACGATGCGTGGCCCCGGCGATTGGTGCGGCTTGGACATATCGCATTTATGGCCCTTGGCATGTTGAATCTTATTTACGCTGTCGGCCCACATCCGGCGATGGCAATAAATTCCATAATCTCGGTGGCGCTAATTTTTAGCTCCGTAACCATGCCCTTGGCGTGCCTGCTGGCCGCATGGCGCGCCAAATGGACGTTTTTATTTGCCTTCCCTGTGTTGGCACTGGCATTGACATGTGTATTGGCATTTTGGAGTTCGTTATGAAAATCGGCTTTTTGGCCATGAGCGGTGTGCGGGCGCACGATCCGAAACTTCTGGAACTCGGCCTGACGCTGCCCGGGTTCGTGCAACGCAGCAAGGTTGTTGCATCGCTTCCGAGTTTGGGGCTGCTTTTGCTGGCGGCCTGCACGCCGGCCGGACATGACTTGCGATACTTTGAAGCGGAATCGGATCACTCGGAGCCGCCCGAACTCTACTGCTGCGACCTTGTGGCGATTAGCACATTTTCCGCGCAGGTATTTGAGGCCTACAACATCGCCGATCGTCTTCGGGCGGCGGGCGTTCGTGTGGCGATGGGAGGATTGCATGTCAGCGTTTGCCCGGAGGAAGCCGCGGAACATGCCGATTATATCGTGGTGGGCGAAGGCGAATCGGTATGGCCCACGGTTGTCGCGGCCGCGGAAGCGCGCCACAGGCCCCGCATTTTCCGGGCCGCCGATTTCCCGCCCGTACTCATGGAAACATTGCCCACCCCCCGGTACGACTTGCTGAACGCCCGCTGCTATAACCGCTTCACGGTGCAGACCTCACGTGGCTGTCCCTGGCGCTGTGATTTTTGCGCCTCTACTGTGATGCTTTCGCAGCGCTATCGCAAGCGTCCGATAGATACTGTTGCGCGTGATATCCGCGCTGTTCAGCGCGTACAGGAACATGCCTTTATCGAATTTGCGGATGACAATACGTTTGTGGACAAAGCGTGGTCACGGGATTTGTGCCGCGCCTTGACCCCCTTAAGGATTAAATGGTTTACGGAAACCGACATTTCGGTAGCCCAGGACGGCCTGCTGCTGGATGCCATGCGACGCGCGGGCTGTCGGCAGATTTTGGTAGGACTGGAAAGCCCCACATCGGCTGGACTTAGCGGCATTGAGATGCGGGGCAATATCAAGGCGCGCTGGGCGGAGAAATACAAAGAAGCCCTCCGCACAATTCAGGGGCACGGTATTACTGTCAACGGCTGCTTTATTCTGGGCCTGGATACCCACACACCGGAAATATTCCAGCAGGTGCTGGATTTCGCCATGGATGTGCCATTGTTTGAAGTCCAGATTACCGTTCTGACGGCTTTCCCCGGCACGCCCTTATATCATCGGCTTGTCCAACAGCGGCGGATTTTGCAGCCGGGACGATGGGATTTATGCACATTATTTGATGTGAACTTCCAACCCCGGCTTATGTCTCCGGCACAGTTGCGGGAAGGGCTGTATTGGCTGGGCGAGCGATTATACAGCGCGGAATGCACAGAGATCCGCCGCCGGGCATTTTTTCGTGGCTGGCGTCGCGCGCCGGCCTATGCGCCAGCAGTATGATGAATCGCTCGCCCTGGCCACCGCTGTAGCACCGCCTATCATTTAGCTTGGTGTCATTGGTTGAGAAATAAAGGACATCCAATGAAAAATGGTAACTGCGACCCGATTATCAGCCGCTCCACCGGGCGGGAAAAGCGGTCTATCCAAAAGCGCTGGAAGGCGGCCCATATCAGGCAAGCCCGGGGTGAGTTTTTCCAATTGCTGCTGGAGCGGTTGTATGGACGACCTTTCTTCCGGCAATCCGCCGCCAGCACCGCCGAATTAGACCACGGGCTTACGCTGATACTGCCGGGTATCGAGGCCGCAGGCCCCTTTGCGCAGGGCATGGTCGATGGCTTGGCCGGTGCGATTCCCGGCGCGGTGCGGATATTTTACTGGGGCATCGCGTTTCCTGAAGGGTACATTCCGAATTTAATCTGGCTGCGAAGAAACCGCGCCAAGGCCGCCGAGCTGGCGCAGATCATTCACAATTATCAGGATCAATATCCCGGCCGTCCGGTGCATGTGGTGGCTAACAGCGGCGGTGCCGGGCCGGCGATTTTTGCGGTCGAAATGCTGCCGCCCAATCGCGGCATTGACGGCTTGGTATTCCTCGGTGGAGCGGTTTCCAGCACTTATGATTTGCGCCCGGCCCTGCGGCGGCTGCACAAAGGGATTTACAATTTTTATTCACATCGTGACTGGATTGTTCTGGGAATTGGAACATGTTTATTCGGCACCAGCGACCGTAAGCCGCATGTCTCCTGCGGTTTTGTTGGCTTCAAACGACCCGCAAACCTTGTTGATACGGAGAATTTATATGCAAAGGTGCATCAGGATATCTGGAGGCCAACACTCGTCGATGATTGTAATCATTGGGGAACACACGGATTTTCAGCTTCTACAGAGTATATTCACCGCTATGTAGCACCGTGGATTGCCCGCGAGGCAGGCGGCACAGACTGAAGGCAAAACGGCAGTCAGTGGCTTCCGGGATCTGGTTTCGCCGATTTCGCGGATTTCTCATGAAATGAATTCACGATGTGAGCAAAACGTTTAAGCTTTTCATAGTCGCCGCGCCAGGTCGTGTACATGTAGCCCCGCACACCCGGGACTTTTTCCGCTGCCGCCATCCAGAGGCGCAGGTTTTTCAGCGGTGCATCGTAATACCCCGCGATGATCTGCTGGTAACCACGCGACGCGAAAAAGTGCAGAGATTTTTGCCGGTGCTGGAAATTCCAGTTGACAATAACCACGCGCTTATCCAGGCCATGCCACGATCCCGCAAGGCTTCCATGTACCAGATAGTAATGCGCGCGGGCGTTGTGATAGGGATCAAACATATCGCTCCAGACATACGCGCGGCCATGGCCCAGCAGTCCGGTGCAGAAGCGGGCGCAGGCGGCCAGTTCCTTGCCGGGCGACATGCCGGACGGACCGGAGTTGCCCCAGTCCATCACACGAATCTCATCAAAGCTCATCATATACGCGTGCGGATGCAGCGCTCGGCGAATCGCCATGATTTGTCGCCGTAGCAAGTGGCGCGTCTGCCGGGATTTCAAGCTGATGCTAACTTGGCCGTCGTAGAATATCGGCGGATAAAACCAGGATACGTCCAAGAGTGTTCCATTGGGGACTGGATGCAGAAAATGAATGACTGGTGCTTTATGCCACGCCTGATATTGGCCTGCGTAGGGCTGATTCCCCAGAAGTGGATCGCGAATGGGAGCGTAGTCGACGCCGCTCCCTGTTACAACCGTGGGCGCGCCCGGTCGGCTTAGCACATTGACCAGGCCCGCGGTATCCACGCTCCAGCGCCGCCATTGTAATTCGCCCCGCGCACTGCCCCATACCCCGAAGTAGATCGCCACGTGCCGATGTTGCAGTGAATCAAAGACCACGTCATAACGCCGCCACGGTTGCGTGGCCTTTACACGCACGCGTTCATACTGCAATTCCCGACTTTTTTTAGTCAACACGCGAATGTGCGGCGATCCACTATAAGCAGTGGTGCGAATCCAGACCCTTATGTGATACGCATGGAAGGGCTTAACCGCTTCTGAAAATACCAGGCGGCTATTGCCGATATTATTGCGGATCGTGGCGGTGGAACCTTTTAGTTGCACGTTGGTGTCTTTCCACGAAGGCGCAGACGCTGGGCGCACCAGCCAGTCCTGAACCGGCGTGGCCACGTTGTTGTGGACTATAAATTTCACATTACGAACAGGTAACCCTGCCGCCAAAGACGGATTTTCAAACAGCAGATCGTTGGAGTACCCGATTTGAAAAACTCCTGGAACAATTTGCAGCTTAAGGTGCGCAGCCAAGGTTTCAACCGTTTTCAGATGCGCCAAATACGTCTTGCGAATATCACCCAGATCGTTCATTCGCGCCAGCTTGCTGTCGGATAACAGGACGTGGGTATAACCGTATTTTGCCGCCCGCCGCCAGGTATGTTCCAAAACGGCAATATTGTGCGGCACCAGCAGATTCGTGGAATAATAAAGCCAGAGCTGCGGACGGCTCCGGGGCGACAAGACCGGCGACCGAACCGCCCCCGGGGCCGCCGGGCAACAAAACAACATCAGGAAGACTGCAACGCAGGACACGTGCCGTAACGCCATAGCCATACTCCCGCGATTGAAAAAAGTAATTGTCCCTCACGCGTCTGCCGCATGTCAAGCTCGGCTCTAAAATTCGGCTCTACACCGCTCTACACCGCTCTACACCGCCGCGCGCCGCCAAGGAGGACATTTTAACTTTGGCTTGACAATCCGCCGCTGCTGATTTGACAAATTCCGGTTTGCCGGTAAAACTACGTTTTGCCGCCTACATAAAAATTTATTTGGAGTTCTATCTATGCAGGATCGGCGTAATTTTCTCAAATTGTCAGCAGTTGCGGCACTTACTACGGCAGTTGCGGCCCAAGCCGAGAATTCACCACCCCCTTCGCTGGGCGCCGTTTCCAGCGCGACCACGGAAGCGGGAGGGCTTAAGCTTGCCATCGGTAACGATGTGCTGCGGGTGCAATCACTTTCGCCCCACATTCTGCGGCTGGATCTGCTGGCCGATGGAAAAAACGACCCGCACACGCCGGTGCTGGACCCCAAAGCGGTTTTCCCAGGTGATCCGGCGGCTAAGGTAGATACCGCG
>DAHXLH010000220.1:0-33363 GCA_027366115.1 Phycisphaerales bacterium
GGTTACGGGTTACGGGACAGGCGACACAGGTGACATTGATCCGTGATCCGTGATCATTGATGCTGCTGTTTGAAAACCAAATAATGTGAGAGTAAAAAATAGGCGTGCGCGACTTTCCGGCGACAGCCTCTCTGCTGCTCCAACATTATTTGCTCTACTGTTCAACTCTCTCATGTCTACTGCTCTATCGGGCCACAGCGCAATCGCTCTACATGGCCAACTTGGCCCCCTTGCCCTCCTAACTTGGCCACCTTGGCCCCTTTGGCCACCTTGACCTCCATCCCTGATGAAAAATCGACATCCGCGTATGAACAGGGCGAAAGCCGTAAACGTAGGGTATTATGGTTGTCAGAGTCCCGGCGTGCACTGCACGGAAAAGAAAGTATCGGGGAGTGTCTTGTCGGCGGAGGGAAATATCGGTAGAGTTTGCGTAGAAATAAAATCATTGCGGTGAATTGATGAATAAGATGATGTTGGGTTTTCTGGCGGCCTTGGGCCTGCTTGCGGCGGCCACGGGCCGCAGCGTACAGGCGGATTCATTTGAATCTCTGGGTAAGCCGCCGCCAGGATGTATGTTTGAAAATCAACTCAAGCCGGGCATGACAGGCTACGGCCTGACCGTCATGCACGGAGCGGACATCCAGAAATTTCATGTCAAAATTATTGATGTCGTCAAAGATTTCGGCCCGGACATGAATGTTATTCTCGTGCGGTGCTGGGGATTGGGGTTGCGGCACTCGGGGATCATTGAAGGCATGAGCGGGTCACCGGTGTACATTGACGGTAAGCTCATCGGTGCCATTGCCTACGGATGGCATTATTCCAAGGACCCCATTGGTGGGGTGCAGCCGATCCGGCAGATGCTCCATATTCCGTTACCAAAACCGAATAAGAAAATGGCCTGGCAGGGCGGCACCGGTTCCATGACATGGATGGAAAAATCGGCGGAAACGCGCAGGCTGCTGGGCTGGTCGGCGATGGTGCGGCATTTGTACGGCCGCGGTGCGGCAAACCAAGGCTCGATGATGCGCGTGGCGACAAAAGCCGCCGTGAAGTTACAGCCGTTGTCTTCTCCGCTGATGGTGGGCGGGGGATCAGGCAGTGTGATTCGCTATTTGCAGCATGCCTTTGGAGGCACCGGAATGGTACCGCTGGCGGCCGGTGCTGCGGGGGGTAATGGGGGAAAAGGGCAATTAGGTGGATTGGCCATGACACCGGCGGCGGCGATGAGGTTGCGCCCTGGGGCGGCCATCGCGGTACCGCTGCTTAATGGCGATATGGATATGTCCGCCATAGGGACGGTCACGGATGTGGTTGATGGACATGTGTATGCCTTTGGCCATCGGTTTTTTGCACAAGGCCGCTCAACGCTACCGATTGCCGGCGCGTACATTTACACCATTCTTCCGGATGTGGAAGCGTCCTTTAAACTCGGTGCCAGCTTTACCCGGCAGGGGCGACTGATTATGGATCAGGCGACGGGAATTGTGGGGCAATTGGGCAAACCGGCACCATCCGCACCGGTCACGATGACCATTGAATATCACAATCCATCATGGAAAAAGACCTTTCACTACAACCTGTTCCTTGATCCGCGCACCAGTATGCAGGCTTTGGGCGGGGCACTGGTAGGCACATTGACCGCCAAACGTAAGGTGGTGGCCAAAACCGGAAATTACACCGTGCATGTGACGGGCGAAATAAATTTTGCCGGTGCCAGGCTGCCGGTGGATAATTATTATACAACAGGCTTTTTTAAGCCCAGTAATGTGTTGATGCCCGCGGCGTTGTTGATGAATAACCCATTTAAAGATTTGCAACTTAAAAGCGTGAAGTTGCATATTTCGGCCAGACCGGTAAACCGGGCGGCGGTGATAACCTCAGCGGTGGTCCGGCGGATGACCGTAGATCCCGGGGGTATGATCCGTGTGCGTTTAACCATTAAACCTTTCCGTGGGTCGGAACATTATGTGTACCTGCATATACCGGTACCGTCTAACACGCCCGATGGCTCGTACACGCTGGTGGTTGGATCATCCGATTCGATTATTCAGCAGGAAATGACTTATTTTCCGCAGCGCTTTGCTCCGGCGAGTTTGAACGGTTTAATTGCCGATATCAAACATCTCACGGGGTACAAAAATAACGCCGTGTATGGACAATTGGTCTTAAATATGCACGGCGTGGATCAGCAGCGCAACGCCATGCCCAATCTTCCATTGAGCCGGGTTGCAATCATGGCGGAGAACCCGCCAGCCAATTTGTATCCGCTGTTTAATTCGGTCCAGCAAGTTGTTCCGGCGGGAGCCATTGTGGAGCAAGGCGGACAGCAATTCACCATTAAGGTCAGCCGGCACGCCAATGAGCGTTTCGTAAAACTTAAGCCGGCCGCAGCATTTCCGGGTATGCCGGGCATGCCGGGACCTATGGGTCCGCCGGCGCAGTAATTTTGCAATAAGATAATTGCCGGCCGGCTATGGGCACGAAACCGGCAAAGTAAGTAGTTTAAAAATCAGCAGGTAACTGGAGATTTCATGTTTCAGAACGCAAAACTCAGTTTGAAAAAACTTCTGGTCCCGGCGGCGTTAGCGCTGCTGGCGGCAACGCCCAGCGCATGGGCCGTGCATCCGCAGAGCTGGAAATTCGCGGATGAAGCCGCCTACGCTTCCGGGCACTTTCATGGTGTCGTGGTCAACAATTACGGCAATCTGGCGTTAAGCCGGCACTTGAAAGCCTTACTACCAAAAACCGGTTTTGATTTTATTAATGCTATTGCCGTATCTTCCCATGGAGATATCTGGTTTGGTACAAGCCCCAAGGGCCAGGTATACCGGATGGTTAATGGCAAACCGGTGGCCGAGTATGGGCCGCCCAAGGCATCGGATCAGGTGTTGTCCCTGGCCTTTGAGAAAAATGGGAAACTTCTGGTGGCCGCCTGCGGCAGCAAAGCCCAACTTGTGGAATTAACCCCCAACGCCGGCGGAAAAGCCACAGCCAGGACGATATTTCAGAATTCGTCAGTCAAATACATCTGGTCCATTTTGCCGCTGCCGGATGGTTCTATTATTCTGGCCACCGGCCCCCACGGCCAAGTGTGGGATATTTCACCGGGCGGGAAAGCGAAGATCCTCTTGAAAACCGGTGTGCACAATGTCACAAGTCTGGCCACTGCATCCGACGGTTCCGTGCTGGCCGGGACCGATGGCCCAGGACTTGTGATTCGAATCAATCCCAAAACCGGCAAATCGTATGTATTAATGTCCGCGAACCATGCGGAAATATACACGTTGGCGGTAGATGGCGATGGGGATATTTTTGCCGCAACGGCATCCCCCCACCGGGCGAAGCTGGATGGCGGCGTATTTAAACCCGTGCTGCACCCGAACGGACGGCCCGTTGCGGTTGGAAGCGGTATTCAACTGCCCGGCAAAAAGGGCAAGGCCGGTAAGAAGGCCCATGGTGCGGCCGCTGCGGGGGCGGTAAAACCAGGGGCGAAACGTACACGCATACCCGGGCCATTTCCCTCCGCGGGCGGTGATGATTCGGCATCTACTGAACCTGCGGTAAAAAGCAATGTGGTCTATCAGATCAGCCCCAGCGGACGGGTTCGCGTGTTACTCAAGGTGCCGGATATGGTGCTTTCAATGATTTATGTCAAGCATCATCTGATTCTGGGTCTGGGCGGGCATGGGCGGTTGCTTTCGTATGATCCGTTCACACAGACCGAGACCCTGCTGGAACGGCTTAAGCAACAAGACCTGTTGAGCTTGGCGGAAACCGGTAACGACCGATTGCTCATTGGCACAGCTAATCAAGGGCAGATTTATCAATTAACATCCCAGGCTCAGCTTACGGGTAATTATGTCAGTAAGGTGCTGGACGCCAAACTGCCCAGCAACTGGGGGGCGGCGCATATTATCGCCAAAGTGCCGGCCGGTGCGGCGGTGGATATTCAGACGCGCAGCGGCAACGTGCGGGACGTGAAGACCTCCGCGAAGTTCTGGAGCCGCTGGACATCCTGGATACCGGCCAACAGTTACCGGAAAATTTCAAGCCCGCCGGCGCGATTTTTACAATTCCGCCTGCGGCTTAAACGCAGCGCCAAAGGGGCTTCGCCGATTATTCGGTCCACATGTATCAGCTATCAGCACATCAGCGTGCCGCCGGTGCTTAGCAGTGTGCAAACCCATTACCAGAGCAAACCCGCTCATGCGGTACTGGTGAAATGGAAGGCCAATGATCCGGACGGCGATACGCTGCAGTACACGGTGAAATACCGGCAGAAGGGGATTCCCGTCTGGATACGCATTGCGAAGAATATTTCCGCGCATCATTACCTTTGGCAGCTCGCCGGTATTCCCGATGGATATTATCGGGTGAAGGTTATTGCCTCAGATGCACCGGACAATACGCCGAGCACTACGCAAAGTGTGGCCAGAGAATCCCGCCGCATTCTGGTGGATAACACCGCGCCCAGGATCGCGGACCTGAAATGGCGGCAGGCCGCGGATGGCCGCATTGTGGTAACCGGCGTGGCGTCGGATAAGCTTTCGCCAATAACGGCGGTAAGCCTCCAGGTGGATTCTTCAAAGAACTGGCGTCCGGCGGCAGCTTCTGCTACCATCTTTGATTCTCCGCTGGAAGGGTTCCACGGTAGAACAGGTGTGCTGACCGGTGGACCGCATCGAATTGTGGTAAAAGCGGTTGATGCCGCCGGGAACGAGGCCTACGCATCGGTGCTGGTAACGGTACATTGATGCGGCAAAGATAATATTTTGGAGTTGAGTCGTGCATTATCCGCATAAAGTCAGCAATCGTAAGCGCGTGCGTAAAATCGGCTTCCGCGCCAGGATGAGGACCAAAAAGGGCCGGCAACTGATGAACCGCAAACGCCGCACCGGTCGCAGCGTCAATGTGGTATGATCAGGCTCTATGAGCGATCAGCCATCTACGCGCCGCCCCAATCGTCTGATTGATTCCCGCAGTCCGTATCTTTTGCAACATGCTTACAACCCTGTGGATTGGTATCCATGGAGCTTGGAAGCATTGGCGCTAGCTCGCGCGCGAAATCTTCCCATATTCCTATCCATCGGCTATTCGGCGTGCCACTGGTGCCATGTCATGGAGCGGGAGGTTTTTGAAAATCCACCCATTGCCCAGTATATGAATGAGCACTTCGTGAATATCAAAGTGGATCGGGAGCAACGCCCGGACCTTGACGAACTGTACATGCTGGCCACACAAATAATCACCGGCTCCGGCGGCTGGCCCATGAGCGTATGGCTTACGCCGGCCCTTAAAGCTTTCTACGCGGGCACCTATTTTCCGCCGAAAGATCAATACGGCCGGCCCGGCTTTCCTTCGGTACTCTCGGCCATCAGCAAGGCTTGGGGCAATCAACGCGATCAGGTGCTCGAACAGGCGGACCAAATTGCCCGCACCATTTCTGGCCATCTGAACCGGGGCGACAAGGCCGATGCGGCCGTGGATGTTCCCGCCTGGGTGGCCGGTGCCTTGGAAGCGTGCAAAAATCGCATGGACTTAGCGCGGGGCGGTTTTAGTGGTGCCCCAAAATTTCCTCCGCATCAGACGTTACTCTTATGGATTGTTCTGCTGGAGCAGCATGCGGCGGGCACGCTGAACGCCGCGATCAAACTATCCGATGAACTTACCCGGCAGGTTCGCACCTGGCTGACCATCACACTGGACAATATGGCGGCCGGCGGAATTTATGATCAGATCGGCGGCGGATTTTCCCGCTACAGCACGGATGAACAATGGCTGGTTCCGCATTTTGAAAAAATGCTATACGACAATGCGCAGCTGTCGCTCATTTACGCCCGCGCGGGCGTACTATTGAAACAGAGTCATTACATCGAGATCGCACGAGAAACATTGGATTTCTGGCTGCGTGACATGACGGCACCCGATGGACTATTTTTCAGCAGTTTGGACGCCGATAGCGAGGGTGAAGAGGGAAAATTTTATGTCTGGGACTTTGCGGAAATAGTGGCCGCCATTCCCGATCCTGCCGACCGTGCATTAGCCGGCGACTATTGGGACTTTTCTCCGGAAGGAAACTGGGAGGGGCGTAATATTGCCCGGGTTAAATCGGATATTACGCAGCTCGCAGCGCGGCTTGGACAGGCACCGGACGTGGTACAGGCACGTTTGCACAAAATCAAATTACACTTACGGAAAATCAGGTCCAAGCGAATTGCTCCACATTGCGATGATAAAATTCTCGCCGATTGGAACGGCCTGATGATTCAGGCGTTGGCGCAAGCCGCCGTGCTGATGAATGAACCGCGCTATTATCAGGCCGCGGCGCGGGCGGCATCGGCCATATTGTCTGTGCACAGCGATGGTGCGGGAAATATCCTGCATGTGAGCCGAGGCGGGCAGGCGGAAATTCCCGCATTTCTTCAGGATGAAGCGTGCATTGGGTTGGGGTTATGGTATCTGACGGCGGCAGCACGACATTTTGCGCCTCATGATAGCGCGGCATGGCTGGCGAGCGCCACGCGTTCCAGCGAAAATATTTCCACGGAATTTTTTCAGCGGCAAAGCGGAAAATTTTACATCTCCAGCGATCGCCACGAGCAGCTATTTCTCCGCGTGCCCAGCGGCAGTGATAACGCTGTGCCGTCAGCCGCCGCCCTGGCCATAGACCTGCTGCTAAAAATCGATTCCGCATCGCCAAAAGCCGTTTATCACACAGCAGTAGCCCGAAGCCTGGCTGGAATGGCACCGCTTATTGAGCAGTATCCGCTGGCGTTTTCATCCATTTTATCGACCCTTGTTGAGCATCCTGAATATCTGTTAACGGCGGCACAAACTTGATCAGGCAATCGATAAGACTGTTTATTTTTCACTACCAATCCGCTTGGAAACATTTAAGAAAGCGCCTCGGATTGACCGATAATATCCATCTGGCGGCGCGTTCTGGACAGGATAAAACCATGCCCGAGAGGCAACTGGATCTATTTACATTTCTGAAAACACCACGCATTACAAATAAGCCGCGGAAGGTGGTTAGCCCGGCCGTTTCCGAAAAAATTATCCAGCGCGAAAAACCAACCGTGTACCGATCCCTTTTAGATGTGCCATTCCGTGAGCACCATCGCTTTTACGACCAATTGGTGCAGGAGATGAAGTCCCAATACGGCATTTCAATTCGTAAATGGCGTTCCAGCATGAGCGGCGTGGCGTATGAACTCCATTACAACAACGGCGATGTTCGGCGAATGATTTCAGCTCCGCGCCCGCGATCCCCTGTCAGTGCGTGTATTTTCATGCATGAGGTGGGCCATCACGCGGTGGGATTCAAAAAGTTTCGCCCCCGCTGTCTGGAGGAATACCATGTCTGGCAGTGGGCGTTCGAGCAGATGCGCAAGCGCGGCATTGCTGTGGATCGGCGTGTAGAGCGGCATTATCGGCGAAGCATGTACCATTATGTCCGGCTGGCCAAAAAACGCGGGCTGAAGGTTTTACCGCCGGTGCTGGAGCAATTTCACACTTGGCCCGGATAATTCACCTTGATCCTGTCACGCGATAAACGTCTTACTTTTCTTACCGCTTAAATAACTTTCCATCACGCACCCGGCAAGATTGTCGCCGGTGCAATAGAACGCCACACCTCGGCACAGGCGCGTAAGCTGATCAACAAACTCCACCCATTGCATATCCCAGTAATCTTCAATAAGGGCAAAACTCGCTACGCGAATACCCGCCCGGCTGCATGTCAGTGCCTCCCGGAGTGTCGCCAATGCGGTTTCCCGTCGCGG
This sequence comes from Phycisphaerales bacterium, assembly GCA_027366115.1. Classification (GTDB taxonomy): domain Bacteria; phylum Planctomycetota; class Phycisphaerae; order WQYP01; family WQYP01; genus JAMDCX01. The sequence goes on from DAHXLH010000220.1 coordinate 7,788, forward strand.
CGGATACAGAAGATGCAGCATATCACCATCGACGTGGGCGGTAGGCTGGCCGTCGGTAATGATGAACATCTGCTTTTGTTCAGCGGGGCGAGAATTCAGTATTCGCCTTCCCATCTGCATGCCCAATTGGAGATTCGTAAAGTGCTGATGGGTTTTTTCCGCCTGCGAAAGCGGAATATGCACTTCAATGTCATACTCATGCGTTGAAACGCGTTTGGGCATCAGCAGAGGCAGGCGTTGTTCAGGAACAACGGCCGCGGTGCTGTAAAATCCGACGATATCAACGGTATCCTGAGGAAAACGCTGGCGAACCAGAGCGGTCAGCGCCATGGCAACTTTTTTCGCCGCCAGAAATCGGCCGTAGCGCATCATACTGCCGGACATATCAATAAGGATACATAAGGCGCAGGTCGTAGAGCCTTCCAGGAGGTGCAATTCCAGATCATGCTCATTAAATTGGATCGGCAGGCCCGGCGCGTTGCCGGCGGCCACCGTGCGTGACATGGCATTACGCAGGGATTGCAACATATCCAGTTCGCTGATGGGGTCGCCAAACTGATATTTGCGTGTACCTTCCAGGCGTTCAGCACCGGCACCGGCGTTGGTGGTGGGATGGCCGTCGCGGCTGCCGCGCGGCAGATGGGCAAAAATTTCCATCAACGCTTTGCGCTGCATGGCGTTGATGGCCCGTGGCGTAAGGCGGAATTTACCGGCGGCTTTCTCCAGCAGCCCGTCGTTGATCAATTGTTCAAGGATATCCGCATCCGCCGGTTGCAGTTTAGCCAACGCGTCAAGTGCCTGATCGCCGTAGGAGAGAATAAAATCGAAGATACTATCGGTAGCAAACAAGCTGTCGGGGGTGGGGAACTCCGAACCGTCAAATTCGCCGTAATTAAAAAGCATGGCACCGAATCCTGCTATCAATCCAGCCCGTTGCCTAAAGCAGACAGGCGCTTACGGCATTATAGCCGCCCCTACCGGCGGGACGAAAAGGTCTATCGAAAATTCGGGTTTGCCCATTGCATGGTTGGAATGGATAATCATTGATATGGAACAGGCACAGGAAATCTTTAAGACATTTCTCCATGACCATGGGCAAAAATACACGGAAGAGCGGCGTGTCGTGCTGGAAGTCATTCAGAGCTTTGATCGCCCATTTGAAGCCGAGGAATTACTGCTGGCGCTGCGCCGACAACAGCACCGCGTCAGCAAGGCCACGGTGTACCGCACGCTTAAACATCTGGTGGAATGCCTGCTGGTGAACCAGATTTTCTTCGGTACCGGGAAGCAGAGTTATTATGATTTTGTCGGAACGCAACGCGGCCACGACCATCTGGTGGATGTCCAAACCGGAAAAATTATCCCCTTTTCCAGCCCGGAAATCGCGGCCTTAAGAGATCGCATTGCCCAGGAAATGGGGTTTACGTCGGTCGCCCACCGCTTTCAGATACTTGGAAAGCCCATGGAAAATCAGCGCGGGGCGCATTGACGCAACCCATTAATGGACATGGCGGATAATTTGGCCGCGCACCAGAAATACCACTTCTTCGGCAATGTTGGTGCAATGATCCGCGATGCGTTCAAAGTTTTTCGCAATCATAATCATCGCCAGATCAGCCGGTACATTCTGCGTGTCCGCCACCATGCCGGCCTGCAGGTCTTGATAAATCTGATGGTAGAGTGCATCGATGACATCATCGCCCCGGCACACTTCAGAAGCTAAAGCCGGATCGCTTAACCCCAGACATTTGGTGGTATCTTCCACCTGCTTAAGTGTGGATTCTGCCATGGTTTTTAATTCATGGGGAATCTGTGAGACTGTCGCGGAGAACGATGGAACCATCAGCGCGATGTTGTAGGCGCAATCGCCGATGCGCTCCAAATCACTGTTAATTTTTACAATGGCAAAAACCGTGCGGAGATCCGAGGCGGCGGGCTTATGCTCGGAAAGCATATTGATGGCGGCGCGTTCAATTCTGACTTCCTCGGCGTCAATTTGTTCCTCAGTATCGGGCACGCCCTGCGCGATATCAGGCCGGCAATGAATCACCGCTTGCGTAACTTGCTCGACCGCTCCCTGGACCAATGCAGCCATGTCCACGCAACGATGATGCAGAAGTTCCAGGGCTTCAACAAACTGAATCGACACGGGCTGCTCCACGTATAAGGCATAGACCTACAAACTTGACGTAATTATAACCCGGCAAGTACCCCGGAGCGAACGGCAGATAATTTTCGTGCCGGGTGCAGGTTGACGAATGTGGGTATAATAGCGAGTGGGCATGAAGACGGTTTATGCTGCGGGCGGTGGTTCTGGAAAGGGTTGTGACCATGACAAACAGGATATTATCCAGACCGGCAGTGCGTTATGGCATGGCGTATCTGGTGTTGCTGATCGGGGGTTCGGCGATCCATACATACGCCCAGAATTACCCCGCCTATTCGGGCTACACACCCTACTATTCCCAGCCTTATACTCCGCCGCCACCGCCGGTTGCCCCCCCGCCACCGGCTTATGCGCCGGTTTACGGGCCGCCGGTCATGGCTACTCCGCAAATTGTCGCACCGCTTAGCGCCCAGCAGATTGATGATCTTGTGGCTCCTATTGCGCTGTATCCGGACGCGCTGCTGGCCCAGCTTCTGCCGGCCAGCACGTACCCGCAGGAGGTGGCGTTGGCGGCCCAGTGGTTGCAATATAATCCGAATCCCAGCGAAGTTGTCATTGATATGCAAAACTGGGACGCGTCCATTAAAGCCTTGGTACATTATCCGAACGTCCTGGAAAATATGAATGCAAATATGCAGTGGACCGACGCCCTGGGCGTGGCTTTTTTGAATCAGCAGGCGGACGTTATGCAGGCGATTCAACAATTGCGGGCACAGGCTATCGCGGCTGGGACGTTACAATCCACCCCGCAACAGCAGGTCATATCCCAGAACGGAACCATCTGGATTGAGCCGGCGAACCCGCAAATCGTGTATGTGCCGCAGTATGATCCGAGCCTGGTTTACAGCCAGCAACCGCAGAATTTCATTGGTCCGTACCTGACGTTCAGCTTGGGTTTTGCCATTGGGAATTGGCTGAATAACGATTGCGATTGGCAAAATAACTGGGTCAATGCGGGCCAGAGCTGGGATCATAACTGGCGGCAGGATAATCGGGGGCAATGGATGCGTAATCGGCAGGCGGTTCGCGATAATCGTCGCGGATTCGGCCCAGCGCGACCACTGCCGCAGCGATGGAGGCGCAACGCGCGGGTGCCATTTCCCGCCCTGCCTCCCAATATGGCACAGCGTGGTGCGATTCGGCAATACCGCGGCTGGCCCAACCAGGCACCGGTGAATCGTCCGGGTTCGGCAATCCGCCCGGGAAACAATGGCCGCAGGTTTACGCCACAACCGCCGGCTCGCGTATTCGGTGGAAATTATCGCAGCGATAACAACGTTATTCGCGCCCGGAATCGGGGACGCCAAAGCCTCCGAGCCTTTCACAATCAGCAGCGCCAGGGCCGGGGGAACCGTCCGGAATATCGTGCACCGCAGCGGCAGCAAAGGCAGGCTCCGCCGGCGTTTCACGGCATGAATTCCAGTCGGCAGGTGCAGCAGGACGCACAGCGCGGCCGGCAATCCATGCGCCGCCGGTGATGGCAGACCAACGTCTCAACGAGTTTGAAAATCTTTTTCGGAGAAGTTTATGATTACAGGTAGCAACAGTTCTAAGTGTGTGGTGGCCGCGATGCTGGTGTCGGGAACGCTTATTCTGGCCTGTGCAGGGTGCCAGAGCCGGAACCCAACCAATGCGAACGCGGCAGCGCTGGGGCAGCCGATGCGGCAAAGCCAAACGGGGCGGCCCGGGGTGGGGCAGGAATTGTTTCCCAGTGATGATGCGGCGGCGGCGGCGTTGCTGGCTGCGGTCAAAACGCAAAATCACGCGAAACTGCATTTGATCTTCGGGCCGACAATGAAAACGCTCGTTTCCGGTGATAAGGTGGAGGATCACCGCCATTTTGAAGAGTTTGTGGCCCATGCCAAACAAAAATTCTGGCTCGAGAAAAAAAATGCCGATACCTCGATCGTTCATATTGGCAATAAGAATTGGCCGTTCCCCATCCCCATTGTTCGGCTTACCGATGGCAAATGGTTTTTTGATACTCAGGCGGGAAAGGCGGAAATTTTGGCGCGGCGAATCGGAGCCGATGAACTTGATACGATTAAAGTTTGCGAGGCATATGTGCTGGCTCAACAGCAATATGCAGGCACGTATCATGATGGCGCGGATGTCTTGCGGTACGCCCGGCGGCTGGTAAGTAAACCGGGCACACAAGACGGCCTGTACTGGCCGGCCGCAGTTGGCCAACAGGAAAGTCCTTTCGGGCCGCTGGCCGCGCAAGCCGCCGCTGAGGGCTACACGCCCGGGGCGCACAAAACTACCGGACCGCATCCATTTAACGGCTACTATTTTCGTATTCTCACCCGGCAGGGGTCGGCCGCACCGGGCGGAAAATACAACTATGTCATCAATGGGAATATGATTGCGGGTTTTGCCCTTGTTGCGTTTCCCGCCAAATATGGTTCCTCGGGAATTATGACGTTTATTGTCAATCAGCAAGGCCGGGTGTATCAAAAAGACTTGGGACCGGATACCTTATCGATCGCCCGGCGCATGACGCGTTATAACCCGGATAAATCGTGGACGCTCATACAGGAATGATGGGGCGCTATGACCGATATTGACCTGATTCTTGCGCCCGAGATCCCGGCGGCATTGGGCGATGGAACGCCTGTAACCCCGGCGCTAACGCCGATGCCGATGGTGTACGGCGTGATAATCCCCGTGTACAACCACGGCGGAACCCTCGCAAAAGTCATTGACGAGGTCCTGGAAAAAATTCCGGAAGCGACGGTTTTTGTCATCAATGACGGCAGCACCGATTCCACGGCGGACGTGTTGCGGGAACTGGAATTACAGTATCCGGCAGGCCCCCATTGCGCGCTACAAATTGTGCATCATCGGCACAATCAGGGGAAAGGTGCCGCGCTATTAACCGGCTTTTTTGCCGCGCGGGAGGCCGGTTGCACCCATGCGATCACCATTGACTCCGATGGGCAACATCGGGTAACTGATATTTTTCGACTCATGCAGATAGGTCAACTATTTCCTGATGATTTAATTATCGGAGATCGGCAGATGGACTTTGCTGATGTCCCGGCACGCAGCAAACACGGACGGGATATGTCCCGGTTCTGGATGCTTTTGCAAACGGGCCAAGATGTACCGGATACGCAATGCGGGTTAAGAATTTATCCCCTGCGGCACACCCTGACGCTGACCCACCTGTTCCGGCGATTTGATTTTGAAACCGAAACACTGGTTCGCCACGCCTGGGCAGGCTTGCAAGTGAGATCGTCCCCGATCACGTGTATTTATTTTACCGCCGACGACCGCATTACCCATTTTCGCCCCGTGCGGGACACGATTCGCGGCGTACGGCTGAACGTTCTGCTGACCACGTGGCGGATTATCAATCCTGTGCCGTGCCGCAAATGCCAGGTTTCTTATCAGAGGCCGCACGTCTCCTGGCGGGATTGGTCAAGTTGGCGGTTCTGGAAGCGACAACTTGGATTAGCTCAATGTGATGCTTTGGCGGATGCCATGCTGGCCACGGCCGTTGGCGTGGGAGTGCTTATAGCTGTGCTCCCGCTTTATGGAATTCAGACAGTGCTGGCTATCTACACGGCTCGTCGCTTACATATTAACATTCCTGTAACGCTTCTGGCCACGCAAATATCCCTTCCGCCGTTTATTCCGATTTTAATATTTATGAACGTTCAAACCGGCTATTTGATTTTGCATGGCAGGCTGCTGTCTCCGGAGTTTATGGTACATCAGCAACTCTCCTGGCAGGGAATTTTTTCCACCTATCTGATGCCCATGTTGCTTGGCGGATTAATTTGCGGATTATCGCTTGGCACCGCCGCTGTGCTGATTACGCGTGCCATGCTGGGACGCATGCACCGCCAATCAGCGGCAACGCGTGCGGCCGTGCCGCATGATTCAGCGACCGGAAATGCTGAAATGACAACGTAAGCGAGCTGGCCAGGAAGCCGGTTGATCATATCATGGACTAATCCCGAGGCCCCAAATAAGTTTCCGGTTTGGCCCGCAATCCTAGGCCGCACCCCCGGCTAAGCCGGCGGCTGTGTGAGGGACGGTAGGCCGGATTTTGAGGATTTTATCGGTGAGTTGTTCCTAATCCGTGGAGAATTCCTTTTCCCGATTGGCCAACTGGGACCGCAAACGGGCGATGATGCTGGAGTGCATCTGACTGACGCGCGACTCGGACAGCTCCAGCGCGTCGCCAATTTCCTTCATGGTCATTTCTTCGTAATAATAGAGTACCAGAATCATTTTTTCCGAGCGGGACAGGCCGCGGGTTATCAAATCCTTGATGTCGCGCTGGTGCAGGATCGCCAGGGGAGAATCAGAGGCTTTGTCCTGCAGCACATCGACTTCGCGAACGTCTTTGTCACTATCGGATTCAAACCATTTCCGGGACAGGCTTACCTGGGAAACGGCGCTGGAGTCCTTGAGCATTTTTTCAAATTCATCGGCCGGCACGCCCAGATGCGCCGCAATTTCCTCCTGAGTCGGGGCACGACCCAGTTTCATTTCCAGTTGCCGGGAGGCCTGAATGACTTTGCTGGAGCGGCTGCGCACCAGGCGGGGCACCCAATCCATGTTGCGCAACTCATCGAGAATCGCTCCGCGAATGCGCGGGGCACAGTATGTTTCAAACTTCACGCCCCGGTTGGGGTCGAATGATTCAATGGCATCTTTCAGTCCGAATGATCCGGCCTGAATAAGATCATCGAGATCCACCTCATCGGGCAATTTGGAATAAATACGATCGGCGTTATAGCGCACCAAAGGCAGATATTCCATCATGAGCAAATTGCGCATCACTTCGGTTTTGTGGGCTTTGAACTTTTTCCAGACATCATTGATGTCTTGTTCAACTGCCGCGGTAGTTGTGCGAGTTTTTGCCATGGGTCGCTCCTTGACCAGACCAGCACCGGAACGGATGATGACTCCCATATCCGTAGGGCGCAAAACACACGTGGGCCTCATGCCCCCTGAATTTTCCATGTAACGTTGTGGCGCGACGATGGTTGATTGGCGAAACCGTGACCAACCCATCGACCAGGGGTGAGGGAATAGCGCAACCGACGATCCCCACCAGTGGGCGCGCAAATTTATATTTTGAGCGGATTAAAAAATAACATGTTGATGATAATGTATTAACGGCGGCACCCGAGGCGGCACGGAGAACGTCCGTCCCGTGAAGGTTGTTGGTCAAATTTCGGAATAAACCAAGCATATCGAATCCATTCGTTGCTTTGGGCGGCTTTCCCTGCCTCATAAGAGTATCAAACTGTATCAGCACAGTGACCAGTTTTTTTCGACTCTGATACTCTCGCGAACTGTACAGCGATTCCAGCTTGGGGCACCGGACTGAACAACCGCCCGGAATAAAACGCTCATGCCAGCGCCGCTGACTTGCCAGATAGTGTAACACGGCTGTTTTGGAAAGCAAGAGCATTTTTATCGGGCTAATTTGCCGCTTGCACGCCCAGCAGGTGCACCCGAAACTTCAGCGTGCTGTTGGCGGGGATCCCGCTGCCCGGAGGGGATTGATCACCGTAGGCCAGGGCCGGCGGAATGATCAGTTCACGAACTCCGCCCACCCGCATACCTTTTACGCCGATATCCCAACCGGAAATAACCTGCCCGGCACCCAGCACAAATGGGAACGGCTGATTGCCGTGAAGCTTGCTGGCGTCAAAAACTTTGCCGTTCATTAACATGCCCGTGTAATGCACAATCGCGGTTTCGCCATCTTTCGCCACCGGGCCTGTGCCGATTTTAATATCTTTGATAATCAATCCGTCCGCGAGTTTGCGCACATGTTCGGCCTGGGTGGCCGGGGCAGTGGTCGCGGTGGCCGTGGTGGCCGTGGGCGTTGCGCCGGCGGGGACGACTGCGGTGGCATTGGCCGGGGTCGCCGGCGCTGACGACGCCGCCGGGGTCTGTTGCGAACCCGAGTTGCCGCAGCCAACGAGAGCCAGTGTGAGGGTGGAAGTTAAAGTAAACATGAATGCTCTGGGCAGGATTTTCATTTTTGATGATCCTCAAAAAAGGGGTTCACAAACGCTTCGTCTATATTATGCACGATCGTTGCGGCCTGGACAAACACCTGGACAAATCAAAGACAGTCAAGGATTAGGCCAGTCCGCATTCACGAAGCGCCCCGCTTCCAGAATGGTTTTGCCATCCACCTCTATGCGGCAGCCCGGTTGGCGTAAATCACACACCATGTCCCAGTGCAGGCCGCTTTCATTGGTGCCGCCGGTTTCCGGATAGGCCGCTCCCAATGCGGCATGACATGTCCCGCCGATTTTTTCGTCAAAGAGCGTGTTGCGCGTGTACTGTTGAATTGAAAAATTTGTGCCGATGGCAAATTCACCCAGCGTCCGGCTGTCGGCATCCTGATCCATCATGGCGGTAAGAAAATCCAATCCCTTGGAGGCTGCGGCATCCACGACTTTGCCATTCTTAAACTTCAGCACAATGCCGTCGCATTCGCGACCATGATGCACGGCCGGGAAACTATAGTGGATGACGCCGTTGACGGCATCTTCAATCGGCCCGGTAAACACTTCGCCATCGGGGAAATTTTCATGACCGCAGCAGTTGATCCAGCGGCGCCCTTCCACGCCCAAGCGCAAATCCGTATCTTTGGCGACCACATGGACTTCTTTGGCGGTGTTAAGATAATCCGCCAGCCGTTGCTGCTTTTCGCTGATCTTCTTCCAGGCCGCCACTGGATCATCCAGATGCAGCAATCCGCCGCGGAAAACAAAATCCGCATAATCGTGCAGGGACATTTCCGCATCCTGCGCACTGGCCTGCGTGGGAAATTGTGTTCCCACCCATTTCAATTTGCCCTGCGCGGCACGCTCCAGAAATCGTTTGCTGATGGGCCTGCGAGCCTGCGCGGCGGCGGCCTGCTTCTTGGGGTCCACCTGCGTCATGGAACGGGTATTTTCCTGTGCCCAGAGACCGATGGATACATCCATATTTTCGACAATAAATTGGGACCCCGGAGAAATATATTCCAACTGCCGGGCGCTGGCCACGCGGTAAAACGCTTCTTCCATCGCATCAGAGCTCATGGAAACAAAGGGATGTCCGCCCGCCAGAAGCACCTGTTCATAAATGGCTTCAATTAACGGCAGACCGATGGTGTCACCGGAAATTCTCACCAGTTCACCCGCTTTCACCCCGGCAGAATAACCCACTAACACCTTGGCAAGTTTATCTAATCGCTGATCCCGCATGTGATGCCACCTTTCATAAAAGACATGGTCAGATTACCGCATGAACACGCCGGCCGCAACGTGTGTGATCGAAGTGTGTGAGCGAAGTGACGGAACCCTGCGGGCCAGGCATCGGCCAGGCATCGGTCCATCGTGTTCCCACGCCAGGCTGCTAATTGGCTTCCATTGCCACCTGAATGGCCATACGCAGTAATTCGCTGCTGCTGGCCAGGTTGAGTTTTTCTTTGATGTGTTCACGGTGCGCTTCGATGGTTTTGGTACTTAAATGCAGGGTTTTGGCGATCTCACGCACAGGCTTTCCCTGGCCGAGAAACTGAAATATTTCCAGCTCACGATCGGTCAGCAGATCCAGCGAAGATTTCAGGGGTTGATTTCCGGAAACCGCCAACTGCCGCAGCACGCGCGCCGCGATGGCTTCGCTGACATAAATATCACCGGCGAGAATTCGCCGGATCGCCAGTAGAATTTTCTCAGTGGCTTCCTGCTTCATGATATAGCCGCGAGCGCCGGCGCGCAACGCGCGCTCGGCGTACATGTTTTCATCGTGCATGGAAAGTACCAGCATCAGCAGATTCTCGTCGCGGGCCTTGAGGTCTTTAATGAGTTCCAAGCCCGGCTTGCCCTTCATGGATAAGTCCACAATCACCAGATCAGGCTTGAGCGTGGAAATTAAATCCATCGCGACATCCGCATCGGGCGCTTCACCGCAGACATTAAGATCGCCGGCAGCCTCAATAAGCAGGCGCACCCCCTGCCGCGCTACGGGATGATCATCCACCAGAATAATGCGGGGTCGCACTTTAACATTTTTAGATCGAGGGCGAATAGTCGGCATGATGTAGGGTCTCCAAATTTGGTTCAGGACCGCCAACGGAACAGACCACAGTGACGCCTGCGCCGGGGCTGCTGCGAATATCCAAGTGTCCGCCAATAACACGGGCACGATAATCCATGATGCGCAATCCCAAGCCTCGCCCACGTGGTTCGGCAAAGCCCGAGCCATCATCACGGATAGTTAAGCGTACCAATGAGCCTAGCGTTTTGGAACTGATTTCAATATTTTTCGCCTGCCCGTGACGGACGGCATTGTTCATGGCTTCCTGCGCGATACGATAAAGATGAGTGGCCGCCAGCAGAGAGCATGACTCCGGCAGCGCATCGGCGCGAATTCGGCAACTGATCCCCGCAATAGATTCCATCTGGTAACCTAATTCCTGTAAGGCGGTAGGAAACTCATCCGCCTGATCCAGCGGTTGAAGGCCCCGTGCCAACCGGCGGGTCTGCGCGATGGCATCATTGAGCAGGGCGGTAAGATTCTCCGTTTCACTGGCTAAGAGTTTAGACTTTTTCTTCAGCCGTTGTGCAATAGCCTTGGATACCATGGCGGCACCGGTCAAAAGTTGTCCCAGGCCATCATGCAAATCCTGCCCGATACGGCGCTGCTCACGTTCCGCAATGTGCAGAATTTCCGCCTCCATGCGCTTGCGTTCGGTTATATCACGCACGATTCCGGTAAAATGCCGGGCTCCACTAATTTTCTGCTCCCCTACCGCCAGATACATGGGAAAAGTGCCGCCATCCTTGCGCAGGCCCGTTACTTCACGGCCTACGCCAATAATTTTCGCGTGGCCGGTGCGCAAATAGTTATTGACATAATGATGATGCTCACTGTGGTATGGCTCGGGCATGAGCATCTCGACGTTTCGCCCAATGGCCTTTGCTGCGCTATAGCCGAAGATGCGCTCCGCCGCTGGATTAAAGGATTCAATAATGCCGCGATCATCCATGGTGATAATGGCATCCACGGCAGTTTCAACGATGGCCCGGACCTGCGCCTCGCTGCGGCGCAGGGCATCGGTTATTTGGGCCCGACCGGTAACATCAAAACCCGCCAGAATCGCTACCGCCTCACCAGTGTCCTGCTGGGAATGCCGGGTTGCCACATAGGCAATAATGCGCGGATGTTGCTGATTGCAGCAGCAAACTTGTTCAAAATGGATGGGGCTGTGGACCGCATCCCGGTTCGCCAATAACGCCATCACCTGATGAGCATTTTCAGGCGATAAAATAGAATCTAAAGCTGGTTGCCCCAGCAGCGCATCGGCACTGCGACCGCAATTGGATGCGACTTCTTTATTGACGAAAAGGATTTGGCCGGCGCCACCCACCACGGCGGCAAACACCCCCGTCGAATGAATGATCGCTCGTGCCCAGGCTGGGTCTTTGGGCATACCACAAACTCCGCTACCGCCGGTAAATCTACCCGCAGTTGTTCCACAGTGCCGCCGCGCAAGCCCCAAAGAGGCCGCCGCTGGCAAGCGAGCACGATTATAATCACGGCAAGCATTTCTGGCACTTATTAAGGCGGCCGGTTATTACGGCGGCCGGTCTTCCAACCGCTCAACTTTTTTACTGGTTGCACCATAGCACCGGATGGTAATCCGGGGATAAAAAAACACCCGGTCGATTTTACATCGACCGGGCGTTAACTTTTTAAAACCACCTGATGACCGGCAACGGAGAAGGATTACTTCAGGCTGGCCAGAACTTCATCTTTCACATGGTTGGGCACCTGCGCGTAGCTGTGCGGTTCCATGGTGTAGTTGGCGCGGCCCTGCGTAAGTGAACGCAGAATCGTGGAATAGCCGAACATGTTCGCCAACGGAACTGTGGCATCGATCACCTGCGTGTTACCGCGGTTTTCGGTGTTTTCAATCATGGCGCGGCGGCTGGAAATATCACCCTGCACCGGCCCGGCGAATTCAATGGGCGTGGTGACCTGAAGTTTCATGATCGGCTCAAGCAGCACCGGCCCGGCTTTCTTGCAAGCCGCCTGCATGGCCAGAATACCAGCCTGTTCAAAGGCGATCTGCGATGAATCGACATCATGGTAGCTGCCGTCAAAAAGCGATACTTTCATATTCAGCATCGGGAAGCCGCCAAGAACACCGGATTTAGCAGCCTGCCGCACGCCATACTCCACCGACGGAATATATTCGCGGGGAATCGAGCCGCCCTTGATGTCGTTTTCAAACAGCAGCGTATCTTCGGAATCATCACCTTCCGCGGGCACATACGGCTCAAGCTTAATCCAGCAGTCGCCATATTGGCCGCGACCGCCGCTCTGCTTGACGTGTTTACCCTGGGCTTCCGCGGCCTTGGTGATGGTTTCTTTGTACGCGACTTTGGGCTTGCCGACGGTGACATCCACTTTCATGTCACGCTTGAGTTTGTTGGCAATGATTTCCAGGTGCAATTCGCCCATCCCGTGGATGATGGTTTGGCCGGTTTCCGGGTCAAAGTTACTGCGGAAGGTGGGGTCTTCGCGACGTAGCGTGGTAAGGGCTTCACCGAGCTTATTTTTGTCATTGGCACTTTTCGGCTCAATGGACATGCTGATAACAGGCTCGGGGAATTCCATTTTTTCCAGGAGAATCGGATGATCGGGATCACAGATCGTATCGCCGGTAAGACCATATTTGAAGCCCACGACACCGACGATGTCACCGGCTTCGGCGTATTCGCGTTGAATACGATCGGCGGCGTGCATTTCCCAGATACGCGAGGCAATTTCTTTTTTATCCCGTGTGGAATTGATAATACGCGCTCCGGAATCGAGTTTGCCGGAATACACGCGCACATAACTCAAATCACCGTGCTGATCGCTGACGATCTTAAACACAATGCCGCAGAACGGCTCATTGATATCCGCCTTACGAATCAGCTCCTTGCTTTTTTCACGCACATCATGGCCCACCATCGGCGGCTTATCCATCGGGCTGGGAAGGTAATACACCACGGCGTTAAGCAGCAGTTGTATGCCTTTGTATTTCAAAGCGGAACCGCACAACACAGGGTTAATTTTGATGGCACAGGTGCCCTTGCGCAACGCGGCCTTAATTTCGTCGTTGTTGATGGGCTGATCGGAAAGATATTTTTCCATCAACTGATCATCGCATTCCGCGGCTTTTTCAATCATATAAGCGCGGGCCTGATCCGCTTTGGCTTTGAATTCCGCCGGTATGGGAATTTCACCCCATGTGCGCCCCTTGGATTCTTCATCCCACTGATAGCCCTTCATTTCCAGTAGATCAATGACGCCTGCGAAGTTTTCAGCGGCACCGATGGGAATCTGAATCGGAACCGGGTTAGCGCCCAGACGGTCATGAATTGTTTTAACGCAGAATTCAAAATCCGCGCCGACTTTGTCCATCTTATTAACAAAGCAGAGCCGCGGAACATGATACTTCGTGGCCTGCCGCCAGACCGTTTCCGATTGGGCTTCGACGCCTTCGCGACCATCAAACACGGCCACCGCACCATCGAGCACGCGCAAAGAGCGTTCGACTTCCACGGTAAAGTCCACGTGGCCCGGGGTGTCGATGAGATTAATAATATATTCATCGCCATCTTCCCGGCCGCTTAAGCGCCAGGGGCACGTCGTGGCCGCCGCGGTAATGGTGATACCGCGCTGCTGTTCTTCTTCCAAGTGATCCATGACGGCGGTACCTTCGTGCACTTCGCCGATCTTATGGGTTTTACCGGTGTAAAACAGTACGCGCTCCGACACGGTGGTTTTGCCGGCATCAATATGAGCGGCAATGCCGATGTTGCGATAACGGGTTAAGTCGTGGGCCATGATAAATACCTCTGTATCCTAAAAAGAGTAAAAAATTTCTGACTATCCTGATGCTTTTGAATCTCTATATAAACAGCAAGCCCGCCAGAATCGTCCTTCTCCGCCGGGCGAAATCAATCGCATCAGCAGGGCGTTTCTCGCGGGCACAGACTTCGGTGGTCACACCACACCGCACCGTGCCGATGTTTCACCCATGCCGGGCGTCGCATCGGCCGCGGGGCATGGGCTTAAAAAATATCTATAAGCAGTTTCACCTTTCATTCCTTATAACAGCTCGGCTCAAGAGCCACGGTGCCCGGCCAAATTTCTCTGCCGGGAAAACTGCGCTTCCAGCCTCATTAGGATACCAATAACCGGGGCTATGATGCAAGTAAACTTGGCTATTTTTCGCATTTGATAATAAATGTTTCTTGGGAGGACTCACGCATGGCATGACGGAGACTCAGTACATTAAGGAATGGCGGCTACACATCCCTAAAGGATTTTAATCGCGATACGATGCCCAATACATAGTCGAAGTAGTAGTCGAATTCATGTAACACTAGGCCGGGCATCACCGTTGCTTTCACTGCCGCTAAATCCGGGCGGTGGAATTCCCGATACTCCGACAGTTGGTTTTTATGGATTTGTTGACCCGCTTGCGGCGAGGTATAATAGAGAGTTGATTTAGCTCTTTGAAAGGGGGCGAAAGGTATCGACCGGACAGAAGTGTCGATGATGGCGTGCCGACCTGCCAAACAAGTCGTTAAACTGAGTGGCAAAAAATCAAATGCTGAGAACTTTAAGTTCCCAACAGCCGGGGGCGCAAGCCTTCGGTTGGCTGCCTAATTAAACAGGCAACCCGGTTCCCGCAGGAAGTCCGCGGCCTGCGACGAACTGACGACTAGCGGAATGCTCAGGTGGCAACGTCTATCGGCCATTTGCTAAGACCCAGGATGGGCTGGAATTTCCGGAAGTCAGACTGTCGGCGTCCGGCGATTTGAGATTAACATGCAGTCTACGCACGTAGAGGTGATCTTCAACCTGCCACGGGACGAGGGTTCGACTCCCTCCGCCTCCACTTATCAAGCCGGGTCGGTATTCAAACCGCCCGGCTTTTTTTCGGCGCTGCGGGACTTTTCAGTAATAGATGCGGCTATTGCAATTACCGTGTCGGATCGATCTCGGCAGGATCAACACCCAGCGCGGCAGCCAGTTTCTCCACCGTCCGGTGGGACGGGCTAAGTTCCGCGTTCTCGATACGACTGATATGGCTCTGCGTCAAGCCTGTTTCTTCAGCGAAGCGCGCCTGGGTTTTGTTCGCAGCCTCACGCAGTTCACAAACTTTAGTGGCAACGTGCTGATTCCATTTAGCGAGGCCCCCCGGAGACTCTGTCGCTGGGAATTCGAATGGACGGGCTGAATACTCATGCTGATCAAGTATTTCCAGCATGCCGCTGCGGACCGCCTCCAAATCCTCGGCACTTTGAGCCGTGGACAGTGCTTTTACCAATCCGAATAGATCCTTCTTATCACTGGGCGAGAGCCTGTTGATTTGCTCAATGACAATGCCAATCGCCAGGGTGAGAGCGGCTTGGCCAACATCCGTTGTATTGCGTATTGTGTTTAATCCATCTGTCATTGACATGACCCGACACTGCTTTATAAAGATTGCGCCGCAGGCCGTAGATAAAGTGTTTTGCGTTTCGACCAGCATTTGCTTGCTAAGAGCCTGTCCGAGTAAGTGCGGGGCCATTGCTCAGGCGACGCAGTCGCTGCCGTGGCGGGGAAAAATTTTAGAAAGCGTGCGTCCGGCATCGGTTGTTTTAGTGAGTGAAATAGAGGGATGTCGCCACCTGTTCCGCGGTGGAGACCATCTTGGTCATGGCCTGGACTGAGGCAGGGTCGTACATGTTATGCTGATAAATCTGCATGAAGTGCCGATACATGCGCTGCCGCAGCAGTTGAGCGATGGCGGCCTGTTCCTGCCCGAAAGGGATGACGTGATGGCGCGTCACCGCACCTACGCGGATAATCACCACTGCATCGCCGCGCGGGTTGGTTTTGTTTTTTATCAGCAGCGGCGGAGCCATGGAATGAGGCTTAAGAGAGAAGGCTGTTTTTTCAATCAGTGGGTTGGACAACTCGCCCCGCCGCGTGTTGGGCCAGTGGCCGCCATTATCCGCCGCCGGATCGGAGGAATTATTTTCCGCAAGAAGTGCGAAATTAGCGCCGTGGCGAATTTCACTTTCCAGCTTATTACAATAAGCCACAGCCTTGCGGCACGCTGCGGCAATTTGGGCTTTACTGGCATGGGCGACTGGTTGGGTATGTGTGGGATCATTGGGATCACGCGGCCACTGGTTGATCACACGATACGTGATGGTAAAAAGATCCACGGAAGCGTGTTGCGTGTACTTGGCGATATGGGCTTGATAATAATGCCAGAGTTGGCGCCGGGTGCTGATGAGCTTGGGGTACACCGTGCGATTCAGGTACATGCCTATGATTGTCTGATTCCGAATGGCCTGAAGTTTTTGATTCAGAGAACTTCCCTGTTGCCGCAAGGCGCGGTCCGCCAGTTGTTCTGATCCCATGTATTGGGCGACAATTTTGGCCTTTCGGGCGGCCACGACAGCCGCCACTTCCTTCATATCGTCTTTGCTCAAAAATCTTTTGGCCTTGGCCAGAAAAAGAATATCGTCAATCTGCACGTTGAGTTCGCGGGCAATGCTTTGCGCCGCCTGCTGCTGGAAGTACGCCGGGGTTTTGCTGATCGCGGCAGCGTTTTTTAATTCTTTGGAAATCGGCCGCAGTACGTCCTGGACAAAAATGGGCTTGCTGTTGACCGTTCCCAGCAGTGCGGCCACAGCCAAGTTGGTTCCGGGGGCCGGAGTCGCCACCGCCTGAATATTGGCGCGCGGGACAGAAATCGCCGTTGTCGAAGCAATTGGAGCGTTTTGTACCGGTGCATGATTGGATTGCGATGTCGGTGCCGGGGTTTTGACCGAGGCTTGGTTGGATGCCGGATCAGAAAGCGGCGCACCGGGGCGAATAAACGCGGCAGCGGAAATAGTGCTCGGCCTCGGCGAACGGTTCTGCGTGCATCCGCCCATGGCCCACGCCAAGGTGGTGGCCGCAGTTGTAATTAAGCAGTAACGAAAAGCGTTGGGGTGCCGATAAACCATCATGTAAAATTCCTCGTTCGGCAATTCTATTTTTCGTGCCGTTTGAATATTCCGCACAGTCCGGCGCACTGTCAGGGTGCCAAACTGCTAAATCCCAGAGCTCCGTTGCGCGCAACAGGATTTTTCTGGTGGGAGTATTGAAACATAAAAGGCGGTGAAAAGAAAACGTCCCGCACTGAAAATACGCTTTTGCGGTTTATGCGTTTATGATGCTAAATAACATTGCGCAGAGCGTCATCATGGCAAGCTGCACGGTTATTCGATACCCGCCAATGGAACCAATACTTTTACCATATCCTTCAGGGTGTATTGGCGGTCGAGAACCAAGGGCAATAAAACGCCGTGATTATGTGAGGAATCCAAAATCAGCATATTTTTACCCAGCACCCCGAAGCCGGTTTCCTGCATCTGGTGCCCACAGATAAAAGCATCCGCCCACCAGAGCTTGCTCAGGGCGGCCAGGGTCTGTTCACTTTGCGAGCGGCCCCAGACCATCTTATATACCGAACCGTTTCGCTGATAATCCGCGTCGGTCAGGGTGCGACGTACAATGCCGGCGTCAAAGGACGGCAGATCAAGATCACCGGGCAGCGAATGGCTTAAAAATATGCCGCTGATGGTAATGCCCGCCAACGGCATACTATGCACAAACTCGCGAAACGCCGCTGATACGTCAGCCGCTTTACCGCCGTAAAAAACACTGAAGCCACGATTAAACCGTTCCGTCAGGTCGTAGCCATCTTTCATGATGGGGATCGCCTGAATCTGGGCTAAATCATGATTGGCCAAAAGAAAATGCACCCGCCCCGGAAACTGGAAAGCCCAGTCGATCGCATCAAGGAGCATTTGGATGCTGCCATCCTCACCGTCCGGTCCCAAGGCCCCACCATGAATAATTTCCTGCAATATCACGTGCCGTTCCGGGAAACGCTCCAGCGCGGCAAAGGTCTTTATTTTTTCATAGTTCCGCCAATGGTTATGCAGGTCGCCGGCAATAACTAGTTCACCGGATGCCGGGAAATGCAGCATGTGGCCATTGCGCAAAGCATCTTCACGATTCAGTGCCGCCCCCTGGCGCAGGTAATCAATGGTTTGACGGGCGGACATAGATTCCTTTGTTCCTCTTGATCGTCGCAGGCCGGCTTTCGCACGGCCACGGGCACAGCTTACATATGCGCCATCAGGATTAAGCATCGGCCAAATCGGGTCCAATAATTCAATCAAAAGTGTCGATGGCAGAATTCGCCGTAATTATTCAAGTTACGGTATCCGCGTCGGCTGCGGAGGTGGTGCCTCCGGGATTACTGTCCTGCGCGTCTGCGATCTGGCTGTCGCGGGCGGCGGCATTGGCACGCTGGAGGTAAACCGCAGAGCTTACGCTTAAGACTAATTGCAGTCGGGCATGGACTTCTTCCATGCTCGGGGGGCGGTCGGACGGGCGATTTTCCACACACTCAAGAATCAGGCGGGATAACTGCGACGGTATTCGCGGATTTATTTCATGCGGTGGAATGAGCGTGCGGGAATCCACGCCGCTGGCACCGGCCTTCTTTTTGGGTATGACCGTTGGAACATGGCGGTCGGTTACGCACCAGTAAAGGCTGGCTCCGAAATTAAATATGTCGGTGGCGGGGGTCAGCGGCCCAAGGGCCACCTGTTCCGGGGCAATATAATCGGGGGTACCTTGTATCCGATTTTTTACTGTACCAATAGCGCAGCTCTGGCCGAAGTCGATAATTTTACAATCATTATTCTGATTGATCATAATATTGTTAGGTTTAATATCAGCGTGAACGTAACCCATTTTATGCATGGCGGAAAGCCCCTCCGCCACGCGGCAGGATATTTCAATCAGGGATTTGAGGCTCGAGGGCCGTTCGGTATCCAGAGAGACCCCATCGAAAAGATCCATCAATAAATGTAGTTCTGTGGTCGAGAGAAATTTTCGCCGACGAATTAAGCGATGGCTTTTTCGCAAAACCGGATGAGTAAAATGGCTGCTGATGGCATATTCCTGTTCCGCCTGTTCGAGAAAGCGGTCATCTTCGGGACTGCGCCGTAGAACTCGTTTAAGCGCGTAGACTTGGCGCGTGCGGATTTCACAAACCGCATAAATCGTGCTCCTGGCCCCATAACCCAGACAGGATAACACTTCAAAATCAGGAATTTCGGGTAGAACTTCCATCACCCAGATCGAGCCTTATTACAGAGTTCCTTCTTGCCGGCCGGCCAACAACGTCAATGCCCCGCCGCAGCAGCAATCGAAGCTGCCGGGCATGATGCCCCAAACATGCTATATAATATTCGCTTTCGTTGCTATTTTCCAGCCCGAAAAGATGTGAGCGGGATTTCAGTGGTTCAACGCCGAAGCAGATGATGAAACTCACGGCCAAAGGCGCGCTCACGCGCGGTAGCCTGTCCGCGAATTTCCCACTGTAATTTGACGCAGGAGTTTGGAATATTCAAACGCCGCTCCAAGGTTTTGATGAGCGACACTGTGGAACGTATCTGACTGCTGGAATAACCCTGGCGATTGACATCTCCGATGATACAGACACCTACGGCATTGGCATAAGCAGAATAATGAGGAGGTGTTAAATAAGGCCAGGAAAAATACGGTGCGGTAGATAATTGTTCCTGCCAGGCCAAGCCTCGTTGCACGTATCCGTCGGGGTTACCAAGGCCATTTCGGGCGTTATCCACCACAAAATGAAAATTAGCACCCTGCGTCATGTTCCCCGCATGTTGGGGCTTGATTATTCCTCCTACATCTTTGCCCTCCGAGAGCTCGGCTGAATTACCGGACAGACTCCCGGATTGATAGATGATGATATAGTTCCAGCGGCCATTCCGCAATGGGCTGGCCGCATGGATAACGGAATTCCAATTTTGCATGTTGTTGGAAATATTCATCATGTACGGGCCAGCACTGGTAATGGGTTGCCCTTCCAACAGCAGCAGCAGCCCCGCCGTTAACGCCAGCGTAGCTACAAGAGAGGACAGCACCGTGAAGACCCGGCGATGATTCACGGCCGACGGCGTTTTTCGAGAAGAAGTTTTGGAGTTTGAACCCATAATTTTATACAACCCGTTCTACTGAGTTTCTATCGGCCCATAAACCAGTAAAACTTGAAGAATACTTCAAATTTTTTCACCCGTACCAGATTACTCTTTATTGTCGAAAATGCAATCAAACGCCGATATAATTGCCGGTAGACGTATCGCCTCCATCGCACGGGCGGTGGATGAGGATGGCCGACACTGGTGCACAGGGCATTTTGTTGGGCTATAATACTTTTGATGACGGCACTTTTTGCCGGCAATAAAGTCGCAAGTATGCCGGCCTGACGTCGAGTGGGCTGGAAAAGCCCGTTTTCCCCGGCCGGCCCTCGGCTGATCCGCCAAGACGCACTTGGCAAACTGCCAATCAGGTTTTGGGTTTTTTGGAGATCGATGCTTATGAACACGGAACATTTAATAAAACGATCTCGCTGGGTGAGTTTTATTGCCGCCTTGGCAGGCGTGGCTTGTCTGGTTGCAGGCCTAGTGGCTCTGGTAGCCGCGCTGCAAGGCATTAAAACCGCCGCCGATACGCCGCAGGCCATGGCTGCCATCACCCCCGGCCTTTTGCTTCTGGGGATCGGCGTGATAATTGTATCGCTGGCCGTCCTGAGTTATGTGGGTATGAGCCTGAAGATACAGTCCTTAAGCAATGATCATTGGCAATATGAGCAACTGCGCGGCGCCATGGAAACGCATCGCCAACTGCTTGAGGGCATCCGGGATAGTGCCGGACTTTCTGATTCCGCCAAGCAAATTGCGTATCGCCACAAAGACCGCGAAGCTCTGCGACACGCCATCCGGGAAGATATCGATAAAAACGATTACGACGGCGCTTATTGGCTGGCCGCGGAAATGGAACGGCGCTTCGGCAACCGGCAGGAAGCAGCACAATTTCGTGACATGGTGGAGACCGCGCGCAAGGGATTTATTGAACGCGAAGTGCGCGAAGCCCTGGAACATTTTGACCAGTTGCTCAAGAAATTTGACTGGACCGCCGCGGCACGGGAAATGGAACATCTCACACGCACGTTTACCGGCCATGCGGATGTCGTGCGGTTGCCGGAGCGCATTCAGGCCGCCAAGGAGAATCATAAACGGACCTTGCTTAAAGAATGGAAAGACGCCGTCACCAAGGAAGATGTGGACCGCAGCGTGGACCTGCTCAAGCAGCTTGATCAGTACCTGACGCCGGGCGAAGGCGAAGGGTTTAAGGAAATTGCCCGCGATGTGTTCAAGAAGCAGTTGCAGCAGCTAGGAGTGCAATTCGCTCTGCAATGCAATGACAAGAATTGGGGTGAAGCGATCCGAATTGGACAGCAGATCACGGATCAATTCCCCAATACCCGCATAGCGGCGGAAGTGCGGGAGGTTATGCCGTCGCTGCGCGAAAAATTAAATCAGCCGGTAGGCGCGATTTAACACCTGCGTTATGTTGATTGCATGAAAACGCTTTTTCTTGGCTCTGGGGCTTTTGGTTTGCCTACGCTCAAAGCCTTGATCCAGACGGGTCATGAAGTGGCAATGGTGGTGACACAACCGGATAAACCTGCGGGACGGGGGCGTCATTGCACCCCGACGCCGATCGCGGCATACGCGGCCGAGCTTGGACTGCCAGTGCTGAAAACCGCCAACGTCAATACCCCCCAAGTCCTGGCGGGGTTGCGTGCTGTTGCTCCGGACATTTTCGTGGTGATCGCCTTTGGCCAAAAACTCGCCGATACGGTCTTGCATTTGGCCCCCCATGGCGGCGTGAATCTTCATGCGTCGCTGCTGCCGGCCTTTCGCGGAGCGGCACCGATTCAGCGTGCCATCCTTTCCGGCGAACATACCACCGGCGTATCGGTTATTCGCGTGACCAATATCATGGATGGCGGCGAAATCCTCGGACAAATTCCCACTCCCATCGGGGATAGCGAAACCGCCGGCGAACTGCATGATCGCCTGGCCGAATTGGGCGCACCGCTGATGCAGCAGATTCTCGGGCAGATCGAAACCCAATGCGTCCGCGCCGCCATACAGGATGCCACACGTATTTCTCCGGCACCCAAATTATCCAAAGACATGGCGCATGTGGATTTTGCGCAGTCCGCGCGTCAGGTTTCCTGCCGCATCCGAGGACTTTCTCCGTGGCCGGGCTGCCTGGCTGATTTGCTGACACCTGATGGCGACGTTCGCGCGAAAGTATCGTTACTTAAATGTCGCGAATTGTCCGCCAGTCAACCGTCCGGAAAACCGGGGGAAGTGTTGCCCGGATTATTTATCGCCTGCGGCACCGGCGCGCTTGAACTTTTAATCGTGCAACCGGTTGGCAAACGCCCCATGGATATGCGATCATTAGCCAATGGCTACGGCATCAAAGCTCTCTGGCGTCTGCAAAGCCACCCGTCGCAGCCGGAAGGAGCACCCTGATGGATAAGAAAAAGAAAATACCGCCCGTGCGGCAAGATACACTGGATGCCCTGAAGAATTTGGACAATTCCGAACCCCAGTTGCCCGCCAGTGCCGATGACCCGCGCAGTGCGACGGGTTTTGTGGCCATGCTGGCCCAGGGAAATACGCAGCCGGATATCTTTTCCCCGTTGGGATCGGCATTGGAAGCGGATATGAAAGCCTCCCGCGGTAACATCCCGCCCCCCCGGCCGCAACCCGTTGCACGCCCCATACCACGAAAGCATACGCACGCGGAAATCCCGGAAGCAAAAGTCATTGAGCCGCTGGCTAACCAAAAATCCCCTACGCCGGCAGCACCCGCCGCGCAGCGCCCCATAGCCCCTGGGCCCCATGAGTGGTATCGCGTTGCCGTGCCGCTGATGCTGGTCATGGGAACCCTGCTGGTGCTGATCGGCTTTTGGGCGCTCGCCTCTTTGGCCGGCATGCCCAACGCACTGATTCCGCATGACCACTATGGCAGCCGCTACCATGCCGCCATTTCCCTGGCCTGGAAAATGCTGATCGCCCTACCCATCGGTACCATACTCGACGCGATGGCCGTCTACATGCTTCTTCGCCTGCGAAAACGGCACTGAGAAAACAGCCCCTTAGCCAACCGACGCGGAAGCGTCACGGTTTGAAGCGGGGAGCGGTTGCGGGAATATCCGCGTTCCAGACCGGCACTGGCCAAAACCAAGTGCGACGGTTCGGAGCGCACCGTGTCAGTAAATCCAATTTCCGCGACCAATTCGACCCTGCCGCATCGGGCTAATGACGCATACCATCGTTGCACACGAAATGTCGTAAAAAAAACCAGCCTGACTCGGCAGCGTCACGGCTGGATGCGGGCTGCCGTCACGAAAAATTCCACACCATAACCCGGCAAGCGCATTTTCAAACCCACCCAACGGAAGCGTCTTACTGATGCGGTCGCCGGGGGGGCACCGGGTCGTAGCCGCCTTTTACAAAGGGGTGGCAACGCAGCAGACGCTTAAGCGCCAGCAACCCACCGCGCCCTGGGCCATGCTCTTGAACGGCTTGAATGGCGTACATACTGCACGTAGGTTCATAGCGGCAGTGGCCGCCCAAAAAAGGGGACAGCGTCACCTGATACAGTCGAATCAGCAGCAGCAAGGCGCTTTCACATATCCGCGAAATAATTCCCGGTTGCCGTGGGGGAACTGCGGCGGGATCAGGGGCGGCGTCCACCGGATTATTTACTGGTACCAAAGGTTGTTGCTGAGATGGCGGGATGAGATCGTGCATGTTTATCCCAAGGGAATCAGATTGAATTAACAGGCAACACCATTTCGGCGTAAGTTGTCTGAAAGCCGAGTTTCTCAAATAGCGCCTTGGCGGCGGTGTTTCGCGCTGCGGCCATCAGGCGCAATTGATTGACGCCTTTATCCTGCGCCCATTGTCGGGAATACTGAATCAGGGCCTTGGCGATGCCCTGGCGGCGTGCATCAGGGCGAACGGCCAGGTCATGAATAAATGCGTAATGGGTAAATTGATAAATGGGTATTTCCTGATTAATTGCCGCAGCCAGCCCACCCAGAACTTCTCCCGAGTCGCCGCCGCTGGCGTGATGCGTTTTTCGCCGGGCGATAATAAACAGCCACTCCGGATTGGCGTGATTACCGCTGATCCATCGCGTATAGCGCTGCTGAATATCGGGTCGCAAAGCCCAGCGCAAGGGCCAATATTGCTCATGTTGTCGCTCCACCAGCAGAAACAATTCCACCAGGGCGGCAATATCCGATTCCGGCACCGGTAAAATTTCCAAATCTGAATAACGTTGGTCCATAATATCTCACTGCCAAGTATACAGTTATTATGGAATTCTATCCGCGAAATGGCCCGATTGGCCAAGCAATCAGATATGTTCGCTAATTTTTTCCGCAACCGCGGTTATCAGATCGTTGATGCGATCAATCCTGAGGGCGGCCGATCCGCCTTGGCGCTAGCCCAGTCCTTATTGGGTTTACTGCCCATGCGGAAATACAATTCACCGCCGGCGAGAATATCCGCATTGGTAAACCACGCGCGGGTTAATTCGCGGCCGTTGAGTTTGGCACTTTGTATGTACATATTCTCATGCGAATTGTTCTCCGCAATGATGGTAAAGGTGGTTCCTTTGGCCGGGTTATGAATCTTGGCGCGGTTAATCAGCGGGCTGCCGATGATATAAACGCCGGTAACCGCATTGACCGGATAGAAGCCCAAGGCCCCTAGGGCAAAACAGCTGGAGGTTTGTCCGCAGTCGTCGTTGCCGGGAATACCGTTGGGGGTATTGTTGTAAAGGCTCAGGACTTTACGAATCCAATATTGCGTTTTCCAGGCTGCACCAGCAAAGGGGTAGAGATACGGAATGTGGTTGCTGGGTTCATTGCCCTGGGCGTCCTGCCCCACCATGCCGCTGATATCGGGTGGAGAAGCATAAACTTTGGATGGAGCGGTAAACAGGGCATCGAGTTTGGCGATAAATGCCTGATCACCACCTAACAGATCAATGAGTCCCGGTACGTCCTGCATGACATTAAATGTGGCTTCCCACGCGTCTGATTCGGTGTAATCATGCCAGTATTCCTGATCCGGGCGGAACGGCGTGCGCCAGGATCCGTCTTCCAGCTTGCCGCGCATGAAACCGGTTCGAGGATCAAAAAGATTTTTATAGTTCTGCCCCAGTTTGTAAAACATTTTCGCGTCTGCATGTTTGCCCAGCAGTTCAGCCATGGCCCCTACGCACCAATAGTCATAGGCAAAATCCATGGTGCGTGACACACTCTGTGCCCCGGGGGCCGATGCCACATAGCCCAAGGTACGGAACTGATGTTGCAATGCTTTGTTGTTATTGGCTGTGGCTCCCACCAAAGCG
>DAHXLH010000221.1:0-6345 GCA_027366115.1 Phycisphaerales bacterium
CGTAATCTTTGGGCATGAGGTATTTGCGGTTATGCGGCGGCCCGAACCTGAATGCTTTTCTTGTCGCTGAATTGCCGACTTTTCCAGATATCCGGCAGCCGCTGGTTCACCTGGGTAGTCGTTGCCGCGGGCAGATTCGCCACCGGCACAAACACCGGCATCGCTTTTCTCCCTCCGCTTGCGACGGCACCAGATTCTCGTGTCCCATTGTTTAATGGATCACGCGGTTTAAAAGACGGACACCGACGGTGCAGCATGGGCTCAATACGTTGACGACGATTTGCGCCATGGATCTGCGGATCGGTGGCAAGTTCAGCGCCAACTGTATGCCAAGGCCCAGTGAGTTGGCCGGGCAACTGCTAACGGCGGCCAACCTCCGCCTGCCCCAATTGTTGCCCAGCCGGGGACCAAGGTAGCCACGAGAAAGAAACGGCCATCCCAACGTGTAAGTGATCGATTCATCAAGTTGGAACATTCGCTAAAAACATTAGTCGTTATGCCCCGTAATGCGATGTTCTCGTCAATTAACGGGTATAAGCGATCACTGAATCAACTCCGCTGGGGTATCTCAGTGCATTGGTGGCGGAAAATAACCAAAGTTACGCCGTCGGGACATGTTCACTGACCATTCTGCCCGCCCACTCACGGACTGAATCCTCCTGGACAACCTGGGCCCCTAGGTCGGTAAAAATGGCGATAGCGTTTTGATGCAGTTCCCGTTGTTCACCGTCGTCCACGCTTTTAGGCGGCAAAATAACGACACCCACCGGCGGCCCATTTTCTTTTGGTGCGATGTCTTCAACCGCCCATGCCGTGGCATCGACCTGCTTCCCGATCTGCCGCCGGTCTGAAATCTCGAATGAAATGGCCTGCGCCAGAAAATAGGGGCGTCCATTTCCCACCCCCAGGTCAAAGGTGTGCTTGCCACGTTTCCCTTGAATTTCATGCGCTGTCTTAAGATAGGCCCGCGCGTATGAACCGATCTGCGTGAGCAGCGCTTCACCAATATCTCTTCTAACGACCCGAACGATATCCTCCTTCCGGCGATAGCCCAATTCCGCCGGGCCAATATCCACTAAGAATCGTTTCACAATCGCGGGCAGCAGGTCGTCCGGTGGAAGCGTTGCAGCCCGCGGCTCCGAAAGTTGAATGGAGTTTCGCCATTTTTCCGCCATGTGCCGGATTTCATCGGCGCGCATGCGTTTCGCGGATTCTGAGAACTCCTTGAGGAAGTCAATATTTTCACCGCCGAATTTCCGCAGCCGGGCCCAATTGGAAATAGAGAGAAATTTCACGGTCTCTTCGCCGCCGCCACTGGTTCCAAAAGCGAAAACACCGAAGTTGATCCCCTCGTCACGAACCGGATCCGGCACATAGCGTGCAACGCAGTAATACGAGGTTCCTGTCGTCATCATTTGCATCTCCTTTCTTATTAGTCTCTGGGGCCTGAGGATATCAGAACGTCGCGCCGAGAGGCCAGATATTCCGCCAACGCCACCCGCTCATCGAGCGAAACGCCCCAGTCTTCCGGCGGTGCCGCCACAGCGCCGGCAATCGCTTCGTTGGTGGCCTTATGAAGCGACTGGATCGCAGGTTGCAATTCGTCCTCGTTCAAATCACACTTTTCAATTATAAGCGAATCAAGAGCTGCGGTAGGAGCCTTCTGAAGCGAGGCGGTGCTCCATCCCGGACCGCGCGGGAAAAAATGGCCGTGATCATGTGAATAGACCAGCCGTGGCGGCTGGGTCCCATAAAGAAATTGATGATCATGTCCAACAAACGCCCATCCGTAGAGTACCGCCAACAGAGCAAATCTCGATCTGTTTTCACGAACCGTCGTAAATGTAAAATACTCCCGGCTTTCCGAAACCTGCCGCAGGAATTGAGACCCGTGACAAATTCCTCCCTGTATATGCCGCAAAGCAGAATCGGTGGCTAAACTGCCGGGTACGCTGACCAAGCGCACTTCAGGAACCGGGGCACCAATGAGCCTCCCTAGAATTCCAACCACTTGGTCGTTGAAAAGCATTCTTGGAGGATTGAACCACTTCACAACGTAATCATTTCCGTCCGAGCATGACATCAGAACCGGTCGCGAGCACGAAGGATACGTTTTGCCGAGGTAATATGTCGCAATCAATGGCTTGGGGTGCCTGCCAGCTGCGCTTGCTATCATTGGCTTCCAATAGTCAATATCAGGCATCGCTTTCCTTCCGCCATTTAATGCAACGCCATGATCGCCGAGCCGCAAGTGCTGTCAAGCCCCGTGCCGGTGGGAACCCGCACTCCAACTCACCGCCAGTACCCCTGTCGCAACCAGTACCCCTGTCGCAATTTGAGCCGATGTCAGGTTGTGGATTATAAGCGAGCTGGGCGCTGCTACTCTGCATATTGCACCTTCCAATCTTCTTGTTGTAGGCCCGCGGTCTCTACGGCTCGCTGGCAGAATTGGTAGGCGGCTTTGGCTGAGAAATGTGTCAGAAGGTAATATCCGTTTTTGAGCGTGCGATAGGCACGAAATTTGGCGGGGTCCGTTGCTATGAAGGTTGGAAACTCCACCACGAGTTTCCGGAACGCGTCAGGGTCGAGCAGTGCAATTGTCTCGACCGTCCGCTCCGCAACGTCGCGCCAAGTCTTAACGGGAAACTGCTCCCCAAGGACGGCTAACGTGAGCGGCGTGCGCCCAGTGACGTCCCCGTTGGATTGATCGGCTGGCTGCTCTGAGCCAAAATATGGCCAGATTGCCACTGCTCTTTCTGCAAGCTCCGTACCCCTTTGCTTTATCCCATTCTCATCCCAACGCTGTAAGCCCGTAAAATACCTATTCAATTCAAGATGGCTCTGCCCGAGTATCCTCTGCTTGGTGGGAAAATCATCGTTGGTGAGCGTTTGGTTGTAGCCGGTCAGCGTCAGGTTTCCCAGCGTGTGCAGCAGCACCGCGTATGTATCGTCGCATTGGTCGCCTAAATGTTCCCTCCACCACGGAGTAAGAGTTTGGGGCATGACGTGTTCGATCGTTATGTTATCCCGTTTGACCGCCTCATTGTGATTGAAGGAACCCTCCAGCCGTTCAAGAAGGAGTCTCGTTTTCTGCAGCCGCTCTCCCGTTGCGTAGAGCGGTGAGGTGGCCAGCCGATCCCGGAATAAAGTATCCCCCGGATAATTCTTGCTTGCCAGCACTGCACGCAATCCATTAACCATGTTGCCATGTGCAAGTGCTTGCGTGTATGAGGCAGCGAAAAGCTTGTTGAGTGTGTACGTGGGGACTCCGCAAATCCAGCGGCGCATCATGAAATTCTCGATGGTGTCGAGGACCGCAACGAAATCCGCGTGCGTGATTTTACCTGTGGAATGGTCGTGGTAAACGTTCATGATCAGCGGATATGCCGTGGTGACCTCAATACGATTCAGCCTGTCCATTCGCTCTGAAATTTGCCGGTCACTTTCACGCTCCGGGTGGATCATTTTGGAATAATAGCCGGCAAACGTGGCGAGTTCTTTGAGGTAGTTCAAGACCTCATCCGTATTTCTGCGATCCGCCTTTTCCTTGAGAGCAATATAGACATCTCCCTGCTTGACCATTCCCCCGTCTTTCATGAGAAAGTGACGGATGCACTCCGTAAGGCTTTCTTCAAGCTGCTCCTGCATCGGCTTCCAGTAAAGGTGGTAAAGAGTCTCTTGTTGATCCACATGAATCCGCATGAAAAAGTAATTACGCAGCAAATCCGCCTGAGTTAAGGCCAGGCCTTTCGCATTGAGACTCTCAAATATAAGATGCGGGTTGTCCTCTCGGTGCAGTACGATACTTACCAGCGACAAGTTGCTGATCAAAGTCCGCGTGAGTTTCTCCAAATCCAGCGGAATTCCATTCTCGCTGACCTTTAATAGCTTTCGACGGAAAAATTGGTAGGCCATGGGGATCGGCTGATTTCCACCCTGCGGTTCCCCTTTGATTATTTTGATAAATGGATCACGGTCCGCGTGGGTTGGAAGGAGCTTGAAATTATCATGCCCATCTTTGAATTTATTGCGCAGCAGCGTTTCGTCGATCTCCGGGGCGAGGCTACCGGCGTTCTTCTCTCGTGCAAGGTCGCGAATCGCCGCTAAGAGCAGAAGAAACGTTGTCAGCCGCTGTTGCCCGTCGATGAGAAGGAATTTTGCCACGCCCTCAGGAACCGACGAAGTGGGTGCTGTGACAACAGACCCCATAAAATGATCGCGGCTTGGTTCTTCCGCGTAAATTTCGATCAAATCATTCCAAAGCATCTCCCACTCCTTCTTGCCCCAACTATAGCGCCGCTGGAACAGTGGAACCACGTATTGGTTTGTTCCTTCGAGAATTTTCTGGACTTTGGTTTCCGATGCCTTCATAGCGCTGTGCTCCGAATGGTTTGGCCGGCTTCGCTTATTAAAGAAATTCTCTTGGGCCGCCCCCGCCCTTGGGTAAGGTGTCGTGCCATCAATGTTGCGGGGCAGACGAATATTATATCTGGCAACATGGCGGAAATTTTAACGGGGATTGTGCGGAGGGGGAAGCACGGCGAGCCAGTATTGGCAGTATTGCGCAGTAGCTGCGGTATTGATCAGTGGTTGCGGTAATTGCAGTCATTTGCGGTTTGCATTTGGCATTCAGCATGGGGCATGGCGGAGTTTTAGGTTGGTGCTGCGCTTCAATAATTGCGGTATTGGGCAGTAGTTGCGGTATTGGCAGAAGCGATGGGGGGCACTCTGGCACTGCATTGATCGGTAATTGCAGACGAAGGGCGGGGTTTGGCGGCGGTGCCGTCGATACGCTATAATCCGTGCGAAGGATATTGGATTCAGGGGTGTTGATATGACGGTCGATGAAATTGTTAAAGAGCACTTGAAGGCGTCGCGCGAGCTTCGCAAATCAGTGCAAGGTTCTCCCGATAGGATCAGGAAACTGCTGATTAAAGCTGGGGTGCTTAATAAAAATGGTACCAAGCTGTCTAAACGGTGCGGTTAACCATGTATTCGCTGTTGCCTTCTTTTGTGCTTGGGTTCCATGGCTGTGAGCGATCCGTGGCGGAAAATATTCTTTCCGGCTCATCCACACACTTGCGGTCAAGTCAGAATGAGTATGACTGGTTGGGACACGGAATCTACTTCTGGGAAAACAGCCCGGCACGCGCATTGGAGTATGCCCGCCAGCGCATATTGCGGACGGGACGAGCGGGCGTCAGAAAAGAAACGGCGGTCATCGGGGCTGTTATCGACCTTGGTTATTGCCTCAATCTTCTAGACGCAAAGTACACCCGAGTCGTGCGCGAAGGGTATGAAGCGCTACAGGATTGGCTGCGCCAGATTAACAAGCCGATGCCGGAAAACCGGCTACCAGCCGACAGTGGTGAACACCTTTTGCGCAATTTAGATTGTGACGTCATCAACATGGTTCACCTCGCGCGCGAACAGAGATCGCTTCCGCGATTTGATTCTGTCCGGGGCGCGTTTATTGAGGGGAAACCAATTTACGATGGTGGCGGATTTTTCGAGAAAACGCACATCCAGATATGCGTGCGTAATACCGTCAAAATCAAAGGATACTTCCGTCCGATTCCCGACGTTGGGCGTTGAGACGTTGAACATTTGAGCAGGGGAGCGGCGCGATGGGAAACGAACGGCTGCGGCCTTAACGAGAAACGAAACGGCCGGGCCTGCGGCGGCCTGAACGAACAACGTTATGGGCGGGGCGTGCGGATGGTGCCATGGGGTGCATTTCAATCACAAACCTTGTTTACCACAACGGCACAACGGCACGAAGAGTTGACGAAGTTAACACTGAGCGAGTTTTAGGTTACAGGTTTTTTTGGCGCGCCGGGATACGTGGGCGATTTACCGTTCTTCTTGCGGTCACTGGCACCGATGAACATGGCTACTAATATCGCAAACCATGCCCCAAAAAGACGGGGAATTCCCCCAAGCAGGTCTGTGCCACAACCGTTTCGTAGAAAAACGCCGCTTGCTGATAGCGCCAAGGCCATTTTCTTTTTTTTGCGATCAAAAACACACGCAAAGTGCGAAACTTGGTTAAAAAAATGAGTGATGCAAAAAGGGGGCTGCAACCTCCGTATCCAGCAAGTCATCCCACCGATCTCCCGCACCGGACAAAGCTCTTTCAGATTTGGCTCGCCGTTGCAGCAAGTTCCACCAGGTTGGAAAAAATCTTGGCAAAAAGGGTCGTTTACTGGTCAGCCACCCGTTGTTGGCCTTACAATCAGCACAGTAATGTGTGTTGGACTGTATAACAGGAACCTCAAATGGCTGATATTCATCCCCTCGCGGCAATTCGCTATCCTCAATCCGAACAAACCCCGCTGATTTCAC
>DAHXLH010000223.1:0-7042 GCA_027366115.1 Phycisphaerales bacterium
AAAGGATGGGATATCGGATCAGGGCCGACCGAGGCGATGTGTAAGACGCTGACCTTACGACTGAAACGCTCCGGTATGAAATGGGATGCCGACCATGCCGCCGCCATGATGACGCTACTGGCGATGCGTGAGAGCAACCAGCACCAACAATGGTGGGCCATGCGGGCCCGCGCCGCTTGATGCCAAAAAATATGGCCACACCCGTCACGGCTGTCTCGGCGTCGAAGAGCTACCACCCAGCGCGGGCATCGAATATAATACTCGAAAGGCTCCAGAGCCGTTGGCAGGCTGGTTCCGGCCAAGCTATTTAACATTTATCGGACATAGACGGGGGAATCGTGGCAGTTAGCAAAAAAAGATTTCCGCTCCAAAGCGCTATTGTTGTCGCCATAGTGGTCGATTTTTTGGCGGCAATCGCTCTTGGATATACGGGCTTCGAGATGCGTGCCGCTGCCACCCATACAATTCTTTCGGTCTCGGATGCGCTCTATCTGACGCTTCAGCTGTTTACCTCCACCTCAGGTGACGTGACGCCAATGAACTGGGCACTCCAAATTGCGCGATTTATTGCTCCCGTTGTTCCAGCCGGCACTATTTTGTGGGTAGCCTTGTTTGCATTGCGCGAGCATTATCACCGCTTTAAACTGCGCTGGATGAAGAATCATGTTGTAATTTGCGGTTTAGGCCGTAACGGGCCGCAGTTGGTGCGGGAATTCCTGCTTGATAAGCACGAGGTGGTGGCCATTGAGGTGAATCCCCAGAATGAGCATATCCGAGGTTGTTTCGATATGAAGGCGAATATTGTAATCGGCGACGCATCAACTGAAGAAGTGCTCCGTCGGGCACACGTGACCCACGCCAAACATCTGATTGCTGTTGCGGGCGATGATGGGGTCAACGCGAAAATCGCCGGCCAGTTGGTGCATATCCTCGCAAATAAAAAAATTCGACGCAGGCCCACCTGCCATTTCCATATCGTCAATTTCCACCTTTATGGCTTATTGAAGGATCATAACCTCGCCCAAATGTCAACCAACAGCTTGAGGTATTCTCTGTTTAATATTTACCAGAATAGCGCTCGGCTGCTGTTCCAGAAATATTCTCTGACGAATCCGCAACGGCTGAATGACCAGGGCTATACGCCCCATTTGATCATCGTCGGCCTGGGGGATATGGGAGAGGCGGTTCTGATGCAGGCGGCCAAGATCGGCCACTTCGCACCCAATAAGAGCATCCGAATAACCGTTGTGGATAAATCCGCCAGCGCTTTGGTCAAGCAGTTGCAGCATCGCCACGCCGGTTTGGCAAGGGTCTGCCAAATTGACTCAATTCGTGGCGATATCACCAAACACGAGAAGCAAATCGAAATTTCCAAACTCGCCAGTAGCGCTGGTTCGCCGGCGGTGGTCGCCTTTTGTTATGGTAATGACCATCTGAATGTGACCAGCGCTTTGGAAATGTCCAAGCTTATCACTAGCAATGAGGTCACCCTTCTGGTGCGGATCGACAGGCACGAGGGGTATGGAACCTTGATCGAAAAAATGAATCCTTCCGGGGAGCCACAGGGCTGTGCGGTTCACCCTTTTGGATGGATTGAAAGTACCAGCAGTCGCTCGACCCTCTTGGAGGAATCGTTGGACACCATTGCAAGTAGACTTTACGAAGATCAAAAACCGGGCCGCCTTTGGGGACAACTTCCTGAACAGACAAAGGACATTTATCGGCAACGCGCCGACCATATTTACGTCAAGATGATGATGGTGAACCGCCGTATAATCCCGAAGGAATCACACGTGGACGGCTCCGACGAATTCACGCAGGATGAAATTGAAGTGATGGCGGCGGCTGAATGTGCAAGGCGCGTGGCTGAAGCAAATTTCTCGCCCCCGACGGGCGGCGGGGCTCAATCAAATGCGACACCCACAGTTACCGGGGAGGACAGAGCCGTCGTTCGGAACATTCCGACGGCTCTGGCGGCGGCGGGTTAGGTTATAGGATACCGAGGTAGTCCCGGTCAAAATACGACGCACACGGACTGCCCATTTTTCTTGAATTCAGGGGTCTGGGGAATGCCACACCTGGATCGCTCGGTGCTCCATTCGTCGTCGTCGTACTCGTCCTTACCATTCCTCTCAATCAAATCAAAAAAAACCCGAAATAGGATGCGCCGGTCCGATTTCATTCCGGTGCTGGTTTCCGCGGATACAAGGTGCTGGAGCGCGGAAAGAAGATTTTTGCGGCATTCCGCCGAGTGCTGGCCTATTGGGCGCTTATTGCTCGCCTCGGCGTGAGATTTCAGTGACCTGTCCTCCCCAGCCCTAGATTTCTGTGCCTCTTCTTCCATAGATCTCCCTGACCCGTCCTCCCCAGAGTTCCGTGCCTCGTCCTCCTTATTCGCCGCATAAAGGTAAGACCCGAATTCTACCGCCGCACGCAAAAACAAAAAGTTCACATACCACAGATTGTCTAATCGCCCAGAGGCAAACAACACCTCCGCTCGCTTCAAAAATAGCCCGGCGGTTTCCAGACAGCTAGACTGCTCCCGCTTAAACTGCCCCCGGCCCGTGGATTTGGGTCTATTATCCGGCGGGCGGTGGAACTTTATCAACTCACATTCGGCTCTCATACACAGAAAGTGTGCGGCCATAAGCCTCCCATTGGGATCGCTTTGGGGCGAGAGCATTGATTGAGCCCTGTTGAATTGTACCTCTGCTCTCGCCTCCTGTCCGAGGTGGTAGCATGCGACGCCGCTTATGGCGTAAAGGTAGCTGGAGGACGCATGGCCACGCGGCCCCAGTGGGAGGGAGCCATGCAGTTTAATCAGGGCCTCGTCGCATGCCTCGGCGACCTGTTTTAATACATGCAGTTTAATCAGGGCCTCGTCGCATGCCTCGGCGACCTGTTTTAATAATGGGTTTTCTTGGTCCTCCAACTTCCTGGGCCGGCCGCAGATCCATTTGAGGTGCGGGGAGCCAAGCAGTTCGTCGAGCCGATCTTTCGCCATCTGCCCGGCGATCCTCGCTCTAATTTCATGCAACTCTTTAAGATCGGTGGTATCGTTGCCTTGGTCTAATAGGCCGTCGATCCTTTTCAAGCAGGCATTTGAAACATCGTTGCTAAACTCCCGCCGGTCCTTTTCGCGCCGCTCCTTTTTGAACCATGTGTCGGAAATTGGATTGGTCTTCACCTCGAAGCCAGTTTTGTCCAATTCCTTGTCCACGAAAACGATGGGAGCCATGACAAAATGGGCCAGATCTGAAGCTATCTCAATTAACCGTGGCGTTGTGGCGGAACAAACAACACTATCGGAAGCTACCTCAATTAACCGTGGCGTTGTGGCGGAGCAAACAACACTAATGATGGTTTTCCGCAGGGAAATCAGCTCATCCAGCAGCGCGAAATCCTCCTTAAATGAAAGTAGCTCCGCAACCTTGTTCTCGCCCATGTAGAGTTTGAAACTGGCGAAATAATACCGCAGCGCAGTACGTGGATGGCCACCGGCGTCAACCAATTTAGCCATCCGAGAGAACAACCTCGCCGCAAGCTCCCGAGGTTTCGGAAGTTCCTGGTCTCGGGCGGACGCTTTATTTGTCTGACCTATTTGGTCCAGCAGAAATTTCGCGACAACGGTCAGCTCCGCGACCAGATCGGCCACGCGGCCACGGGTGAGCAGATTTTGGTACTCGCCCTCAACCGCGCCTACGATCGCGCGCAAGTTGGCCCCCCACCTGTCGTCCTTACATTTTTTGTAGTAAAGGACCGAAAGAAATTGGTAATACACAAACTCAATGAACACCGAGACATCGTGAGATCGCTTGTAGACATCTTGGAAAGCAAAATCAGCGATGCCGCCAAATACCTCTGCCAAGATATTCTGTGGGAAAAGCCCTTTCCTGTCGTCTACGCACCAATTGTAGACGCTGTCGCGAGTCTCCAGATGCATCCAATAGAAACCACCCTCCATGCGCGAGAGCAGCGGCCATTCGCGTTGGCCGTCCGCACACGCTGATTCAGCGTTCTGGAGCGCCTCTTGCGCCACCCTCATGATATCGTTACCAGAACTGAGCTTCTCTACCCGTTCAGCAATCACTTTGGCCAGACAGCCGTCGGACTTTTTCACCAAGCGTAAATAGCGAACGAAAGAGACGAGCAAGGCCGTCCTGCTCCGCGGACCGCGGAGCAGGCTGGCTATGGCAACCATGACGGCCCCATCGGAAGTAAGGCACGTATCGCAGTGGCTGTTGCTAGAATTTTTTGCGCCGATTGCGGCTTCCAGACACTGGACTGCAGCTGTAGCCCGCTGGTCTTCTGGGGGAGCGTCGGTTTGCGGAGCGTTAGCGGGGACATTCCGGCCTAAAATGAGCTTCACTTGCTCCTCGACCGTTCCGGCATCGGTGGTTGGAAGTTCCATTTTCGTTAGCGCCAACATAACAGCGGATACGCCAAACCCCGACTTTTTGTACTCTTTATGAAGCTCGGCAAAGAACCCAATAAGGAGCGAGCGCTGGGATTTCAAGCGATCATCTTCGATCGGGTGGCCGCCTTTCCACAAAGCGGGGTGCGGCTTGGCAAACTCGCCAAGCGAATCAATCGCAAGTACGAAGTTGCCACGGCGTAGCGAATAGGCAATCCAGCGTGCCGCCACCTTAACCTCCCATTCGTCATTGTCGCCATCACGACTCCCCTGGCCGTTGTCATTACACGACGAGTCGGTGCCCATTTTCGGGTGGTATTCCGCATCCCGAAGCAACAGGGCCCGGCTCACCGGGACATGGCCACGATCAAGCCGTGAGAGCTCGTCCAAAATACAGGCGACGAGGCCGGCCCGCGTAGTAAAATTGGCGGCGTCAATCCATACGACGTCCCGAGCCATGCTGGGGCTTTCCGGCTCGCTGCCAGACGCTGGTTGTGCGACGTTGCCGATGATTTCGGGTGGCCGTCCATTTTCTTCGGGTGTCCGATAAGCGCCTTTCATCAGAGCGGTGGAGGTGCCGTCTCCGGCATTGGCCGAAAAAAAGATTGTAAAATTTCCGTTCTGCGGCTCAACTCTTATCCTTTTTTGGTTTTGGATTATTCCCAGCCTTGGAGGCATCGGGACGACAACGCGATACCCGGTTTGACTGGTCGCGTGCTGATTAGCGACAACCTGATGGATCTCCTGCAGAAACAGTTGGGCGTGGCGATACTTGCAGACTATCACAGGGAAGCTACCCGCCGTTCCCCACGAGGCCGCAGCTTTGGCGGACGCTTCCAGGCGCGGCGGCGGGTCGCCTTCCCGCAGCACCCACAGAACGTGCGGACGGCCCGGGTCTTTGCGGCAAGAGGTTTGCAAGTGGTCCGCCACGATGTCCATCACGCGCCGGTCGCTGCCGCTGTAACCGAGCACGAGCAGGAGCGGTGGCACGTCGCCCCTGTCCGATTCATTCTGGAAATACCCACGGATTTCGGCCAGCGCCGCTGTGGAGAGGCTCTCATCCAAATCGTAGCCGGCCCGGAGCGCGTGTGTTCCACCATGCAATTTAACCACTGATATGTCCTGGTTGCGTACCAGCATTGAACTGGGAACCGGGTCATGTTTTGTAACCTCGTAGACGGTCGGTGATATTCCCTCGTTGCGCAACGCCCTTTCGATAAGGGAATCGAAATTTGTGGTAAGGATAAGGTCGATCTTCATCTGCGCCACAATGAAAGCAATGAATTGGTGGGCCGTCGTGGGCTGCCTGTCCTTCACAAAGTGATCAAAAAATGCGTCAACGAGGCTGCTGTTGCCGTTGGTAACAGCCAGAAGTAAGGCGCGGTAATCGGTGCATGTCGCGGGCCGAACTGGGAGCGTATTGACCCTCTGTTCTCCCATTGTTGCGCATAATGGCGCGACCCGCCGAAGTTCCTCGCCAGCGGCCCAATGGTAGAGCTCTTTCCGCTGTTTCTCGAACACCTCGGTGAGAACCTTGGCGCGGCGTTCATTTTGCATCAAAAGCCAATTCCGCCAAGCGTCGTGTCGATGGGGCCAGCCGTACCGGAGGAGATATCCGCGAGAATCACTCCATCCTTCATTTTTGGCCAGCCCGTAAACCAGCACGATATAATCCGCCAACGCAGCCGATGTGGGAATCCCCGCGCTAACGGAGATGCCGGCACCGAACAACGGAATAATCCGACGGCCACTACGGTAGCACTCCTCGATGCACCGGAAGGCCTCTTCAGGATGTTCAACCTGTTTCAAGCCGCCGCCCGGCTGGCTGGTACTTGCACCCATATCGAGATCCTCATTGACTCGGCCCGGCCGGACGCCCGGCGGCCCGCCCCGTTCGTTTTTCTCTCAGTGTCGACGACACTTTCCGCCTCCCTTGCAGCGTCATGAAGCCCACCGCGAGGGTGCCAAACAGCGCCAACGTGCCCGGCTCCGGCACATTGGGGCCGCTGGCCGCGAAATCGCTCAGCAATACTGCGTTCGGCGCGGTGCTGTCGCCATAATCCACTTGGAATGATCCCAAGCCGTCCGCTGTTTCTAGCCGGCCGCCGCTGGCCACGTTAAGAAATCCTCCAGAAAATGTGTAGCCCCCACCCACGGTCAGAACCGTAAACGTATCGAGATTGGTTATCACGTTCTGGAGATTATTTGCAAACCGGATGACCAGATCGCCGCCCAACGTCGCATCACCATTGATCGTAATACCGCCTGTGGTGGGTGTGCCCCCAACGAAATACTCGAGCGTGGAGGGACCGTTGCTTAGAACGACTGAAGCGTTGATTGTTCCACCGCCGACCAGGGTTCCATCGCCTACGTTCAACGCCGCCGCTGAAATGATGGTGCCATTGTCTAGCGCGACCTTTCCGGAGTTGGCGAGGGTCACCCCGTTATCGAATTGCAGGGTGCCGCCGTTGGTGGCCTCAATCACGCCATCGTTCTCAACGGCCAATGACGTTGAGCCGCCGGACGGCAGAAATTCCAGCGTCTGGCCGTTGACATCGGCGTTGACGGTGCCATTGTTGATCAGGGCGGCCTGAATCTGCCCGAAGCCGGTGATGCTGTGGCCGGCGG
>DAHXLH010000226.1:0-4486 GCA_027366115.1 Phycisphaerales bacterium
CCAATCGTTGCAGTTCACGCTTCGTGGCCGCTGCATTGACATATTCCACCCATTGCGACAAGGAGCCAATCTTTTTTACCCCGTCGCCCTTTAACAAGGCTGCCAGCTTGTCGGCCGGTTCCACCCCCCCATGCTGACACCGCACCCACAGACTACCTCACCGCCAGTCCTGCCCAATGGAATTGAGGTGGTATCCGCGCGGACACTGCGCGCCGGACATCGATTTTTCCTCCGACGCAGGGTGGTGGGGATCAAATTTGCGCCACTTATCGCCATAATTCCATGTCACTCGCTCGTTTGCAAACCATCTAAATCTCCATTATCATGGAAGTCATCGGCACTACAATCCGCTGGGCCGCAACACCATTATCATGAAAAATGCTGGCCTTACGATTGGTTGAGCCGGTACAGGCTTCGTTCCATACCTCGTAATACCTGTCTCCACCGCTTTCGCCGGGCTGAATTTGCGCCACGACGGCCGCAGAACTTTAGCGATCCTTCGATCCCCCTGGTTGCTTCACATACCTGATCGACGCGTACACTTGAGCGGCCAACGCAAGCGCCTTAAGCTTTGCCTTGGTAACGTGATACCCATGAGGAAATACCACGGTTCCTCCCCATTGCCTCAAATACCGATGGTGAGCGTCAAATCTGTGCGAATGGAAAGAGCCAAGCACATTACCCTTGTAGAGAACGACCTCTCCATCCAGCAGCTCAACTTTTACAATCCGTCTTTCCATCCAGTAGGAACATAGGGTCAACCACGCCATCCGTAACGCAGCCATCGGATTTCTGATTTTTGCCAGTTTCTCAGCACATGCTCCGACCCCCGCAACTTCCAGATCATATCCGCTTTCTCTAGTAAGGGATGCCAACGCGGTGAGAATCATTTTCTTCGCAGCAGAAGGCGTATACCCGGCTTCGCGCATTCCAGTCATCATCATATGCATCAGAAAATGCGCGCTAGTAGAACCGTTCTTGGTGTTACGGGAATATAGGAGGATATAGCGCTGCGTATCCGGATATGATGAGTCTAACCTGTCCTTGAAAAGAAGGACTATCA
The DNA here is from genome assembly GCA_027366115.1 of Phycisphaerales bacterium. Lineage (GTDB taxonomy): Bacteria > Planctomycetota > Phycisphaerae > WQYP01 > WQYP01 > JAMDCX01. Next base: position 1,064 of record DAHXLH010000226.1, read on the forward strand.
TGTACCCTCGGGCAAATTCCGGGGACCAAATCCTAAGGTCATAGTCGGGTGCCGGTACAGCCTGCCTGGAGCAATGCAACATTATATCGGTAGCACCCGCCGGAATCAGAATAAAGCGGCTGTCCCATATGTAACCGGTTCCATTAATTTCAGCATCCCCCGCAAGGTAAGACGACGGCGCGGGCCCGGGCTTCGGATATCCCGGCTTGTAGCCTCGACCATCCACACCAAGCATTATCACGTCACCTTTCGGCACCGGCGGCATTTTCTCGTCGTGAGACCAGCCCGGTGGGGTCTTCTGCGTGGCATGAAACCAGCGTTTGACCACCTTTTTATGCCCATTGAGCATGTAGGAAACATCAACCGCTGGCTGCTTGCTCATGTGCATTTTCTCGGAAAGATCCACCCTTACAGAACTGCCGAAGGGAATCCGCATGCGATAGCCGTTGATGCGAAGAGTGGTTCCTTTCAGCCTGTTATCCTTTCCAATCGGCACTGCTGTTATTGGTAATGGCGACTTTCTAATTTGGATTACCCCGTTTGAATGCCAGGTTCCGAAAACGATGGCTGAGGCTAAGTAGAATCCAACTGGTAGAGCCGCTGCTCGTTCAGGGATTGGCCCCGCTGTCGCGATGGATGTTGCCAATCCAACGGTTACCCCCATCCACCATCGCGTCATTCTATGAACGTTCGACACTGTAAATCCTCCAATATGTGGCGGACGATTCCATTGCCTTATTGCTATCTAAGGTGTGGCTGCCCCATTTCCGCACTCAGGCGAGCCAGCGCCCGTTCGAGAGCTTTTTTAAGCCACGGATATTGCCGCAGAAGGTTGCGGTTCGCCAAAGCATTATTAATTGTATTTTTGGTGCCAGACTCATTATAGGTCCCTATTCCTTGGGTGAAAGCATTCGTCAGCGAGCCAAGGCTCAGTTTATACGGTTTAAGAAGTGCGTGTAAAGCTTGCTCATTTAGTGGTTTTACAATTCCCCTTTCGGCAGCACCACCCACAGAGCCAATGATCTGCACATAGGCTGATAAGACAGATCCCACCCCAGGCATTGTTTCTTCCAACAGCCCCGCAGCAATATTCAGGGCATCCTGTACTGTGGCAAACTGTTTTACGGGGTTCTTAGAAGTTGCCGAGAGCAATCCATGAAAAGCATTAATTGCTATGCTGATCTTTTCCAGCGCCTCCTGTATCGCTTTGATTGTTTCAGCATCTTGCCCTGCCACGGTGGCCATGGAGTGTGCATGTTTAAGTGTTTTAATCGCTTTTTCCAGCTTCTCCCGAGTGGCCGCCAAATTATCCTCAATACTCCGCGTGAGCGCTTGAGGAGTGGTGTGGAATTGTTTGTAAAAAGCATGGCCAGCGTTCACGACGCGAAGCCACTGAGCGGCGATTTCCGCTCGCAGGATTGCCATAGCGTGCGGATGCTTTTGGTAGTATCTCGTTGCTTTCCTGTTCAGATGTGTAAGTTGCTGATAAACATGCAGCAACTCATAATATTTTGTCAAAGCTTCTTGTTCCGCCTTGGATGGAGGCGCGGCCCCCTTAGCAGTCTGTTTTTCAGCCATCTTTCTTGCTTGAGATACGGCTTTCGCGGCAGGGCTTACCGACTGGGATTGGTAATCTACGAGCCTTGTCGTAAACGTTTGTTGCACCACACCGGTATTTTCATTGATTTGTTTTAGTTCGCTCCCACCTGTTCCCGTGTTGTCGGAGAGTGGCGGTTGGTGATGTTGCTCCTCATCACGTTGCGTTGTTGGTGTGAGTTGGTGCTGGAGCATCGGCTCATGAATCTGCATTGCCTGTGCGTCATGAGGCACCGAATTATGCTGTTGATCCTGCTGCGTCTGTGGCGACTGATAGGGGTGGTGTTTATGCCCACTGGGATCGAGATTGTTGATCGGATCGTTGCCGGGTTGGCTGCGCCAGAACTTGGAACCTAGAATCTGGGAGTTGGAATAATGCGGAAGCGCGGCGCTGCGCTCAATGATCAACGAACAATGGTCAATGAACAATAACGGGACCGGAGACGGGAGTCGGGAGTCGGTAGGGGCGCTGAAGCCCTGTAGGCCGGTGCGCAGGAAGCGCCGACGGGATTGGGGCTTGGAGATTGTTTCAGCAACCATCACCATTATCTGTGCGTTCTTCCTTGTATTTTGATTAGTGATCCGTGCTCATTGGTCATTGTAATCGCTTCCCCTATCATGGTATTTAACGCTCCTGTCAATCGGCTGGGCCGGTACACCTCGCACAATCCGTTGGGCCACTAAAGCCGGACCGTTATAGCTGTTACTTTCAGACATCTTCCTCCCACTGCAGGTAAAGCGCAGGCTCTACCTCAAAACCAGCAGTGCGTAGTTTTTCGCGTGTAGATTCCATTACGCGTTGTAATTCTCGACCTGCAATCACTATCTCGGATCGATTCTCTGCTCCCAAGATTCCGAGCCTGCTACCAATAAAGAGCAGATAGCGCTCGGCCTGGCCGCCGAAGTTCCCGGAATAAAATTGTAGGCCGTTCTTGCGAGCAGCGCGAACTCGCGGGTCATTTTCATCCTCAGACTCACTGATAGTAATCTCATATCGAATTCCGAAAAATCCGACAAACACACTAGCACTCATTGATTTATCCCTATTTCAAAGCCGAGCTTTTGTAATTTTTGCAGCAGCGGCGCGGTTGGCCCCACCTCGCCCGTGACTCCACCCCTGCTGAACTCCCATCTAATGTCACCAACCTGGCCCTGCCGTTTAAGCCACCAGTCGCGTGCCAGTTCTTGACGCACACGCCCCCCTCTGATACCAAGGCTCGTGCGGCCAACCTTGGACTCAATTGCCAGTGGCCTGTCGTCTATTTTCAGGACGTCCACTCGCCGTGTTCCACCAATTGTACGAAAAGTTTGCTCTGTCTTAGCCGGAGCTTCGCGCGCCGCAATTTTGTCTCGAATCATGTCTCCCGCCAATTTGTTAGCCTGTACACCCCCTCCCTCCTCTCCCCCCTTCCCGAATAATTTTCCGGCAACGTCAGCGAGTTTCCCCAGTAGTCCCTTCACAGCCGGCGCGACGGTTTCCGCGACTTTCCCGACCACGGCATCGCCAAGGTCGCCCACGGGCCCGCTGGTGGCAATTGCCACCTCGTCATGGGTTGGGCGCAGCGCACCGAGTTCCCCGGAATTTTCCGCAGCCCAATCCGCACTGATTTGTCCCGCCGTTCGAGCGGCATTTGCAAACCCGCTTCCTCCGGGAACATATTCGCCTGGAAGCTTTTCCCAATTCAGCGCACCGGTTCGGGGGCCTTGGGCGGGGCGCAATTGAACCGCGAAATAGGAATTTCCCCCGGTGCGGTTGTGGGACACGCACAATGTTTTCGCCGATACGGTCGGAACTGTATTGCTTCAGTCGGAAATGGAGTAACGGGG
>DAHXLH010000237.1:0-14060 GCA_027366115.1 Phycisphaerales bacterium
AAATATAGATTTGTCGCGAGTTTCAACGACCAGCTTGGATACCGCCCTCCAAGGTTGCAGGCCAAAAATTGCGGAAAACCTGCACGAAGCTCAGCTTCAAAACCCGCAACTATTTTTTTGCGTAATCGACCTCGCATACACTTCACCTCACTTTAACGCGGTCTCTACCGCTTTGAACAAATCCGTCTGGGTTGAAACGATCTTCACCTTGTTATATACATCCTTCCCGAGCGCCTTCAGGAGCTTGGCCTCCTCCTTGTCAGTTGCCTTCCGTGCTACCTGCAGGATCACAGAATATCCTTTCTTTCCCGCCTCCCGAACCGCATTGCGCAATTGATTTATGGTCCGTTCCCGCAGCCTGGAAATGGTCAGCTTGGTCTCCACATATACACCCTTGTTGCCACGCGTTACGAGGTTGTTGATCGGATCGTTGCCGGGATGGCTGCGCGGGAACCTGGAACCCAGAACCTGGGAGCGAGAATATTGTGGAAGCGCTGCGCTTTGCACAGTGAGCAACGGATTTTCACCACCAAGACCCAAAGACACCAAGGAGTTATGAACCAAAGAGGATGCGGAGGAACGCGGAGATGCAGCGCAATCTACACACATTCCAATTTGAATACCAGAGCGGAAGAACCGCCGCCGGCGGGATTCGGGGGGTGAAATTGTCTCGGCTGTCGCAACCATTACTTATGCACAATTCCTTATGTTTTGATCATTGATCCGTGATCATTGGTCATTCCATCCGTCTCCGTTATCATGAATTTTGGCGGCACTACAATCCGCTGGGCCACAACAATATCAACAGCCCTGCAATCGGTTAGGCCGTTTCACGTTACCTTTATAAACCGGATACCGGTAATCTCTGCTTTCTCAAGTGCCTCTTTGACCGGCTCGGACGCCACAATTGAATGGCCCCATTCCTTCGGGCGCAACAGGTGGGCATTCCCGATCTTTGTGGGGTCAACGGCTAGCACCGCCATTGACTTGGCCCGGCCAATCTTCTCCGGACGCCCATCCGCATCCGTCCACCAATCCGCGTCGCAGCGGCGTCGATCAACACAGGGGGTGGACGACACAACGTTAATAATTTCAAAAGTCTCCTTTTGGCCCTCCACCTGAACAGGGATTCGCTGGATATCCGCGTTGGCAACGGCCGCCAAAATGCTGGCAACTCGCGAGGCCACCACAGGGACGTTCTCACCGGTAAATGTAAAATCCAGCGGTGCTCCCGTCATTCTTTTGTATAACGACAGCCGTAACGGTGGCCTTGTTTCGATAATCCTCTCGTCATTCCAAGCCCCCATCCTGAGGGGCGGGCCGAGGTCTATTGGCCGGCCATATGTAAATTCGCGGCCGTCGAGTTCGATTCCGTTACCATCGGTAAAGGCATCGAGGTACCAACGATTCTCCAAATCAAGATTATCCTCGACCTCGTAATACTCCATAAAAACCTCTCATTGGCCTGTGGCAAGCCGCTCCTTGCCGCTTGGCTGCTTTGTGGAACCCGGCCGGAACCAGCATGGCCATGCTGGGTTCTCCGTAACTGCCAGTAAAACCATCGGATACAAAATCCTGGGTTCTACTCTTTTTTAGCTTGCCTTACTGCCCTCATGCGTCATTAATCGCATACTGGATTAGCCTCGCACATTTTTCCTGAAGAAATGGCTGCGCGCCAAGATGGGCCGCGCAATCTTCCAGGAATTCGCGGGCAATAAATACTTCCAAGAAGTATTCCATCCCAAGATTTTCCGCCTCAGCCGGAATTTGCTCAGCTCCCGGCTCCACCACGACGATCGCTTTGGAATTCTCGGTCCAGGGTTTGGCCGCGCAAATAATGCCTTCGTTGTCGAAGGATTCCAAGTCACGAATTATTTCGGTCAATGTCATTGCTGCCCCCAAATCGCATATCCGCCTTGACCACCCGGATGCAGCGTACCCAGAGGATGCTACCGGGCGTATGCTGCCGGCGCGGCGCGAGCCTCGTCGGCGTCCTTTGCAAATTCACTGCGGCTTCCAATGGAGCATTTCCTATTACCTCCCATATACTGCGGGCGACTGCATAGCGCATCACCGGAACAAAGAAAAGAACAGGCGATGAAATAATCTTGTCTATCGGAAGATCATCGCGGGTGCGACAATCGTAAAAGGCAAACGTGCCCTCTTCCAGAATTCGCGCGTAACTATGGAACCCATCACCAAGTTTAATCCTGACGACATCACCGATTCTTTCTTTTTGCCTTTTCGTTGTTTTTCGCACCGCCAAACTCTCGCTGTGACGCCTTTCTGTACTTCTCACGATTCGGGTTGCGATCGCGGGCCCTATTATACACGCCTCCCGGAGTCCCGCCGCCATGCGTAAAATGCTGCATTGCTGAGCGCATGCGCTCGGAATAATTCCACAATCATCTTACCGCCGTTACGATGGCCATCGGGATTCGCGCAGTATCGATACCGTCCGTTCTTCACCAAATCGCTTCCTCTTCACATGACATCCGGCATTTTCCATAAAGAGAGCCTATGCGAAACGCTGGGATCATTTTCGGGGCACTGCCGGCCCGGGCAACGCGTCTGGAACACTGGTACGTTCGAGTCTGACGAATTTCAGCAGCGCCTTGACGAAAAATCATAATATCCGAAACGGATTATATCGGATAAAACAAGCTCGCCTTAAATTCCACGCCAATCCGCGCGTTGGCCGGGCACCGGGAATTCAGGCATGCGTTGCCATGGATTCAAGCTGCTTTTACAATACGCGGGTGGTGTGGAGGCTACGGGCGGGAAAAAAACGTTCAGGAGAATATCAATGAAGCGCATGAGTCTGGGATTGTTCGCGGCGGTTGCCATAATGCTGCTGGCCGGATGTGGAAAATCAGGTAATAACCATTCTTCCAGCCAGTCCGGCGCTCCCGGCGGTACCGCGGCAAAAACGCAACGGTTGCGCATCGCGGTAATTCCCAAAGGCACCACCGATGTTTACTGGAAATATGTTCATGCCGGAGCGGCCGCCGCGGGCCGCAAGCTGGGCGTGAAAATCCTGTTCCAAGGCCCCACGCAGGATGGGGACCGTTCGGCGGAAATTGCGCTGATGCAGAATTTCATCACGCAGGGTGTCAATGGTATTGTTCTGGCGCCGGTGGACAGCCGGGCACTGGTTCCGCCGGTGAAACTCGCGGATACCGCACACATTCCGGTGGTCATTATCGATTCGGCCCTGCGCGCCAAGCCCGGCAAGGATTATGTCAGCTTTGTGGCTACCAATAATTTCAAGGCCGGTGAAATCGCTGGAAAATATCTCGCGAAGCTTTTGGGCGGCAAAGGCAATGTTGTCATGCTGCGGTTTATCGTAGGCTCGGCCGCCACGGATGCCCGCGCGGCGGGCTGTGCGGCCGCATTGAAAAAATTCCCCGGAATCAAGATCATTGCCAGTCATCGTGGCGGCTCAACACCGAGCAAATGCAAATCGGTGGCCTTGAGCATGGCGGACAGCCTGGAAAAGGCCAATGGCATTTTCGCGGCCAATGAAACCACCTGTTTTGGAATGTATCTGGCGTTGAAGCAGTTGAATCTGCTGGGCAAGAAAAAATTTGTCGGTTTTGACTGGCAATCCAACTTCAAGGAACCGATTGAAAAAGGTGAGATGAACGGTGTGGTGGTGCAGGACCCCTTCCGCATGGCGTATCTGGGCGTAACGTATCTGGTTGACCATATTCGTGGTCAGAAAACCCCGGTGGAATTTGATACCCCCGCCGCTCTGATAACGCCGGAAAATATCAACAGCCCGCGCATTGAAAAGCTGATCACCTTACCGCCGATTCAATAACCGTCCTGGCCGGGACGACACATTTTCAGTTTCATGGCAATCCATGACCTTGCAGGAACCAGACCATCATGCCGCCTGACCAATCATCGCTGCCGGGGGACAACTGCCTGCTGAAAATGCACGGCATACGCAAGCGATTTGGGGCCACACAGGCGCTGGATGGGGTGGATTTGCATGTGAATGCCGGCGAGGTCCTGGCACTGGTGGGCGAAAACGGGGCCGGCAAAAGCACCCTGATGAAAACACTTTCCGGAGCTTATCAACCGGATGAAGGCTCGATGTGGCTGGAGGGAAAAGTCTATCAGCCGCGCGATCCAATGGATGCCCGCCGCCTGGGTGTGGCGATGATTTATCAGGAACTTTCACTGGCACCGCATCTGTCGGTCATGGAAAATATTGTTCTGGGAGTTGAGCCGGTACGCGGCCCGCTGATGGCGTGGCGGCAAATCCGAAAAATTGCCCGCGACGCCATGGCGCAATTGGGAAGGCCGGATATTCCCGTGGATATTCCGGTGAGCCGGCTGTCGATTGCGGAAAAACAGCTTGTTGAAATTGGCCGCGCCACAGCCATCGGTTCCAAGGTGGTTGTGCTGGATGAACCCACAAGTTCATTAACCAGCCGGGATATCGCCGGACTTTTCACGTTAATCCGCCGGTTGCGGGATCAGGGGCACGGGATCATTTACATCTCGCACTTCCTGGAGGAAGTCAAGGAAATTACCAGCCGCTATACCGTTTTGCGGGACGGCAAAAGCGTCGGCGGCGGCCTGACCGCCGACGCCTCTACCGACGCGATCATCTCCATGATGGTCGGCCGCAAGGTCGATGATCTATACCCCCGATCCAACCATACCCCCGGCGAAATGATTCTTGAACTTAACGATGTGAGCGGCGTTAAAAAGCCCGCGCAAGCCAGCCTGGCCTTACGCCGCGGCGAGGTGCTTGGAATCGCGGGACTGGTCGGAGCGGGACGCACGGAACTGGTCCGGGCCGTCTTTGGGTTGGACGCCGTGCGCAGCGGAAAAATAAAAGTCGGCCTGCACAGCGGCCCCGCGGCTCCGGCGCGGCGCTGGAATCAGGGCGTGGGAATGGTCAGCGAAGACCGTAAAACAGAGGGTCTGGCATTGGGATTAAGCATCTCCGACAACCTGACGCTTTCGCGACTGGCGCGCTTTGTCACCCCGTCCGGCCAGGCCGCACAAAGCGCGCGATGGATTGAAAAAATGGCGGTCAAATGCCGCGGACCAGGCCAAATTATTGGCGATCTTTCCGGCGGCAATCAGCAGAAAGTGGCCATTGCCCGTCTGCTGCATCATGGCGTGGATATATTGCTTCTTGATGAACCCACCCGCGGCATTGATGTCGGATCGAAAGCGCAAATATATAAACTCATTGATGAATTGGCCCTTCAGGGCAAGGCCATTTTACTGGTAAGCAGTTATCTGCCTGAACTCATGGGCGTCTGTGACCGCATCGCCGTGATGTGCCGGGGCGTGCTGGGAACGGCCCATCCGGTCAAGAACATTACCGAGGAACTTATTATGCTGGAAGCCACCGGAGCAGGAGCAACGTCATGACGCAAATTCCCCCCGCCGCCGGAATAATCCAAGCCGGAGAAAATCGCGGAATGAATTTCCGCGCTGTGCTTAGCGCGCTGGGACCGGTCATCGGACTGGTGCTGGTATTTATTCTGTTCTCCGTGTTGCGCCCGCACACGTTTCCCACTGTTGCCAATGCTTCGCAGATTTTGCTGCAAAGCGTGGTTGTGGGTGTGGCCGCACTGGGAACAACACCGGTTATAATTTCCGCCGGGATCGATATTTCCATCGGCGCAACAATTGCCGTGGTTTCCGTTGCCACCGCCCTGCTGCTCAATGCCGGAGCACCGCCGATACTCGCCGCGTTCGGTGGCATCGGCGTAGGGGCTTTGTGCGGATTATTTAATGGCAGTTGCGTTACTTTGCTGGGGCTTAATCCATTTATTGTCACCTTGGGAACATTTCTGGCCTTTCGTGGCGTGGCCGATGTGCTGGGTGGCGAAAGCGAAGTGTATACCCATTCCAACTGGCTTAACGATTTGATGAATCCATCCCAGGCCCTGATTTTTCCCTGGGGCGTGTGGATTATGATCATTCTCGCCATCGCGTTGATACTCATGCTGCGCTACACCCGCTTCGGCCGGCATATTTTTGCCATCGGCTCAAACGAGCAAACCGCCCGGCTCTGCGGCATTGCCGTTAACCGGGCAAAGCTCTGGATTTATATCCTCGGTGGAGCCTTCTCCGGCATTGCCGGCGTACTGATGTTCTCCAATGAGAATGGAACCGGAGATCCCACGACATCCAAAAACACACCCCTTACCGCCATCGCAGCCGCAGTTATTGGCGGTGCCAGCCTCACCGGTGGACAGGGGTCGATCGTTGGTACGGTCATCGGTGCCATGTTCATCATGACCATCCGCAATGGCTGCGTGCAGATTAATCTATCTCACGGCGTGCAGAATATTGTCACAGGCTTGATTATCATCGTTGCGGTACTCGTGGATCGCCTCCGCAATCCCAAAAACAATTGATTAACGCCACGGCGGGCGACAGCCAAGATCCGCCTTGGGCGAGATGGCCCATCGTTCCGCCACGGATCTTGGCTCGGACGATGTGCCCGCCGACGGGGCGGAAAATCCCGGATACGCTCCCCACACTGCAACGACGGGCACCGTCGCGCCCCAAGGCTCCAATGGTGGGCGTTGAGGGATCGCGCCGCCAACGGATGGGACCGCCAACTCCGATCACCAACTCGAAGATTCCGGCCGTCCGAACCTTTTCCAACAGGCTGCGCCGTTACCCTACGCTTTAGGTATCCGGGTCGCCTTACCGATTTGACGACCAACCAACCCGCCGGCGAGCGCCGCAGCGCCCATTGCCAAGACTCCGGCTGGACCAGCGACTGCAGCAGCAATACCCGCACCCAACAGCGTACCCAAAGCAGTGTTCTCCTGCCGCAGTGCCCGCTTTCGGGTACTAGACATCGGTGCTCTAATGGTAAAATTCCTGCGACGGGCTGTTTGAGTGGTCATCGCACCTTTACTGCGATTGCAGCCGACGCAGGCAGCAAAAAGATTATTGCCGTGGTTGCTTCCCCCTCTGGCGCGTGGACGGGAATGGTCGACCTCCCATGCGCCACGGGCCCCGGCGGTGCCATAATTGGCGAAAGCCAGTTTCTTGTGGCAGATGTGGCAGTATCCATCGGTCCTGTCGTAAACCATTCTCCGTTGGCGATCATCGAATGCCATATGTGATATCCTAACCTCGATCATTCGCCGCGTGCGAGAATCAGCACCACGAGTGCTGTCAGCGCGGCGGCTCCAATCAACAACAATCCCACCTTCAATGGATCTTCCACTCGCTCCGCTTCCACCTGGATTCCTTGGGCGGGCAGCGCGCTCGCCACCTTGTCGGCTTGCGTGAGAACCTGTCCCGGCGACCATCGCATAGCACGCGCCGCCTTTGCCAATTGCTCCACACTGATCGCAACGGTCCCGCGTTCCGCACGGGACCATGTGGACTGCGCAACTCCCACTGTCTTCGCCAGTTTGCTTTGATCCAGACTAAGTTCCTTCCGTCGGGTTTCCAGGATGCGACCGACTATGGCTGGGTAAGTTGTTGCAGGCTTGAGTTGGTTCATTGACATTTTCCATTAACGACATTATGCTTATCATGCATATTTATCAATAAGGAGTATATGCTTATGTCTACTGAACGTCAAGCCTTATCCAAGGGGATGGTTGTTGCCGTGTCTCTGCGAAGGTTTGGAACCTTGCTACAACACGTTGGGATTGTGACAGACTGGGACTGGCAGGGGCAAGCATGGGTAATTTCCAACTCGCTCGCTCGCAGAGGCGTGGTCGAAGAACCACTGGCGGATTTTGCGGCCGAACAGCCCGTCAAGATTTTAGGCTATTTTGGCACGTTAACCCCGGAGGCGGTTGTGCAGCGAGCACGAAGCAGACGAGGTGACCAATGGAAGCTGTTCTCCTGGAATTGTGAACATTTTGTTCGTTGGGCGCATGGCATAGAACCAGCCAGTCCCCAATTGACGGCAGGTGTGGCGGTAATGGGTACGATCGCTCTGATCGCTTTTGCAGCCTTCGGTCCGGGCACCGCGTCAGGGTGACCGCCGACGAGGTTCCAAAAAGGTCCTGATTCTCGCCACAGTCGGCTTGATGTTTTGGACACCCTGATGGCGGTGCTTTTTGCCGGCACCGCCGTACTCGCCGGAGAGCAAATCCACCTGAACTTTGATGGGCCGGCCATCAACCATCACGGTGCGAAAGAAGGTAAACGGTTGGCGGCCCTCCGCATAACCTTGCTTTTGCAGATGTTCGAGGATGGTGCGATACCGCTCTTCATCAATCGTGCGGTGATTGACCGCCAAATCCACGTCCGTGCTGCCGATGTGTCGCGGCTGCGCTTGACCAAAAAGCAGTTCCGGAACCCAGCCGCCGACCAAGACGATATCGTCGCGGTACTCTCCCAAAATGTGCACGAGTTCCAGCATGACCATATGGGCGGCCTGGGTTGCCTGTTGGGAGTAGTCAGCGCGGGAATTCACCATGATGGCTTGAGCACCTCGCGCAAAATCGCCTCGGCGGCTTCTTCGCCGCGGGCGACGTTCCCGCGGAGGTCCAAGTACGCCTGTAGCGGCGAGACGACCTGGATGCCGTCTCTGTCCTGGCTATCCATCAGCACGCCCTCGTCGTAAGGTTCGATAAGGCTGACGTTGCTGCCGCTGGGTACCCGTTTCCAGTCGAGTTTTTCCGCTACGGCTTCCATCGGCTCACGCACGTAAGCTGCGACCCGCTGGTACCGGACCGCGGGTGCCAACCGCGCGGCGGCGGAAAAAGCGGTCAACGTGCCCAACGGCTCGCCTCCCTGGCTTTTGCCCGCAATCGCACGTTCGATCTCATCGACCGATGCCATGGCATAGAAGTTTTCGATCCGATTACGGGTAAAGCGGTAGGCGGCAGCCCATTCGGCCAGCAGGGCTTCGGGCTTCGCGAGCGAAATGCCTGAATTACTCGACCGTAGCCATTCGCGAGCATCCAGAAGTTTTTTCACGTTCGAGACCTGCCCCAGGCTTACGCCGGCGGCGCCGGCCAACGGCTTGACCAGCCAGGATTCATTGGGATCGCGCATCAGGACGCGAAGAATGCGCTCGGCCTTGGGAGAGTAGAGAGATCGCAGGTCGCGCTTTTCAGTAAACGGGTTCGACTGGCCGGCCTTCCTGATGTAGACCTTATCGATGCAAATGCGGCAATTGCCCGCGAAATCCACATAGCCAATGCCCTCGGCCTTGAGAATCTCCGCGGCGACGTCCGAAATGAATGGCGCGACAACGATCGCGTAGGCGTCCTTGAAGGATGAGCGATAGCGTGCGAGCGCATTGACCGCTTCGCGGACGATGCGCGGCTGGCCGCTCTTCTTCACTTCCAGCAGCAGCGTGCGCTCGCCCGTACCTTGGATGCGAAGTTTTCCAATGCGATCGATTCGCGCGGTGCCGACAGGAACCTCCCGCGGCCCCCAGCGTAGGACGCAAAAGGGGGCGTCCTCAAAGCACTGGGACACGGCGGCGGACGCACGGTCGAGGAAATTGGATTCTTTTTCTTTCACTAAATCATAACCCTTCAACGCTTGCTGAAAGTCAGCATACCACTGAAACAGCCTGAAAGCAACTATTTCATCACAATAATATATTTCAGCGTTCGTTGAAATACTACTATTTAGTGAAAAATATTGAAGATGATCGGTTTCCTACTGCTGCCGGGCCTCATGAGTTTCTCTTCCACCGTCTCAACGTAACGGCCCGGTGAGACGGGATTACCTCCGTAAAGCCTCGAAAAATGGTCGTTTCTTCGGCCCAATCGCAGGATATCGCGTTTTTTCATCTTACGTCCGCCGGGGTCTTATCCCATGACGACCCGGTGCTGAGTTTCTACCATTCCGTGCGAACTCATTCCTCTATCGAGCTGCCATCTGGACCGCACGGGTGACCGGAGATGTCGGCCAGCGCAACGATGATGTCAAAACGTACCCCGGGAGCAACTCCTCTAATTACGGGCCCACGCCTTCGGCGGCAACGATGGCATCTATGTCGGCGAAGCTACTCGTATTGTGCGTCCCTGCGTACCGGAAAGAACGACGGACGACATCCCCATCACAGGCAAATCAATAATAGCGTCTGCTTTCTGGACCAGCGCGCTGTCATGGCTCGTGAAGAGCAAAATTGCTTGTTTTTCCGCAGCGAACTGACGCAGCGCGTCGAAGATCAGATCTGCGGTGTCCCGATCTATACCGGTGGTAGGCTCGTCAGCAAGGATCAGGCGCGGTGCAGCAGTCAGGAAGACACGGGCCAATGCGATGCGGGATTGTTCGCCGCCGGATAAGCCCCGAGGCATACATGCGTCATAGCTGCCTTTCAGGCAAGCAATCGTTTCATGGATACACGCCGCCCTGGCTGCTTCGATAATCTGTTCTCGGGAAGCACCAGGAGTTGCGTGTGCAATATTCTCCGCGATTGTTCTGCGCCAAAACAAAACGGGGCGCTGGGGCACGTACGCAATAGACGACGCCAGCCATTCCCGGTCTGGTTGACTAAGTGGTTCGCCGGCAATCTCGACGTAGCCGCTCGCGCGGGGATGCAGGCGCAAGAGGTGACGGAATAACGTGGTCTTGCCAGCGCCGGAGGGGCCGCGCAGTGCAATAGTCCGGGCAACATCAAACGATGGCAAGTCGAAAGTCAGTGGCCCAATCGGGCGCCCACTAACTTGGAAGGATACGTTGCGAGCGACAAGGAACGGAGCCGTGCTCGCCGTACCACGCCGGGCCACCTTGGCGTAGGCGTCCGCTTCGGGCAGGCTAACCACGTCCATAATAATCCTTAGATTACCAGTTGCTTCGTAAAGACGATCGAGGATTGCGTTGCAATTATGAATTGATGCCAGCATGGCTGCGCGCAGCGCAGGGAGGACAACTAAATTTCGCAGTTGCGCGTGGCTGGCTATTCAACTGCGGGCTGACGTGACTAAGAACGGCAAGGCCGATCAGCTTCCCCTCCACACGGACCTGATCGCCCTGCTGCAATCACGGAAACCGGGGCAGGTCGAAGAATCCATCTTCGCTCAAATCCCCGGCATGAAGAACTTTCGGCGCGAATTGCAAGTCGCCGGCCTGGATACCAGTATTGATTTCCATTCACTGCGCCACACCTATTGCCAACTCCTAGTGCGGGCGGGAGTGTCATTGAAACTTGCCCAGCAACTGATGCGGCACTCTGATCCCCGTTTGACCAGCAACATCTATGGCCGCATGGGCATCCTGGACACGTCCAAGGCCATTCAAGACATCAACTTGGGAAAGCCTTTATCTACTCCGGCGGTTGCCGAAACGACGAACCCTCCAGTTCCTCAGCCCAACCACGGGCGCAACCATGAAACGTGCCTTTCGGGGCATTTTGATACGCCAGCCTGCACGCTGGGCAGTGGCAATCCGGAGGGGTTGAACGATGAGGAAACCATTGAAAATACAGGTCTTTGCGCGAATGCTCACACTGATGCGTCAAAAGCGGGCGATGGGACTCGAACCCACAACAGCCAGCTTGGAAGGCTGGCGCTCTGCCATTGAGCTACGCCCGCAATTGAACAGAGATTATAACATTAAAAACAGAAAACGCACGGTTTTTTTTGACAACTTTGCCGCCGGCACCAGTAAGTGCCAGCCCATGGCTTCGGGATCAGGTCCGACCATCGAAATTTGATTACATCGCCTTGTTTTCCAACCAAGAGCATTGACACGGTGCGCCAGGCTACAGGCAACACCGAAGCGTTCGATGCGGGCCTTCGTTGGATCCTTCACCCGAGTCCACCGTTCGCGGGCAAGTCCATGATCTGATGCTGCCAAACCTTGGATGTTTGCCCCTGACGCTGACGGGGCGGGGGCTTGGGTGGGCGATTTTACTGATTTTCCAACTGGAAATAATCAAAATCGGCACATATCGAGGTTCCACGCAGGTCTTGTGCGCAAACACCGGCAAAAGCTCCGGTAAAGCCGCCGGCGTAATCGGCTGACAGTTTGGTAAAATCGCAGATTATGGGAAACGCATGCCAGTTTTCAGCGTCGGCCGAGGCGTAAAACTGCAGGCTTTCATCATGAATCATGGCTTTCAAATAGACCCGCGGCCAGTGAGAAACAGCCAATTGGCTTTCGATATGTTCACTGTATACGCCGGCATCCGTCTGCACCACTCCGACCACTTTTCCCATTTGCTCATGATGCGTTACCCGGAGGTAAAAATGATTCCGGGTGTCATAATACACAACCAGCCCAGCGCTTTGGGTAAAGTGTTCAGGCTCAAATTCCAGTGCCGTCTGAGCCGTTGCGCAAAAACTCCGCACGCGCTGGGCCAGCAAACTCTGCTCAAAGAGACTGTGCAATGATTCGCGCCCGCGCAGCCGCAGGAATCCGGGACGCTCGCTGGTACTGGCCCAGCGGGGTTCCACCGGCTCGCGCAGAGACTGCCAGTGCGGGGCCAGCGAAGGAGCATCAAAATCATCCCATTCCTGATCAACTCCCCACGGATGCGGCTTGATTTCCTCCGGCAGCGCACACCGCAACGCCGGATCGGTACCGCCCGATTTTAATCGCAACCAGCCATCATCGCTCCAGAGGACTTCTTGAATCGCCGTTTCCCGGCCCAGGGGGCAACGTCGAACCGGATACAGGGGGCGGCTGCACAGGTGCGCAAGATACCAGCGGCCTGACGGGGTCTGAACAAGTTCGCCATGGCCCGCTTTTTGCAATGCAGCCCCCGGGCTTTTGCGGCTGGTAAGCACCAGCGGCTGTGGATCGAGTTCATACGGGCCGGTGATATGCCGCGATCGCGCCATGGAAATGCCATGATTCCAATCCGTTCCACCTTCCGCCAGCATCAGGTAATAGTACCCATTGACTTTATACAAATTGGGTCCTTCAATCAGCGGCTCTTTGCGGCAGATATTGATGATCGGCCCGACAAGCCGGTGTTCTTCCGGGGAATATTCCTGCAGAACAATGCCGCCGAACCGCGGATGCGCGGGGCGGTGATCCCACTGCATATTGACCAGCCATTTACGGCCATCATCATCGTGAAACAGCGATGGATCAAAGCCGCTGGAATTCAAATACACAGGCTCGGACCATGGGCCGGTAATGGCCGGCGCGGTGACAACATAATTTTTTACATCTTTGAAGGCACCGGTCCGGTTCCGGACAATGGTATAGATAAGATAATACACGCCATTATCCAGGCTCAGCGCAGGCGCCCATATACCCGCGGAATCCGGGACACCCAGCATATCAAGCTGGCTTTTTCGCGTTAATGCATGCCCGATAAGCCGCCAGTTTGCCAGATCGCGGGAATGGTAAATCGGCACGCCGGGAAACCATTCAAAGGTGCTTGTGGCCAGATAGTAGTCACCACCCACCCGCAGAATGCTGGGATCCGGGTTGAAACCCCGCAATACCGGATTGTGTAACTGCATCATGGAGATTGTTCCATCACGGCCGGGCGGTACGTATCATACCTTGATTGTTGCCACGAGTTGTCGGACGTGATCGACGGAGGCGTCCATGAGTTTCTTCTCGTCGGCGGTCAAAGGCACCTCGATAACCTGCTCAACACCCTTGCTGCCAAGCTTAACCGGCACGCCAACAAAATAACCGCCCACGCCGTATTGCCGGTCACAATATGCCGCACACGGCAAAACGCGCTTCTTATCTTTAATAATGGATTCGGCCATCTGCACCACCGCGGCGGATGGGGCGTAGTACGCTGAACCGGTCTTGAGAAGATTGACGATTTCCGCGCCACCCGAACGGGTACGCTTCACAATGGCTTCAATTTTGTCCGCCGAAAGCAGTTCCGGCAATGGAATACCCGCCACGCTGGTATAACGCGGCAATGGGACCATGTCATCGCCGTGGCCGCCGAGCAGCAGGGCTTGAATATCTTCCACGCTTACGCCGAGTTCCGCGGCAATAAAGCAGCGATAGCGGGCGGTATCCAGCACGCCGGCCATACCGATCACACGCTGCGGCTCAAAGCCGCTGGCTTTGTACGCCACATACACCATGGCATCAAGCGGATTGGAAACCACCAGGAGAATGCTTTTCGGAGAATGCTTTACAACCTGTTCCGTGACGGATTT
>DAHXLH010000278.1:0-21192 GCA_027366115.1 Phycisphaerales bacterium
ATGCCGGATTCCAGGTTCCAAGTTCCGACATAATCCCATCGCCGATTCCCTTCGATGACCAATCTCCGATGCCGCATGAATTAAGCATTACGGAAATTAAAGCCATTCAAGCGGCGTTTGCCGCGGCGGCGGTGCGTGCACTGAAGGCCGGTTATGAACTGCTGGAACTGCACGGTGCCCATGGGTATCTGATCAATGAATTTTTATCGCCGCTGACTAATAAGCGCACCGACGCCTACGGCGGAAGCTTTGATAACCGTATACGCATGTTGATGGAAACGATTGAGGCTGTGCATAACGTTTGGCCGCAACGTTTGCCGCTGGCGGTGCGGTTAAGCTGTGTCGATTGGGTCACGGACGGCTGGACACTGGAAGATTCAGTGGCGTTGTCTAAAAAACTTAAGGCCGCGGAAGTGGACTTAATTGATTGTTCAAGCGGCGCGGTGGTTCCCAAGGCACACATTCCTGTTGGGCCGGGGTTCCAGGTGCCGTTCGCCCAGACAATTCGGCGCGAAGCCGGAATCGCCACCGCGGCGGTCGGCTTAATTACCGAAGCGCAGCAGGCGGCCGAAATTATTTCCAGCGAAAAAGCGGATATTGTGTTTATGGCCCGGCAAGCCCTTCGGGATCCCTATTTTCCGGTTCATGCCGCCGCCGCATTGGGGCGAAAAGGTGCGGTGAATCTGCCCGGACAATATGGCCGGGTGTGACAATGCCATGTAGCTCCTATGCATTCGATTTAAGGAATGTGGGAGCGCGATTTACCTAAAAAAAACGAAGCGGGAAAATCTCGCTTCGTTGAATATGGTTAAGGATGGGATCAATAATCAGGGACCTTACAGGCATACGCGCCGCCGTAATACCAAGGCACCGGTTATCGCCAGGCCACCCAGCGCCGCCAGCGGTCCAGTGCCCGGCACAGGCAACGCCGCCACGACATTGGCTCCGCTGATTTGCACGCGCAACCCCACCGGGTTCGCTCCGTCGGTGTTCCCGGTGGTGCTGCCATTTGCCAATAAAAAATCGAGGGTATTGGAACCAGCCACAACATTGCCCGTGATATTAAATGTTGTAAAAGAACTATATCCGGTAGGTCCGGGCAATTCAGCCGAGGTCATTGCCGCAGCCACGCCATCAATTGAAATTCCCGAGCCGTTGTTATCCGTGGTCCATTGCCCGGAAATTGTAATCCACCCCGCTGTCGCGGACGTAAAGGTGGTCTGGAAATCATAATTCCCCGGCAGGCCATAGGTTGCCGGCGAACTGGTATACGCCTGGCCGGAGTTCGGCGCAATCCAAGCCGAGGTGGTGTTGGGCGCGATCCAAGCAGTGCCGGGATAGGCACCGGAAGAAATATAAACGGCCAAGTCCGTACCCTGGCTGCTCTGTGCTGAGACAATTGTGTAATTGGGCGCACCCACGCCGTTACCCAAGACCGTTCCGCTGTTATCGGTTCCGGTGTTGTAAATTGTCACCGTTGAGGCGGAACTTACTGCCGCGCTTAAGCCTATCGCCAAGGCTCCGGCGGCCACAAGGATACTGCTTCCAGTGGACATTAGATTTGTTTTAGCAACCATAGATAATACCTCTCTAGCCAATTGTGGGTTGGGCAGCTCAGCGTCTGCGCAACAGGCACAAACACAAACGGCCGCAAAAAAGCATTGCTGGAGAGGAATAAAAAACAGACCCGATTGGTTAGGGCTCTCTCTTAACCTCACTGCAACGACATGCTAAGATAGTGATTACGTTTCAAAAAGTCAAAAGAAATCGCGTCAAGATATAAAAAAAAATGACCTTCGTCATAACTTTTCAGTTTATAGGACGTTTTTTGCGTGATTTTGCGTATTTCGGTTTCCAATAGCCCGTGCTTAGATTACAAACCTGCATCGTCGCGGGCACCCAGCGCCAGGCCGGTCCAGTCTAATTCGCCTCGGCCTTTGGCGACGCCCGCCTGCAGACGATTAAAAACCAGATCGGCCAGCGGCATCGGTACCCCAAAGTGATCGGCAGACTCTCTGACCAGACGCATATCTTTCAATCCCAAACGGAGTATGAATTTCGCGGGATCATGTGCGGTATCGACAATCGACTGGCCATAATTGCGGTAAATTGGACTGGCAAACAGACTGCCACAAAGCAGTTCCAGTGCGGCTTGTTTATTAACCCCGGCTTTCTCCAGTAAAGTAAACGCCTCGGCCATGGCTTCCGTCGCGGCGGCCACCATAAAATTGCCGCATAATTTCAGTACGTTGGCTGACTCCACACGGTCACCAAAATCGACCACGCCTTGCCCCAGTGCTTCGAGTATTGGTCGCACACGGGCTTTCGCGGCGGCATCTCCGGAGGTACACACCCAGAGCTTTCGCGCCGCAGCGGCATCAGGCCGCCCAAATACTGGAGCGGCCACATAGGTTGATCCATGTTGTGAATGCAATTTGGCTAACTCCTGAGCTGTGGTCGGGGCGATGGTACTCATCGACACATGTATGCCTTTGGATCCGAGTTTTTTCAATAGGCCCCCATCGCCCAGCATCGTCATCCGCACGGCCGCATCGTCGGCCAGCATGGTTAACACAATGCCATCTGCATCCACCGTTTCGGCGGGGGATGAACATGCGACGGCACCGGCGGCCACGGCTTGGCTCATGTGCGAAGCGGTGCGGTTATAGACGCGCACTGAGAAGCCTGCCGCAATTAAATTCTGGATCATAGGCGTGCCCATGCGCCCGGTGCCGATAAAGCCAATCGTATTAGTCATTTTATATTCTCCTTAGATGGGATTATGTCGGAACTGGGATCATATCGGAATACGACATCAAAAACTTTTCCATGGTGCCGCCGGGCGATAATTTCTTCCTTAATCATGCACAGCTTCACGGTGTCAACCTTGAAGGATGCGTTAAAATTACTTTCCAGCGCCCGGCCCATACCTTCAAAAATCAGCAGATCAGCATTCGCCGCCTCGCGATTACAGGCATCGGAGATGTGCCGCAGGTCGATTAGTGGCGTGGTGCCGCCGGAGCTTTCAGCGGTAATTGTGCCGGTGCTCAGAAGTGTTGCGAGAATCGGATCAAGCTGGGCCAGTCGCGGTAAAAGTTCCCGGGTTTCCAAAATGGTCATGTCATTGAGTGAGGCGGACTCATTCGCCAGAATGCACACGTGGGTACCGCGTTGGGCCAGAAATCGCGCCAGGGGCATCATGCCCAGAATAAAATCGCTGCCGGCGTTGTCCACAAATATCAGAGCTTTGTGAAAGGGGGCACCATGCAAGAGGCGATGAGAAAAGCTGTCGAGTTGATCCACCAGCCAAGGACGCTTGCCGTCTAATGAGGCTCGGACTTTAAAAAAATCCGGGGATTCATGGGTGTACAATTTCGTGGTGGCGGTGGCTCCGAGGTCAAAAATATTTCCGGCAAAAGCCCCTTCCACCAAGACACGCAAAGCCTGAGCTGTATCAGTATATCCATCAATTTCAGCTACCACCCGCGGATACAGTTCCAGCATGGCGGTATTTTCCCGTTCTTTGGTCAGCAGGAATGGGTCGGCGATGTGGTTGCGTGAAAGGCAATTCTGCCGCACTACGCCGAGCATCTGCAAATCCAACTCGCCGTACCGATCCGGCTGCGCGGCCAGCGCGGCCATTTCATCCGCCAGATCCTGGCGAGCGGAGGCGATGTTGGCCGCGGCGGAAGGGCCATACACCTGAAGTGCCAACTTAGCCATGAACTCAAAATGTTCCACGAAATGTCCCAGCCAATAATTGCGAAATTCCACATCTTTCAGCATGTTTTGTGTGCACGGCCGATACGCGGCGGGATCAGAAAGCAAAGTAAACATTGGCATGAGGAATTTATTCTCCGGAAGTTTGGTGGATACTTATTGTGGCAGGCAGAATATTAATCAGCCGCGTTTTGGGAATTATACGATGCACAACCGATGCGCCGGACACGCGATAAGCGGAAAAGCCTCGGCCAAAGTGCATGCCCAGCAGGGCACCGCGTGGCGAAAGCCAGAATTTGTCGCGCACGATATCCATCCACAAAATGCGCATCACCCGCACGGGCTGATCGGCCCCGGCAAAATGAATGTCCTGCTGACGACCGCTGGTGAGCACGCATCCCAAGCGGGTCTCCAAGGTGCCCTGTGCCAGGTCCGTAATTGGCAGCACGCGATTGCGTTGTGGCGGCATGGCGGAAGCCAGCACCGTCAAGAGTGGTAAGGGTGAGGCATTGGCGGCGGAGAGAACGGTGCGCGAGGAACGGGATTCATGTTTCGTCGCCACAAAGTCAGTTTGAAAACTGTTTCCCGCGCGACGGCCGCGTAAAACACCTTGTTTTGACCAGCGCGTAAACGATGTCATGCGAAGGGCTGGTGCTTGTTGATAGTTGCCCGGGATAAAATCAATCCGCCACGCCAGGGCGGGCAGAGGGCCGCCGGAGACGGATTCCTGATTCCACAGTAGCTTCCATGACGGGCCTAAATGGGAGACCTGCAGATGAATCGCACCGACCACCAGTTGATGATAAAAAACCAGCATGCGTATGTCATGTCCTGCGGCCTGCCACCCATGGGGTTCAAGAGTCTGCACCCGAGACCACTGAAGTTTCAAATTACTACGGGGCGTGGGGGGCGGGTTCAGGGGTGCCGCGGCACCGGCCCGAACACTGATCAAGCCAATGTGCGTTAGCGCCTTAAGTGCGGGCATGTGGGCGAGAAATTGGTGGATTGTCGCACCGCGAACCACAATAATGGAGATGGGCTGCTTGGATGCGCTGCGCGCCGCAAGGGCAGTCTTTAGGGCCGTTAAGTCGCGCATCCGCGTGCCGCCCAGGCGGGTAATAATGTCTCCGGACTGCAAACCGAGGTGTATAAGATTGTGCGGCAGTTGCACGCTGGTGATCAGCAATCCGTTGGCGGCGGGACTTCGCATGGAACTAAGTACCTGCTGGTAGGCGCGGGCCATAGGCTTTGCCACCGTGGCCGCCGGTACGCGCAGGGTTGTGGCCAGAAGCAAGGCCGAAGCAATGGGCAACAATGTGCGATTAGCGCAGATCATTGGTCAGCGGCTTTTCAAATTGGATCAGCAAGTCCGTGTGCATAGAGTCCCAGCGCGTGCCGACAATATCGTATTCCAGCAGCACGGTCAGATGCATCATGGCACGATGGCGATTTAAAATTTCCAATCGTGCAAATTCGTAGTTGTGGTTTTTGGCCCATTCCATCTGGGATTCCAGCAATTGCCGCCCGATGCTTTTGCGACGAAAATCGCCATGCACACCCAGGAGCCAGGTGTAAAAGACCAAGGGCTTTAATTCAAAACCCACGCAGAATCCCACGGGCCTGTTATCCAGCGAAGCCAGCATCGCCAATACATTATAACGGCCTTGAAACCGGCGACGAAAATAATTTTCGCTTTCGGGCGGACGGAATACCTGATTGTATAATTCAACAATTACCGGCAATTGCGATTCGGTAACAACTGTGATATCTGCCTGCGTCATAGACTTTTCCTATTGCTCCAAAAAATCGGGCCATCCCTCGCTTACCGGCCCTAGCCGCCCGGGCGTACGTCCTCCATATCCTTAATAATAGCCGATTAAAGTCGCTCATGAAAGCCATGGCCTTGCAACCAAAGGCTGCGGAGCGCAAAGCACAAGGACGTAATAACCGTTCTTGGAGGCAGGGGGTGAATTCAACAAAATTACAGTGTGAGTACCTGCGCATCGGGGTTTAGCTGTACTCTGCCAAGGTTGCTGTGCGGGTGCAAAAAGGGCCGCGCATTTCCCTGCCGAACGGTCTTCCTTGCCCGGGCATCTAATGATTCAGTTGCACCGCCAGCAAGGCGGCGCTGCCATGATGCAGGGCGATTGTGTATATGCTGCCTTTCGCACTTCCCCTGACAAGATGTTGTTCTCCTGTTGGACGCCCGTTTCTTGAACCATTGAAGGTCAGGCCGCCAATGGTGATGTGGTGCCGTGAGGTAATGGACGGGGCGGATAGGCGTTCAAGTGTACCGTGCGAGTTGCCGGGCAGCTTTAATTGAATGGTCACATTGCGGTGCAAATCTTTATTGATCAGAACAATTCGTGCCATCCGATGTTGATCCAGTGTCATCCAGATGTTGATATTCGCGGGGGTGTGAAAGCGCATGGGGATGAGGCGCGAGCCGGGCGGGGCGGCCTGTGCGAACATCAGCATTCCGTAATAAAGCGGGAGGACTCGCACGGTGTTGGGGTGGAAGCTCCAAAACGCGCCGTAGCGCGGCCCGGTGTGAAAATTCACGCCGGCTGAACCCGTGGAGGCCACCTCAAACATAGTATCCAAGCTCCAAAGCGAGGCGGCAAATGCATTGCTTACGCCGGCCTTGCCGCCGCCGTAGGCCGAGTTAATTTCCGCAAATCTGACTGGGATGTTATCTCGCCGGCCAGCAGCTACGGACGATCGAATTAACTGGGCGAAGACGGTGGATGATGAACTTTTCAGCAGATTGGCGATGTCGGCGTAGCGGGGCGAGCGACGATTTTCAATGGGGGTGCCCAGTGGGTATTCGTGCATGGTTACCACGGCCAACCGGCGATGTTCCTGCTTGATAAACTCAGGTGTATATTTTCGCCACCCCGCACAAAAGGCTGGCCCTGCCAACATGCGATGGGATGGCAACTGCGGCTGTAGAGCTTTTGCAAAAGCTTTCCATTGTCGTAAATAATTCCCCAGGTTATAGGTGTGTGGTCTGGCTCCGTTGTGATTGTAGAGGTCCGGTTCGTTGCCAATCTCAAAGGCCAGAATGTGGCTTGCCCCGATGTGCTTAATGGCGGATTGAATCCACGGTTTGGCTAAAGCGGGAGTGCCGTGGCCAAAATTTACACCGAGAATCAGTTGGCTGTTGGTTTGGACGGCTGCGGCATGCAACATCATCGCGGTGCGATTGGTTAAATTGATCCAGTCGCCGGCGGGTTTTGGGAGCAAGGCGGGCAGATGCCAAACGGCGCAATCTTCGGAATTCCCACCAATGCGCACCACTGGCGGGCCTTGCAGCCGGGTCAGGCGATTGAGCAACCGGGAGGTGATCGCCAGCGCGGGACTGGCGAAAAGCTTTGGAATGCTGCTGTACTCCAGCGAGATGCCGAGGAAAGATTTTGGAATAGTGGTTCCAGCATGATTGAATTCGGGCTTTACAGACACGATCACGTTTGCGTTGTCATAGCGCGCATGAAGAGCGTTTGCAGCTTTCGCCGCCACGGGCCGTTGCGTGTAAATCGGAATCACACTAATTGCGGCCGCGATCGCAAGCGATAGAAAAGCTTTTTTCAACATACTGAAGTTCTCCGTGTGTTTTGTCATAAGACATCCATTTCAGTTAGACCGCCAAAACGGGTAACAACCTTCAGGCTCGGCAGCCGACTTGCAAAAGGGGAGTATCCTGATGTTTGTACATGACAAAATATTCGCGGTGCCCCAGTGCTTCCGGTTTGCTTAAAGCGCCGCCTGCGACTTTGATCACCAGATTCTGTAACGCCTCCGCCGCCTGGTCCATGGTCATGCGGCCATCGAGCACGGCTCCGGCGTCAAAATCAATATCGTCCGCCATGCGTTTAAAAGTGTGGCTGTTGCCGGTGATTTTGATAAGTGGCGCAATGGGTGAACCGATCACGCTGCCGCGACCGGTTACAAAAAGTACGATCTGACATCCGGCGCTGATGAGATCCATGATTCCTTCGGTATCATTGGGATTGGTATAGCCAAAACTCATAAAGTGTGCATCGGGCACGCTATCCATGAGCCACAGGCCGGCCCCGGGCGGTTCCTGGGAAACTTTTATCACGCCTTGAATATTCCGCGTGCCGCTCTTGGCGAATGCCCCCATGCTTTTTTCTTCGATGGTCGTTAATCCGCCGGCAAAATTACCGGGTGATACGGAATATTGCCGGACACTTTGGCAGTAGCGGACCGCTTTTTCATAAGCTTCATCAAGCTGCCCACGGGCCTGCGGTGATGCGGCGCGGGATAAAATGATTTCTTTGAGCCCGATCATTTCCACAATTTCTTCAAAAATCGCTTTTCCGCCGGCATCCACCAGCCGATCAAAAAACCGGCCCACCGCCGGATTGCCCGCCAACCCGCTGGTTCCGTCCGATCCGCCGCATTCACAGCCGATGCTCAAATCCGCCAACGTCATGGGCACGCGCTGGGCGTTGCCGCGTATGTGCTGCCGCAGGCAAGTAACCATCTGGATGCCTTTTTCAATCCCCGCGCGCGTTCCCCCCACATCTTGAATATAGAACCACTCCGCCGGCCGCCCGCTTTCACGCACCACCTGGGCAATTTTTTCCGGTTGTGTATATTCGCACCCCAGCCCCACGCTTAACACCGCGCCGACATTCGGGTGCCGGGCCAGCGCCAGCATCAAACGCACGGCATACTGGTTGTCATAACATCCTGAAAAGCCAATAACATGCACGTCGTCCTGATCTTTGGCAATGGCATGAGACACATGGCTGGCACATTCCACCGTGTAAATCACCAGCACAATATTTCGCACGCCTTTGCGGCCGTCCGGCCGCAGGTATCCCTGCCATGTTGCTGGTGCGGCATTACTCATAACGTGTATCCGTGGCGGCTCCGGTATGCAGATCCAGCGTTCCCGAGCGTTGATCAAAGTGACTTATACAATTATGCAAATGCACCCATTTTCCCATGCAAATGTTTTCTCCGGCCGTTCCGATCGCTACACCATATTTCATCACCGGTGCTCCCTGGGCAATGTCCGCAATGGCCACTTTATGCCCCAGTTCGATGTTTTCGCCGACGGTCAGATTCTTTGCGGTACCGGCACCGAGAATCTCTACCGATGCGCCCTGCTTGGCGTGGTCGAGCAGCGTGGCGACGTTATCCGTGGGATGGATGACAAAACATCGTGCCATGGTCGTGTCTGATCCTTCTTACGCGATTGGCGCGGCATCGCGGCGTTCGCCAAAATCGGCCGGCAATAATTGCGAAACCAGCATCGGTGTAATGCCGGGGCCATCCGCATTATACAGCGGCGTCTGCCGCAGGATTTCGGGATTGCGGGCATGGTTGTACATCTGCTGCATGATACGCGAACTGATATGCACTTCCAGCACCACCCGTTGGGCAACGGTTTGATAATCCCGCGCCAGGACGATGGCATATTTTTCCAGAAACGTTATGCCCTTGCTGTCACAAAGTGGTACCGATATTTCCGCGTGAATTAACTCCCCGAGCATGGTGCGCAAAACCACATCGGTAAGCCGGGCGACGCCTTCCCCGGTTTTGGCGCTGACCGGCAGGGCATTGGGAAATCTCAGTTTCCAGAAGGCCAGGTCATCGGGTGAAGAAACTGCGTCGGTTTTATTTAAAAGCAGCTGCGCCCGTTGATTGCCGCAACCAATATCCATAAGCACTTTCCGCACGCTGATCAACTGCTGCATGGCATGAGGATGCGACACATCCAGAACCACCAGCAGCAAATCCGCATGTGTGGCTTCTTCTAAGGTTGCCTTGAACGACGCCACCAGGTGGTGCGGCAAATCACGCACAAACCCCACGGTATCCGACAACAATCCGCTGTGGGCACTGGCCAATCGCCACTGGCGCGTTTTGGTATCCAAGGTGGCAAAGAGCTTATCTTCTACAAAGGTTCCCGCTCCGGTAAGTGTATTAAACAACGTGCTTTTGCCGGCATTGGTGTAGCCCACGAGGCTGACGGTGAAATGTTGTTCTTTACGCGTGGAGACTTCCCGGCTTTTGCGTTCCTGTACCTGGGCGATCCGCTTTTTTAGATCAGAAACTTTGTCGCGCACCAGGCGGCGGTCAATTTCCAACTGCATTTCACCGGGGCCGCGGGCACCGACACCAGCGCCGGCGCCTGAACCGATGCGTTCCAGATGCGCCCACATGTGCCGCAGTCGCGGATAGGTATATTCCATCTGCGCCAGGGCCACTTGCAATTGGGCTTCATGGGTCCTGGCCCGGGTGCCGAAAATGTCAAGAATCAATTCACTGCGATCCAGCACTTTGCAGTCACAAATCTTTTCCAGATCACGCAATTGATTCGGCGACATGTCATTGTCAAATATCACCACGTCGGCCCCATGGGCTTTGACCATGCGCCCGATCTCTTCCGCTTTGCCCCGTCCGATATAGGTGCCCGGATCAATACTTTGGCGATGCTGAATAACACGCTCGATAACCTCGGCTCCGGCGGTGGCCGCCAGGCTGGCCAATTCTCCCAAGGGGTCGCGTGGATCAGCGGTTGAATCGGGTAACACGACGCCTACGAGAATTGCTTTTTCCCGTTGTACGGATAATTCTGTGCGATGATCTTTAGACAAGGATTGAAAACTCCTGAAATCCGCCTATCTTATTTGCTCCGCCACTTACACCGTGAATGGCCCGGAAGCCGGGCTTTAATGTGAGCCGGGCGTGCGATTTTCGATCCGACTTTTCCGGCTCTGCACCGCGATTCGGCAGGCCATGGTAAGGGCCGCCTTCATGCTGCCCGGGTCGGCCTTATTTTTGCCAACAATATCAAACGCGGTTCCATGATCCACACTGGTTCGAATTATCGGCAGGCCGAGTGTTAAATTAACGCTGTTATTAAAATCCAGCAATTTCACCGGTATCAGCCCCTGATCATGATACATCGCCACGACCAGATCATATCCGCCTTTCGCCGCTTTATAAAAAATGGTATCCGCGCTGAAGGGGCCTTGGGCGTCAATTCCATGCTGGCGGGCCATGAGGATCGCCGGTTCAATAATTCGCTTTTCTTCATCACCGAACTGCCCATTTTCACCAGCGTGGGGGTTTAATCCGCAGACTGCGATTCGCGGATGTTCTATTCCGAACCAATTCTTCAATGCCTGATGCGCCAGATCAATGGGATCAAATACCGTGCCGATTTTGAAACTATGGCGCAGCTCGAAAAGGGCTTCATGAATCGTGCACAGCACCACCCGCAAACCTTTGTGTAATTCGGGCACCGTTGCTTCCGCCGGCATGCCGCCCGGTAACACTGGCGGAGCATTGGCCGCGAACATCATGGCGTATCGCCGGGCGTTGGTTTTTTCAGCCAGCAGTTCCGTGTGGCCGGGCCAGCGGGTATAGCCGGCAAGCTTCCAGCTTTCCTTACAGATCGGCCCGGTGACGATGGCGTCAATCTGATTTTTTCGGGCCGCATCAATGGCATCGGTGACAAATTTCATCGATGCCAGGCCGCCTTGTTTGGACGCGGCCCGCACATCCATTCCCAAAAAGGAGAACTCGTCATAATCCAGCACCACCACGTCATGGTCGTAGGGGCGCAGGCGTTCATGTTGATCGCGCCACCAGAAGGGTTCAATTTCCGCCAGATCGGCGCAATATGCTAACAGCTCATTAAAGCCAAATACCACAAAGCGGCCCATTTTGCGTATTTGCGGATCGGATAGGGCCTTGACAATGACTTCGGCTCCGATACCCGCAGGGTCGCCCATGGTTATGCCGATGGTGGGGAGGTAAGCTGTCATGGCATTACCCCGATCATCGGATCCGCCGGATTGGCAGCCATTCGCCGCAGTGCTGCGTTATCAAGATTTTTGAGATAATTCACAATCGTGCGGGTTAAAATATCGGTTTCAATATTCACCCGGCTGCCGATTTTCAATTCTCCCAGCGTGGTCTTCTCGCGGGTCAGCTCAATGACCGCCACGCTGAATGTATTGGAATCCACCGTAGCGATAGTCATGCTTACCCCATCAATTGCGACGCTCCCCTTGGGGACAATCATGTTGCGGCAGGCGTCTGGAAGGGAGAAAAAAATCCGCCAGTCACCTGGGGCGGCATTGACTTTGACCACCTCGGCCACGGCATCCACATGCCCCTGAACAAAATGGCCGCCCAGCAGATCACCCGCCCGTAATGAGCGTTCGAGATTCACGGCATCGCCGGGATGTTTATCACCCAGACTGGTTACGGACATGGTTTCTCGCACGGCGTCAAATTCCAGACGCTGCCCCGGTTCAATGCGCACCAGGCTCAGGCAGACGCCGGAGACGGCGATGCTTTCACCTATTTCAAAAGAAGCAGGCCCAAAATTCGTGGCATCCAAGACGATACGCCGGCCCCGCGGCGTATCCATGACCGCCTGAATTGTTCCCATCGCTTGTATCAAGCCCGTAAACATGCCAGTATTTTACACCAATGGCGTCCTGAATTCTCGCCGTTACGCGCCCAGACGCTTCCGCCAGTAATTAAGGCCCTTGAGAATTGCAGAATTTGCCCATTTTCTATTGAAGGTCCACCATGATCTTTTCTCCACGAGCCGCTACAAAGTATGGATTTTATCCGGTCACCGCGAGATCGTCGCGGTTTACTGCTTCCCGCCGGTGGGTTTGCCGAATTTGCGGTTGGCTAATACGGCGGCCCATAAGGCTAATGCAATGGGGGCCATGTAAATGATTTGATCAATCATGGGAGAAGCGTTCATCGCCGGTACCACACCAAAGACGGCCAGCAATCCGCGCAGGACAAGAAGGGGAATCATCACCGCCATGGAAATCCGCCAGGCGACTTTCAGGGGCATTCCGATATTGCGGTTAATCGACATGATGAGAAAGCCGGTCATAAATACCATCAGCAGTGTCCAGAGGCAAAACCCTAAAAGGAAAGCCAGTAGCGAAGCCAGGCCTAAAATGACACTGGTGAATGGCATCAGAGCGGGAAGGGTTTTGGAATCCAAAATGATGGCTGGTAGTTTATCAGTGGGCAGGGATTTGGCGAGGGAGGGCTTAAGCAGACCATTGATCGCCAAGGCGTCCCGTTGCAACTGCGCTATGGGCATAATCACCCAGGCACCGCCCCAGGTTGAGCCGGTCAAGACCATGCTATCGCGATCAAAAAGCACGATTAACGGATGGGTCGTGAGTTTTGCCGCACCGACGAGTGCTGGATCGGCCAACACGGTTTCCAGCGGTGTTTGCACCTGCATTGGAATGAGTTTGGTTTTTCCCTTCGGCGGGATAATTGAGAGTTGCCCTTTATTAAGCTGCATTGGCAGAAAGTGCTGGTCATAAGATGCGGCAAATGCCTGAAGCGGTTTGATGGACCCGGCGGACATGGAAAAGCCCATGCACAAGGTCGCGATGATCAATGCCCAAACCAAGGGCCAAAATGTGGCCCAAGCCGGATACATCGCCGCTTGCGCCCATTTTTCAGGCTCCACCAGCAAAAGAATAAAACGTTTTGGCAGGGCCGGCGGTTTGGGTGCGGAAAACCGAGTGGGTGGTTTGTAGCGTGCGTCCTGGGATGGAGATTCATCAGAGGGCGGTTTGGGTGGGGTATCGGTCATTGCGGGTCTCAATTCCGCGCCGCCCTGCAGGCAGGAACGGGCATATCCGGTAAATCAATGCTGGTTTATCATCCACTAACTAACCGCGCATAAAGCGGGATTACTTGGCTAACGCCGCCGGACGGGAGTTAGTCATTTACCCGGCCAAGATATTCACCGGTACGGGTGTCCACGCGCACCACGGTTCCCTGGGCAATAAAGTCCGGCACATTAATTATCATGCCCGTTTCCAGCGTGGCATCTTTGCCGACGTTGCTTACGGTAGCACCTTTAATGCTCGGCGGGCAATCGGTAATTTCCAGTTCTACTGTGTTAGGTAATTCCACCGAAAATGGCTTGCCTTGGTACATGGTAATCTGAACTTGGGTATTGGGCTTGAGGTATTTCACCGCTTCGCCCACCACATCGCCGGAAAGTTCCAGTTGCTCAAAATCATTGAGGTCCATGAAATAATGCGTTGTTGTGTCGGAATACAGGTATTCCATGGGCTTTTGATCTAAAAAAGCCTGTTCCAACGTATCATCTACGCGAAACCGCTGTTCAATAATACTGCCGGTTTGGGTGTCTTTGAGCTTCACCTGCATGAAGGAGCGCCAATTACCTTTGGATACCTTGGCGAAATCATGCACAACATATAATTTATTGTTGTATTCAACGGCAACACCGCGACGTAAATCAATGGCTTTAATCGACATTTAATTCCTCTAATTCCTCAAACGCCGCCGCGGCCTGCCTACAGGCTGCGGCGGCTGAACCAAACTGCCCTCATGGGGATTCGAACCCCAGTTACAGGCGTGAAAAGCCCGTGTCCTAGGCCTCTAGACGATGAGGGCCAGAGAGCACCGCATTATAGCCAAAGCTTTAATTTTGACAAATCACCCATTGCTTCCGTTTTTCACAGATTACTGCCACTGTCAAATTCCGGTTATGATGGATGCCGGTAGATCGTTTTGCGCGGTAGTGTCTGCTAGGAACAGGACAATGCGGGTCACTGAATCTACAGTTCTGGTTGTGGCCCTGCTGCTGCTGACAGGCTGCGGACTTTTGTCATTAGGCCGGCCTGACTTAGCCAGTGATGATCCGGCTTTGAAGATTCCTGCGATGAAATTGGCCGCCCGCCAGGATGATAAAAAGGCGATTCCCACGCTGATAAAAGCCTTGTCGAGCCAAGATTCAGCCATTCGCTTTTATGCTATTTATGCTCTGCATAAAATCACCGGCCGGCAATTTGGGTTTATATATTATGCCTCTAAAACGCGCCGCGACACGGCCACGGCGCGGTGGAAAAAGTGGTTTGCAACGCAGCGCAGCAATGATTTTCACTTACCTGCACCCAAACTCGGGCATATTGGCACTGTTACCGCGATATCGGGGGGCGCGTCATGATATTTCGCAAAAAGTCTATCCCGCATTCTGCCTTGGGAACCGTTGAGGATCTTGGGGCGGGTCGCGTTTTTTATCGCCTTAACGTCGGTATGACCTTTGATCTATGTCCCCTGTTGCGTACAGAACTGCTGGCCATCGTGGACCAACTTAAACCTAAAAAGCTGATTTTTGAAATGGAGCAGTTGAATCGCTTCAGTGGAGCGGGCCTGGCTATTTTGGCGGAAATACTGCAGCATCTTCCTCCTGATGCACAACTTTATTTGGCTCATGTGCATAAAGAAGTGCGCGGCATAATTGAAATTGGGCATCTTGATGATATGGTCATCATGGTAGATGATATGCCCGCCGACCAAGCGGCTGAACTCTTGGCTGGATCGTCCTGTGCTGTTCCCCGGAGCTGTCCGCATTGTGCGCCGCCGCAAAAATCATCCGGCCAAAGCGTCGGAGGTGCTGATGCGCGCCGCGATTGAATTCTTCGGCGATTTTTTCTATCTGCTCCTGGACACGCTTCGGGCTATCGCCCCGGCGCTATCCAGCGGGCGCGGCAGGCATCTGGCCTGGCGGAATTTATGGATACAAATGAATCGCATCGGTGTGGAGAGCATTCCTATTGTCTCTTTGGTGATGTTCTGCATCGGGGCCATTCTGGCCATGCAGATGGCACCGGAATTGGCTAAATTCGGCATCGTCCCCGTGACCGCGGACGTAGTAGCCCTGGCGACTTTTCGGGAAATGGGACCGTTGGTTTCCGCTGTGGTCATGACCGGGTTCGGCGGGGCGGCGATCGCGGCGGAAATTGGAACAATGGTGGTGGGAGAGGAAATTGAAGCCATGGAGGCCATGGCCATTGATCCCATCCGTTTCCTGGTGGTGCCGCGCGTGCTGGCGGGCATGTTCATGATGGTGTGTCTGACTGTGGTGGGAGATTTGGCCGCGATGTTCGGTGGTCTGGTGGCGTCGGCGCTGCTGTTGCATCTTGGTGCCATGCAATACGCCCATCACGCATTGGCGATTCTGAAAGTCGGTGATTTTGTTACCGGGTTGATCAAAGCGGGCGTGTTTGGTGTGCTGATCACCGCCATTGCCTGCTTCCTGGGGTTGAAAGTCCGCGGCGGGGCCGAGGGGGTGGGGCTGAATACCAGCAAAACCGTGGTCTTCACCATTGTAGCGTTGATATTGGTGGATCTGATTTTCACTTCTGTCTTCTTTTATCTGGGCGTGTAATGCCGGAACCATTGATTCAACTTCGGGCCATCAACAAACACTTCGGCGACCGGATGATTTACCGCGATCTCCATCTGGATATTTTTCCCGGAGAAACGCTGGTGATCATGGGCGGATCAGGCTCGGGAAAATCCACGCTTTTGCGGGTGCTTATGGGGCATGTCAAAATTGAT
This sequence comes from Phycisphaerales bacterium, assembly GCA_027366115.1. GTDB lineage: Bacteria > Planctomycetota > Phycisphaerae > WQYP01 > WQYP01 > JAMDCX01. The sequence continues at coordinate 16,132 of DAHXLH010000278.1, forward strand.
TCCGGGCAAGTGTTGATTCGCGGGCGATCCCTGGATGATATGGACCGCCGCGAGTTGGATTCCTGGCGGAAGTCTGTAGGGGTGCTGTTTCAGACCGGGGCGTTGTTTAACTCTATGACTTTGCGGGAAAATCTCGCGTTGCCCGTCCGGGAGCACACCGATCTGGATGATCAAACGATTGATCTTATGGCACAAATTTATCTGCAACTCGTCGGTCTTCGCGAGCATATTGATAAACTGCCCGCGGAACTTTCCGGCGGTATGAAAAAACGGGGAGGTCTGGCCAGGGCGTTGATGATGCAGCCGCGGATTTTATTCTATGATGAACCGACCGCGGGTCTGGATCCCATCAGCACAGCGCAAATTGATGAATTGATTATGAATCTAAAAGATAAAATGGGCACTACCAGCGTTGTGGTTACCCACGATATGCAATCCGCGTTTAAGCTTGCCGATCGCGTGGCTTTATTATTCGATGGGAAATTTTCCGCCGTCGGCTCGGTGGAATATTTTCGCACGACCACTGATCCGCTGGTGCGACAATTTATTGACGGCCGCCTGGATGGGCCGTTCGTAAATCCGTCGGATCAAGTCAGTTACAAAGCTGAACTTCTTGGACGTAAAATACATGAGGTGCCCTATGGCAAAAAAACAACGTGATGCCTTTCGTGCGGGCGTGTTTATGCTTTTGAGCATCATGCTTATTCTGGTTTTGATCGTGGCCATCAAAGGCTTTGCCCGGGTATTTGAACCTATGCAGGTGCGTGCCGCCCGTTTTTCGCTGCGTGATGATTTAGGCGGCCTGCAGGTGGGTGATAATTTGCGCGTGGCGGGTTTTACCGTGGGGGAAATCCAATCCATCCGCTTAATTACCCATGTAAAAAAACCTTTTGTTCGGGTCACCTTCACCATGCCAAAAAAATATACGCTGCGTACGGGTGCTCAAGTGGTTATTGGAGGCACCATCACCGGCACAAGCTGGTTGAATTTTGTGAGTCTGGGATCGGGAACGCCGTTGCCCCCGGATTACGTTCTAACCGGTCGGCCCAGCGGTATTAGTCATGCATTGGCCACGGTGGCTTCACTGGCTCCGCAAATTAAAGCGATGGTGACGCAAGTTCGCACGACCACCGTGCCGCTTATAAATGCGGATTTAACCAAGCTCGGAGCGACCGCTGACTCTCTCCGCACGGCCGCCACCGGTGCCGCTGGTGTGTTGCAGTCGGTGCATGGGGAAATTAAACCCGTTGTCGCCAAATACGATGTTGCTGCGGATAAGACCGCTTATGCCATGGATCAAGCCGGCAAGCTGCTGCATTCCGGTCGAAAAGGGGCGGTTGTAAATATCAACGCCGTCACAGCTGATATAAAAAAAGCCATCCCCGCATTATTGGCCAAAGCGCAGTCTGACCTGAATCAGGTGCACGCCACGTTCACCAACAGTACTGCGTTAACCGCACAAGCCAATTCCCTGTTGGCCAAGAATCAGGACCGCATAGACAGTATCATCCGGGCCTTGCACGGCGCTTCGGTGAATCTTAAAACCTTCGCCGTGGAAATTCGCCACAGCCCCTGGCGGTTGCTTTACAAGCCCAGTAAAAAAGAAATCAACAACGTAGAAATTTATGACGCCGTGCGCGAGTTTGATCAAGCCGCGCGGCACCTGCAACACGCCGCGGATGTGCTCAAAGCCTCCGCGGTTAATCCGCAAAACCCGGCCCAGCAGGCACAGTTGCATCAACTCATGCGAAAACTCAACACCACCTTCAGCCAATTTCAACAGGTGGAAACAAAATTCTGGAAGACGGTTAAGCAATAGCAACACGTTTTCAAAGTCCATTGGGCCAGTCGAGCAGCATGGCTGGATTGTGGCCCTTATAACTCAGTGACGATTAAATGATTGCCCCCTCACCGGTTGTTGTCGTGTAACTTCGGGATGGGGGGCAGGGTGAAGGGGGCTAATTTCAGCAGTTGTACGCCGGCCATGATAAATGCGCCGGAGGCGTAGGGTTTGGTGACATCGGGGGTGACCATGGCGGGGCGGTCGCCGGGCTTTTGTACGTGGGCCAGATCACCGGCTTTGTTGCGCATGGACAGCAGGCCAGCCCAGGCTTTTGCCACCACCGGCATATACCGCTTTTTGTTTAAGAGATGGTGATTGATTCCCCAGGCCATGGCGTAGCAATACAGCGCGGTTCCGCTGCTTTCCGGAGTTGGAAACTGGTGGTAATCCAGCAAACTTGGCCGCCATATTCCATCGGCACCTTGTAACGATGCAATTTTGGCGGCCATTTGATGAAAAAGCTTGACATATCGGCTGCGGTCCGGGAAATGCGCGGGCAGATATTTCAGCACGCGCGCGGTGCCCGCCAGCACCCAGCCCTCGCCGCGGGACCAGAATACCTTTTGGCCGTTGGCCGCGGTTTTTTTGAAAAAGCGGTGATCACGGAAAAACAGATGCTCTTTTTTGTCATAGAGCAGATGCGTAACGAACCACCATTGCTGATTCATGGCATCGACATATCTCGATTTATGTGTAAGAATGGAAAGATGGGCGAATGTCGTGGGGGCCATGAAAAGGGAATCGCACCACCACCACGCGAGTTTGTCGGGGTTGCCATTGGAAGTTTTGAAATAGCGCAGCATCTCATTGCATCGCGCCTCCAAGGGTGTCAGCGTTACTGATCCGGGATGCAGGGCTGCGATACTGGTGATGGCCTGGCCGAAACAGTAGGAATTACCAGAGCCTTCACTGGTGAGTTTGTGTCCGAAGCGGCGTATGTGCCAATGAACTTTATTTCCAATGTTCAGTACAGGTTGAAGAAAGGTTTTATCGCCGGTGGCGCGATATAGATCAACCAAACCGATATACAATACGCCATGCACCCAACCGGTACGGGGATTGCGGGGAAGCATGGATATTTCGACGTTCGCGCAGCGTTCAATTTGGGAAACAATTCGCGCCCGGCTGATCGTCGCAGCGCGGCAGGGTACACCGGCCTGACACATCAGCAGCGTGCCCAGCAGCAGCAATGCCGCACGTTTTGGAAACTTGTTTTCATTGAGCATGAGGAAAGATCTCCAGTCAGGCCGGTATCGTTAGTAGCACCGCGCTAATAACCAGCGGCTTGTCCGTTCATCAGGGCCTTAGATCAACTCAGCAGTCGTCAACCCATCCATATCATTAAATGCCTGATTCTCACCGCCCATGCCCCAGCAGAACGCATACGCGGCCGTACCGGCACCGGCGTGAATGGACCAGGCGGGTGACACAACCACCTGCTGGTCGGCGATGACCAAGTGACGCGTTTCATCCGGGCGGCCCATGAGATGAAACACGCGGGCATCGGCGGCCATGTTAAAATACAGATAAACTTCCGAACGGCGCAAATGCGTGTGCGGCGGCATGGTATTCCAGACATTGCCGGAATCCAACTGCGTAAAGCCCATGACCAATTGGCAACTCTTAATCCCTTCGGGGTGGATGAATTTATAAATGGTCCGACTGTTACATGTTGCGGCAGAGCCAAGTTTTACCGCCTGGGCGTCGGCTCGGCGAGCTAATGCAACGGGATAAACATGATGCGCTGGGTAACTTAGAAGATAAAAGCGAGCCGGCTTTTCAGGCGTTTGACTGCTGAAGCGGATATCTTTAGATCCCATGCCGATATACAGGCAATCCAGGTTATCCAAGGTGTACACTTTGTCATCTGCGGTCACCGTACCGGCGTTTCCAATATTGAGAATGCCGATTTCCCGGCGTTCACAAAAAAAAGTGGAGCGCATTTCGGGCACGGATTCCAGCGGCAGAGGATTGCCAACCGGCACCGCTGATCCGATGATTGCCCGGTCCGCTTCACACCAAACCTGATCAATACGGCCGGCGGTGAAAAGATTTTCGATAAGAAAGTGCGTGCGCAGCTCCGCAGCACTGACTGTGGCATAACGTTGGGCGTCAGGTAACAACATCGTTCGCATGATGGCAAGTCCAAATAAAGGTCAACACAGTAAACGCGACATCTGTCAAACCAACAGAAATCGCCTCAGGTTAAAAATACCGCTCGTGGACACACAAGGGATATTACAGGATTTTCAGGCAATGTAAATGGCTGGGTGGGGTTGTTTGTTGCTAAGAAATAGAAATATAACGTGCTTAGCCGAAATAGAAATGTCATCCGATCATTGACTTTATTACACCGCATCGCACGGCATTGCAGCGCTATGGCCATGCGGGCGCGAAGGGAAATCCGGCGGCACAGTGATTGTCGCAATGTGCCGCAAGCGGATTGCCCGCGTCTTTTTTTACTTGGAAGATTGCGAGAGCTTTTCAAAATAGGCTTTCACCGGATCGGCATAGCCTTTGGGCATGGCACCGAGCATGGAGTCCGAAAGTTTATGCAGCGTCTTGTGGCCGACCGTTGAGTTGTCCAAGGTTAATCGTGATTCAGCCTGGTTAATGACCTTGGCGGTATTGAGGCTTTGATTGGCTAATTTCTGATACAGCAGGGCAGTATGATAATGGTAGGCGTGCATGGCTTGTTGTGCATCCTGCATAAGCACAGCGGATTCTATGAGTTTGAAATTGTTAAAACCCGCGGCCCGTAATTGAATGCGCAGGCGATCGGTCTGATTCATCAGTTGTGCCTGAATTCCGGCCATGCGCTTAATATCTTTTTGCATACTCAGCGGGGCGGGGCCTTCCAGTCCGGCACCGCCGTAACCAGACGCTTTTCCGCCGCCGGTAGCGCCGCCCGGCGGCTGCTTGGAGGAATCTTTTATCTGACCGGAGCTGAATTGATCACCTGTCAGCCGAGTGGGGGTGCGGCGGCCGCCTTTATCGCTTGCTGTGGCGCCCACCATTTCTCCGCTGGCTCGGCCTTCACGCCCGGAGCCGCTGCGGCCCTGAATTTCGTCATTTTTCGGCGGCCATACCGGTTGCAATCGCAGTGGGATACTGGTGGTTCCTGCATGATATGATCTGGAAACGACCGGCCTATGGACAGATCGCCAGATGGGTTGAAGAGCAGGCGGCGGCCCAGGAGTTGCCGCTGGACAATCACT
>DAHXLH010000087.1:0-23183 GCA_027366115.1 Phycisphaerales bacterium
GTAACCGAATGGTTAAACGATATTGTCATGCGCATTGCGATAGATAGCAAGGCATTGACAACAGCATTGAGAACTGCATTGGGAACTGCCTATTTACCTCGTGGAACAGTATAATAGTGTTCATCCAGCGGAAGCGCGGAATGGACTTCCTTTTTGGCGAGGTTTTAACCATGCCGGAAAACACATTACACACCGATTCGGACGCACCGGGTGCGTTGTCGGCGAATATTGTGGAAATCCTCGGCCATGTGGCTGGACGCCATCGGCGATTCCAGATTATCAGTGCGCTGCTCAAGGCGATTCTGATTTGTCTGCTGATTTCTCTGCTGGTGGTATTGCTGCTGGGTGGGCAGCCGACCATGTCGCCGGTGCTGCGGTGGATGGTAGCGCTGGGGGCATGGAGCGGCATGATTGCCGCAACAGTATGGCTGGTCCGGCCGGTTTGGGGTGAAGTGGATCTGCAAGCGGCAGCGGGAATGGTGGAAAAGCGTGAGCCGGAACATGAAGAGCGCATTATCAGTGCGGTAGAATTTTCCCAAAGCCCCCCGCCGGTGGAACATGCTTCACCGGAAATGGTGCGCCATGTCATTGAGGAAGCACAGGAGCATACCGATCGCATCAACCTCGATACGGTTTTATCCAGAAAAAATATTATGCAATGGGCGGCCTGTTGCATACCTGCGGTTCTGGCGTGGCTGATTCTCTGGCCCCTGTTTCCACAAACAGTAACGACCGGCGTGCGACGGATTTTTGCCCCCTGGAGCACGGCGGTAGGATCAAGTTTGGCCATCCATGTAACGCCGGGAGATGTCACGCTGGGGCAGGGTGCCGACTTGGAAATTCTCGGCAAAGCCAAGCCGCCGCTGGGGGGCAAGCCGGTGCGCTCCATGACATTGAGTTTGACCAATACCGCCGGAACGCAACGACTGATCGCAATGACGCACATCGGCCCCAATGTCTTTCGTTCCAATCTCACGGATATTGCGGGAACATTCCGCTACCAACTCACTTCAGGGAATGCCCAAAGCCCATGGTATCACGCGAATGTTACCGCTCGGCCGCGCATTTCCGAATTGCAGATCAAATACACTTTCCCAGCATACACCGCCCTGGCGCCTCGGAGCGTAGCAGGCAAAAATGGCTCAATTAAAGCCATCATCGGCACCCAGGTACAATTAATTGTTCATGCGTCCGAACCGCTGGCGAAGAAAAGTTTTGTCGCCATGGGCACGCCGGTGGCCGGCGTGCTGCAACCCTTGCCGTTGACCCCACTGACCGGCTTGGAATATCAAGCGACCTTTCCGGTAGAGTACAGTTGCAGCTATCGCATCAATCTGATTAATGCCCAGGGAATAAAAAACAACGATAATCATTTATGGCCTATCGTCGCGATTCCGGACCCGCCGCCACTGATTCACATCGTGCAGCCAGCGCGGCGCGTGCGCGTGCGGGTGGATGATTCCGTGCCAATTCTGTTTAATGCATCAGATAAATTTGGGCTTTCAGGGGTGCAGGCCATTATCACCGTTGGACACTCTCTGCCCATGAGCTATAAAATTGATCTGGGAATTAAAAATCCCAGACACGTACAACAAACATGGAATCTGTCAGTTGCGGATCAACTCCTAACCGCCGACCGCCCGCATGCCCGTGCGATATTCTATCGGCTTGAGGCCATTGACAACTGCCAACCGGGACATCAGAAAACCCGCACCGCCCTGCATGAGTTGCTTATCGACCGGCATTTGCAGCAAAGTTATCAGCAGCGGCGGGACATGGCGGCCTATCGCACGGTGAAGGCCGCCATCGCCAAAGCGCAGAACACCCTGAAGAGAGACAGGCAACGCATCGCCAATTTACAGCGCACGCCAGGAAATCGACGATTTTCAGCCGGGCAAAAACGCGTGGCAGAGCAACTGCAGCAGAATCTGGCACAGACGGCGGATAATTTGCAGGCGGCGGCTAAAGCGTCGCAGAATTCAGCTTTTTCGGCGAACGCCAATAAAGCCGCCGCAGCCGCTGAACAGCATCTCCCCAAGGCCGCTAATCAGGTGGCGGCCGCCAACTTTGCCACACCGCAACAATCAGCCCAGCGGAATGCGAACTTAGCGGCCGCGCAACAGAATCTGGGGCAATCGCAGCAGGCCCTAAACAAACTTCAGCAGCAAATGGCCCAACAGGCGGGGCAACAGCAACTGGCGGACAGCTTGAAAACTCTGGCCCGGCAACAATGGGCGTTAGCGAAAAAGATGACCGAGCAACCCAATTCACCTAAAGTGCGGCAGCAGCAGCAGAGATTGCACCGCCAACTCACCAAGCTCCTGCAGCAACACAAGTCACTGCAAACGCCGGTAGCCGCCAAGGTGCAACCCACTATGTCGAGCTTGAAAAATCAACTGGGAAAAATTATTTCCGCGCAGCAGCAGGCGGCCGGCACACTCCAGCGACAATTACATGCCCAGTCCGCAAAAGCCCAGCTCGCGCAGCTTGCCGCGCAGCAGCAGAAGCTTAATACGCACATTAAAGCACTTGAAACATCAGCCAAATCCGCTGATCAGGCACAACCGAATTTGCCCAATGATGCGGTGATGAATGCTGTAGTGGGCAACCTGCGGCAACATGCGGGGCCGGCGGCTCTGGAGGGCCAGAACAACATTGCCCAAAGCCTGCAAAAATCCGCCGCGGATTTAAATCACGCGGCACAGCCCCCCTCGCCCCAGCAGCAGCAGGCTCATCAGGCGGCGCTGGAGAATGCGCATCAACTTTCGCGTATCAATGCTGCAACTAATCCTCAAGGCAACACCTCACCCGTGCAGCAAGCCAATGCCCTGCAGCACACAGGAGGGGCAATGAATCAATTGGCTCAGAAAATGCTTAACCAGGCACCCACGCCGGCGGAAGCTAAAAACCTCAATGACGCCATGACGCAAGCCCAGGCAGCCATGCGTGCGGCGGCGGATCAAAATGCGGGACAGGCACGGGCCTCCCTGCAACGTGCCCAGCAGTTGATGAATAAGGCGGTGCAGCAGCAGGTGGCAAACACCCAAACCCACGCCGGCCAAAGCGGACAACTCCAGCAGTTGGCACGCAAGGCCACACAACTGGCACAGCAGCAGCAACAGTTGGCCGCACAGACTGGCAAATTGATGGCGCAGGTATCGGCGCCAGCGGTAAATCCGGGGCAGCAGGCACAAAATGCCCGGAAGATTGCCCAGCAAATTTCGCAGGCCGCGGCACTTGCCAAAAAACTCGAGCAGCAAACCCAGACCGGTGCCCCAGATTTAAATTCAGATATAGCGCAGGCACGCCGGCAGATGCGATCGGGAACACGTGATCAACAGGCTTCAGCACAGGCACTCAAGAAAGTAAACCAAACCGCCGCCGAGGAACATCAGCAATCTGCTTTACAACACCTGCGGATTGCCCTGGATGATTTAAATGGTGCCTTGCATTCGCCGGAAATGCGGAATGTACCGCAATATAAAAATATGATTGCCGGACAAATCCAAGAGCAGCGGAAGGGGACAGGCGGCCAAGCGGCAGGCAAACAGCAGGCGAATGGCAATAAAAGACAAAGCGGCAACCAACAGGCCCAGACGGGCCAAAGCTCCTACCAGCGCATCATGTCCGCCGCCCAGCAGGTACAAAATGCCTTGCAATCCCAACAGCAGGCGGGGCAGGGGAATTCCCAGGCGGCACAACAGGCGGCACGATCGCTTGGAGCCGCGGGAGAAACCATGAACACGCAGGGCAGCCCGGGCGCACCGGCAAGTGGCAGCGGAGCGAGTCTGGCCATGGGCCAGCCCGGCACCGGCGGCACCCAGGGCGCGGCTGGAAACGCCTTAAGCGGCAACCCTAACGGCATGACCGGCCCCGGCACCCCCACCGGCGCACCACCCAAGCCGGTATTGGCTATGGGAATCAGTCCCGCACAGTGGAGCAATCTCGGGCCGCTGGCCAAGCGACAACTGTTAAATTCCGCCCGGCAAAATATTCCCTCCGGCTATAAACGCATGGTGCGTGACTATTACATTCGGCTTTCAGAAATGCGGGTGCGATGAATTTTTGCTTACCCTTACCACCGACAGGATTTATGAAATATATCCATTATCGGCGGCTGCCCGTCCTGGCCGCCGTTGGAATAATCTCGGCTGGCCTTGCGCTGAATGTACCCGCTGCGCAGGCCGAACACCCCATTGCGGTTTATGTAAAAAGTGCGATCGCCCACGGGCTTCGGTGGCTGACGAAACATCAGAAAGCCAGCGGAACATTTCCCTGCAATCGCAATGACCGCCCCGCCGTGACATCCTTGGCGGTGATGGCATTTTTAGCGCGCGGATATACGCCGGGTACCGGGCCGCACCATCAGGTAATTGATCAAGGGATTAACTGGGTCCTGGGGCACCAGCTTCCCGATGGGTACATCACGGTGCCGGGCGGCACGATGTATGATCACGGCATATCCACCGTGATGCTTTCAGAGGCGTACGGCGTGGCAAATCCGGCCCTGCGTAAGCGTATTGGAAAGGTTTTGGCTAAGGCGGTGGCGCTGATTCTGGCGGCACAGAAAAATTCACGTAATAATTTTGCCGGCGGGTGGCGATATCAACCTACGGCAACGGATGCGGATATTTCCTGCACGGGTTGGCAACTCATGGCCTTGCGGGGCGCGGCGGACTGCGGTGCGGCCATTCCCGCCGCGGCGATCAAAAATGGTATCGCCTTTGTGCTGCGCGATGCCAACGTCAATGGCGGCTTCGCCTATCAGCCGGGCGGTCCGCCGGGGCGAGCGCGCACGGGTACAGGAATTCTGGCGTTAGAACTTATGGGACAGAGAAATTCACCGCAGGCCATCGCGGGCGGAGATTTTTTATTGAATCATCCGTTGTCATCGAAAGAGAATTTTTATTTTTACGCGGTCTATTATTGCAGTCAGGCGGCCAATGCATTGGGTGGAAAATATTACCAGCAGATTTACAGCACGATCCGCCATGAATTAATTCACCTGCAAAATGCGGACGGCTCCTGGACCCCCACGGACGGCATTGAGCAGCAAGGTTCAAAAGCGTATGCGACGGCGATGGCGGTTCTGGCCTTATGCGTTCCCTACCATTATTTACCGCTGTATCAGCGCTGACGCGGGGCGTTACAACACGCTTATGCCGTATGCTGCGGCACCACCAGAGCCGCGGCTGGCTTGGCCGGCTTAGCGGGCGTCTTCTTCTTCAGATAGTTGCCCATACCGACAATAATAGTGGAAAGCACCAGCACGATAACGCCGCCGGTAATAAGCGCGTGGGTTTTTTTGCTTGTGCCTTTCCACTCATGAAGTATCACACCCCAGAGCGTGGCGAAAATAATGATACTGGCCATGTGCAGCGTCCAGCCGGAGAATTTGCCGGCTTCCGGCATTTTCGTCTGGCCCATCGTGTAGAAGAAAAACTGAAAGTACCAAGTGACACCGGCAAGCGCCGACAGGGTGTAATTATTCAACAAAGGCACGCGATGAGAGGGCAATTCAATATTTCCAATCGGCTGGGAATAACCCGGTCCATCAAGGCCGGTCACTATACGATTTTCATCCGGGGCGGATGTTGCGGCCAGGTATTGCCGGCCGCTGCGATTTTTCAGATGCAGAATCAGGCACCAGATAAAATTGGTGGTAAATCCGCCCCAAAGCAGAACCACCAGGGATGGCAGGCCATTCCACATATTGCTGGCGTGATGCGTCGCCAATAAAGCTTTGGCGGTAGTTTTAATCGGCGTTGCGGCGGTGAGGCCAAAATTAAAGCAGGCACTCATAATGCCGGAAAAGGTGGCCACCATAATTCCTTTTTTAAAGTTGAATTCCTTGACCACCTTTTGTTTCTGCTCTTCCGGAAGTTCCCGCTCCTTGGACATGCCAGCCATACCGCTGACGGCAATACCCGCCAAGCATACCAGCACGCCCAGCAGAATAACCTGACCGTACAGATGGGTCGCCAGATCACCAAACTGTCCGTCGTAAATTGGAACCATCAGCGTACCAAATGCCGCGCAATAGCTTAGGGCAATGGCCATGCCCAAGCCTATGCCCAGATACCGCATGGTCAGGCCGAAGGTCAGACCGCCCAGTCCCCACAGCACGCCGAAAAAATAGGTCCAGAAAATCGTTGACGCGCTGGCGGAATGAATAGCCTGCCAGAAATCCGGCACCAGCAGCCAGGCGAAACATAACGGCGCAACAATCCAACTGAAGAACCCACCCACCAGCCAGTAGGTTTCCCAACTCCAGCGCTTGACGCCGCGGAACGGCAGATAAAAACTCGCGGAAGCCAAGCCGCCTGTCCAATGCAGCGCCACGGCCGCAAACCAATTTGTACCTGAGCCGGTATTCACAACAGCCTCCAGAGCTTTTTACAACAAAACCTACTGAAACAGCGAAAAGATGAACTAGCACCCCTAAAACCCGAACGCCGCAGGCGACCAGCAGCAAGGATACCGCACATCCCCAGCACCCGTAGTACGCCGGGATATTTCCACTCCTGTGGGGTCAGACATCGGTGCCAAACCAATACTCCCCCGTTCTTTCATGCGGTATGCTAACGATATTCCGCACCAAGTCAACAAGAAATCCTATTGATTTTTTGACACATTCTTTTTAATATAAAACCATATTTATCAAGACGATTTATCTTGCCACCGGATTATACGATATATGAAAAATGACATTGAACGCCCCCTCTATTTTCCCGTGGATGATGCTGCGATGGCGACCGGGTTGTATCTTACCGGCGCAGGATGCGAGCAGTACAAGCCCCTCGAACACTATCCGCATACGGCGCACCCACGCATGTACATGTTCACGTGGGAAACCGGCCGGGTGCTTCCGGAGTACCAACTGGTTTATATCTATTCAGGTTCCGGAGAGTTTGAATCACACGCTACCGGTCGCATAAAAATTAAAGCTGGAACAGCGTTGCTGCTGCTTCCCGACCTGTGGCACCGGTATCGCCCCGCAGCAGCCACCGGTTGGGCCGAGGTGTATTTATCTTTCAACGGCCAGATACCTCACATCTGGCAGACCACCGGGCTTATTACGCCGGCCAATCTGGTCCGCACGATCAAAACACCCGAACGCCTGGCCCAAAGCATGGATGCGATTATTGAATTTACTCGCAGGATCCCAAGTTGTTCGCCACGGGAATTGGCCCTTTTAGCCCTGGGAACGCTGGCCATTGCCTTGGACAACAGTGAGGCCATAACGACTCGACAATCGGAAAAGCCCCCGGCGACCCCTGCCGCGCCCACACCGGATACCATTGTCAATGCGGGGCTGCATCTGATTTGGAACCAGAGCCATCGAAATTTATCGGTTTATGACATTGCCCGTGCGTTGGGAATTCAACGCCGAACCCTGTCGCGGCATTTCTTATCCGCACGCGGGCGCAATGTACTGGAGGAATTAACCCTCTGCCGTCTGGCTCGCGCCCAACGGATGCTGCGCGAAACACGTCTGCCGGTGAAGCGCATTGCCTATGCCGCCGGGTTTTCCAGTCCTACGCATCTGGCGGTGGTCTTCCGTCGGGAATTGGGCACGACCCCTCAACAGTACCGCAAGCGCGGATCCATGGACGTCAACCCTACGAACGGCGAGGCTCTTTGATCGTCAGAGCCAGCACTTTGGGCGCACGGAGATCATCCATCAGGCGGGGGGCCATCCTGTAACACGGTAGTCTGCGAAGCCAGACAGGCGTGGTTCATCCCAAGGTAATCCCGGACAATCAGTCCCTCCATCGGATCGATATCGGCCACCGTGCCTTCAATCACACGCCCCGCACAGGATACGCGGATATGCCGCCCCAGCATGCGACAGCGCGAGCGCCAAAGCGGTAGAATTTTTTCAACCGGTGCCGGCGGATTACACCACCGTTGCAAATTCTTGATCAACACCAAAATCACCGAGGGAACATCCCAGGACTGATGGCAAATTGTGTTAAGTGCCACCGCCCGGTCCACAAGTTCCCGCGGAAAATCATACTGCGTCTGCAAGACATTCATACCCACACCAATAACGTAATCCGTCAGCGCGGGATTTTGCACATTCGTCCGGGTTTCAATCAGTACGCCCGCGAGTTTGCGTCCCTCCACCAGCACGTCATTGGGCCATTTGAGTTCAGGAATCCGGCCGGTACACACGGTAACGCTTTCCGCGACGGCCATTCCCGCGGCCAGAGATAATGTTTCTACCGATAAATCCCGCCCCGGCAGTAACAGCGACAATAACGCGGACTGCCCAGCTTTAGCATCCCACCGATTTCCCCGGCGGCCGCGGCCCTTCGTCTGCAAATCAGCACAGATTGCTACAGGATGCTGTGCACCTGCGGCAGCCAAGGCAAAACATTCATCGTTGGTGCTGGGCGTTTTCAGAAGTGCCCGAATTTCCAGTGGGATTTGATTTTCAGAGAGCATGGCCCGCAGGGAATCTTCAGCGACGGAATTACGAAGTGACTCACTCATGTTCGAGAAAATCCATTGCGAGATCCGCGACGGGTGCCGAATGCGTCAGTGCCCCGACGCTGATGCGGTCCACTCCTGTTGCGGCAATCTCCGCTATAGTCGTAAGCGTAACGCCGCCGGAAGCCTCCAGCAATGGCGGGCCGCCCGGGCGGAACCCATCGCGCACGATAACGGCCTGCCGCATCTGCTGCGCTGTCATATTGTCCAGAAGAATAATATCCGCGCCGCCGGGCAGAGCTTCCCGCAGTTGGTCTAAAAAATCAATTTCCAGCCATAAGGGAATATGCGATGGGATGCGGGCGCGCAACTCTCGCGTTATTTCCGCCAAAGATAATGTCTTTCCCGCGGATCCACGCAAGGCCACAAGATGATTGTCCTTCAGCATGACCCCATCAAAAAGCCCCATGCGATGATTAACTCCTCCACCGCACCGCACCGCATATTTTTCCAGCTCACGCCAGCCGGGCGTTGTTTTTCGCGTGTCACAGATAACCGGCTTCCCCGGTTGGTTGGATCCCGCGGCGGCGGCCCGGACGTATTGGCTGGTCAATGTGGCGATGCCCGAAAGGCGACCCAGAAAATTCAATACCACGCGCTCGGCCGCAAGTATCGCCCCGGCGGGGCCACTAATTTCCGCAACCGCCGCGCCAGCCTGTGCGACACTACCGTCTGGAATAAAAATGGCGCTTTGAATCCGTGGATCATAATATGAAAGAATCTCGGCCACCAGAATGGAGCCGGAAATAACCGCTTCTTTACGGGCGACAATTTTCCCCGCGGCGGATAAATCGGGGGGAACACTCAAAGCCACGGTGCGATCTAACCGGGCGGCGGTTTTATCCCCTCTATCGGGCACATCACCGAGGTCTTCGCGTATCGCCAATTCAATCAGTGAACGGATCGTGGCAGGCAGTGGGCGAAAATCATCCACAATCAGGACCCCGCGACCCGTGGCAATCGTCTGTAAAAGGTTCCATGCCGCTTGAATTAATCATCATCATCTTCATCGTAGAAGATGTCTTCGTCTTCGTCATCAAGGTCGTCATCGTCATAAGCGCCGCCTACGTCGTCGTCTTCAAAATCATCTTCTTCATCGTCATCCTCATCGTCGTCATCGTCGAGATCGTCCTCTTCGTCTTCATCCTCCTCCAGATCGTCATCCTCTTCATCGCGCCGACGCTTCGCCTGCCCTAATGCGGTGTCTTCCCACGGCTCTTCAGGCTCAGCGGAGACGCCCGCTAATGACTCCCCCGCATCGGCAGCTTCCGGCCCGGCGGGAGCAAACAGTGATTCCAGAGAATCCCGCGGCGCCGACAATTTAGAGTGGCCGGCCCCAAAATCTTCGACACTACATTGCATGACCATAATGGTTCTCCATAATCTGCTACCCGAGTCTGTCGGCTTTCCGCCGCCGCCCCAATCTTAGATCGAGATCCATGCAAGCGGCGGAACTATCCCCCGGCATCCCGGTAACGAGCAATCCAACCGCCGGTAAAATACAGTCAATTTTGGACAAGTCAATGGCTCCGGCGATAATTACACCCGATAATGCCAGTGGCAAAAGTCCGTAAGGCCGCTGCGCAGGGCGCGGTATTTGGATGCGAAAGGAAATATGATGACAAAAGCCAGTAAAATCGCGGTTTTTCCCGGCACGTTTGATCCCCCGACATTGGGCCACCTCGATGTGATCCGCCGGGGCTATAAACTTTTCGATCATCTGATTGTGGCGATTGGGAAAAATCCCGAGAAGTCGGAACTCTTTCCAGTGGCCCAAAGACTGGAATTAATTCGGGGCCTCGTGGCTGATCTGCCGACGGTCTCCGTGGAGGCCTATGAGGGCCTGACGGTGGAACTGGTGCGTAAACGTGGAGCCATCGCCATACTTCGTGGCTTGCGGAATATGACCGATCTGGAGTACGAATTTCAACTGGCTTTGACCAATCGAGCCGTGGCGGATGTGGACACCGTCTTTATTATGACCAATGAGCGCTTCGGCTTTACGTCCAGCAGCCTCATTCGACAGATTGCCTCCCTGGGGGGCAATCTGGATAATTTAAGCGCGCTGCTACCGCCGGGGGTTATTACTCACCTGCGAGAATACCGTGATAAAAAAGTCGGGCTGTTCCGCGAATCACCCGGCAACTCTACCGAATAAATCTCATGCGGCCGATGTTGGGAATAATGGCCCAGTTGATGGCTCGCATCGGGCGGAAGCCGGCGGGCCAGTAGACCATGAAAGCCCGGCCCAAAATATAGCGTTGCGGAACCACGCCCAGCGGCAGGTGCATGTGGCGCAGCACCGGTTCCACACGATACCAAGCGCGGGAATCTTCACTGTCATTGGAATTGTCGCCAAGCATAAAGTACTGGCCCTTTTTGAGTGTGATGGCATGCCCCATCGTGCCGGTTCCCGGTTTGGTGCCGCCGGGATCAATGGAACTGTTATAAGGAAAGCGAATCTTCATTTGGGTGTAGTAAATATCACGCATTAACAGCAGATGGCGCAAGGTGCACCCGCCGGTTACGTCAATTTGTACTTTGGGGGTTTCCTGTGCGCCGGTCATCTTGCGAGCGCGCGCAACAGCCAGAGCATTGGCCAGGGTCCACGGTGCCGCATACTGCAGCACCAATTGGCCGTTGATCCAGAATCGCGCTTCATGTTGGGTATTGCTCATCGCCAGGCGGTACGCCTGACCGGTTTGTAATACCCCGGGCTCGTGAAAAATGCTCATGCTTTTGCTTGCGATGGGACGGTAGGTGCTAACCGAGCTATCCCATTGATAAAGCTTTAACGCGCCGTTGTGCGCCAGAGTGACTTGAAACCGATTGGTGGCCGGGCCAAGCGTCATGCGTACCGCTGAATCCGGGCTGTGCGATATCCAGACCGTCCGCATATACAGATTACCGACGAGATGGTGTCCGTTCCAATATGGATTGGCGTTGTAGCCCAAGTCATTGTACAGATAACTGTTACGCTGAATAAACTCCAGATGGCCCACCGCGTCCGAGCGCCCCGTTGAAAAATTGATCACCGGGCCGCCGGTAAACCATTTTCCGGCGCTGCTGCTTTGCGGCTCACCCACCCAGGGGTTGCTCCAGCGATTGCCATTCATGCGTTCGTGCCCCGCATCCGTGGGGTAAAAGTCGTTGTTGTAAACCACCTGCAACATGGATTTTTCAACATGCACCGGCTTGTGGGCAATCTTGCCATCAATAAATACATCTCCATTGACGATCTCAACGGTATTGCCGGGCAGCCCCACGAGCCGTTTGATGAAATTCTGCTTTCCAAACATCGGCTCACGAAATACCACGACATTCCATCTTTGGGGAGGCGAGAGCCAATAAAGATATTTCATCACCAGAATACGGTCGCCGTTGTAGGTGTACGGAAAATGCAAGGTCTCCGAGGAATTGTTGCTGCTGTAAATTCGCTTAATGATCGGTTTGCCACGCAGATCATCGGCGGGAATTAAAAAATGGCAATTGGGGCACATCGTGTAACCCGGTGCGGGAATGGCATTAGGATCGGTCAATTCACCATTATTCACGCGCACCAGCGTGGATTCAACCTGACCGGTTTCCGGGTCCCGCACGGGCAGCCATTGCTGATCAACATTGGCATTGACGTTGAAATTATAACCGCACATGGGGCACACGGCCCGGAAATGCGCACCACTGAGCGTGGGAGCCATGGAACCGGTCGGAATAACAAATGCCTCCACGCAAAACGTGCGGAAGGTAAACGCGAGAATCAGCGCCAGAATCACCGTTTCCAATGTTTCGCGAAACCCAGGATTAGGCTTGCCGGCCGTATGGGCAGGCCGGGGAGGCATAGGAGAGACCGGTGATATTGCCGCAGGCTGCGAAAGGTTGGCCGCGGATGGCGCGGCGGGTACATTGGTGCCCTCCGAGGTCTGCGGCACCGGCGGCGTGTTGGGGTTATTTAACAGCGGATTATTATCTGATTCCATGCGAATCCTTTTTTTCAACTCATCGCAGCACTATTTTGCCCGCAGTGGCACAATCTGAATTTTCACGGTCATACCGTCGATGGAGGCATCGTGGCACCGTTATATCTATGCCCATGCGCCAATACCGGCGATTCCAGTGCGCTTGGCACCGGACGGGGCGTGTCAGTGCCCCCCATCGACCATAGCGGCATCCATCACCGCTTCAGAAAGCGTTGGATGGGCATGAATGGTAGAGGCAATTTCACTGCGGGTGGCCTCCAGCCTGCGGGCCAAGACCAGCTCGGCCAGCATTTCCGTAGCTTCGGCACCCAGCAGATGCGCTCCGAGAAGCTCACCATATTTCTTGTCAAAAATTAATTTAACAAAGCCTTCCGGCTCGCCCATGGCCTGCGCTTTACCATTGGCCGCGAAATTATATTTGCCGATTTCATAATCCAGTGATTTTTCTTTGCATTGTTTTTCAGTCAGGCCAACGCTGGCCACCTGCGGGTAGCAATACGTGCAACCAGGGATGGTAGAGTAATCCATTTCCCGCTTGTTAACCTCAAACATCCGCTCCACGGCAATGGTCGCCTCCATACTTGCCACGTGCGCCAGCCAGGGTGGCCCGATCACATCCCCGGCCGCGTAGATGCCATCCACCGATGTTTTGAAACTCTTGTCAACCTTAATGGCTCCGCGATCCACCATGGGCGTGGCGCTGGGGGCAAAAAGATTTTCCACGTTACCCGTCACGCCCACCGCCAGGAGCACCAAGTCAACCGATAGGGTTTCACTCTTGCCATCGCGCGACAATGTTACCGCTGCCCCATCGGGCTTTACTTCAACTTTTTCGGTTTTGCTGTTGGTACGAATATCAATGCCACGCTTCTTGAAAATGGCTTCCAGGCGTGTGCTTACATCAGAATCTTCGATAGGCAGGATATTGGGCAGCATTTCCACCAGCGTCACCTGCGTGCCGAAGGCGTTGTACACGTATGCAAATTCAACGCCGATCGCCCCGGCACCGATAATGAGCATTTTTCCTGGAATTTTCGGCAGTATCATCGCCTCCCGGCTGGTGACAATTCTTTTTCCATCGGGCTTAATATTCGGCAAATCTCGACTGCGCGCCCCGGTACAGATCAGAATTTTATCGGCTTGCAACGTGCTGGTCACCGTGCCCTTCTCGTCGCGTACTTCCACCATGCCGGGCTTGGGAATAAAGGCCGTGCCGGAAAATTTGGTGACTTTATTTTTCTTGAACAGAAATTCAATACCCTTGCTCATGGTCACCGCCACCGATCGGCTGCGCGCCACAATTTTATCCCATTGCATTTTTTCCGTGTTCACCATAATGCCGTAATCACTGGCGGCACGATGCATCTGGTGCATGACATGGGCGTCCTGAATCAAAGCTTTGGTGGGAATGCAACCCCAGTTCAGACAAATACCGCCCAGTTCCGCACGCTCAACACATGCCACTTTTTTCCCAAGCTGCCCCGCCCGTACCGCCGCGACATAACCCGCCGGACCGGAACCGACAATTACCAGATCAAATTTTTCTTCTGCCACAAATAACTCCTGCTCGGCCACCATCGGCCGTTACCAATGAATTGTATGCGAACCCTCTCCCGCCGCCAATGACGTGGTGCGTCGGCGCGTGTCGCCATTACTCGGTAACCTCGAGCTTCAAAGATTTTGCCGCCGGCCGGGTCATATTGCGCACGCTGATCTGCCCGGCGAGATTTTCGACAATACTGTCAAGAAAACTTTGGGAGGGAGAACCATTTTTGAAACCTGCGAAGAGTTGTCCCTTGTCCCCGTGCCGCGGAATGCGGATATCCATGGGTAATTCGCCCAGGAAAGGCAAACCCATTTCCTTGGCCATGCGCTCACTGCCGCCGCGTCCGAAAAGGTCGTATTGTGTTCCATGATCGCAAACAAAATAGCTCATGTTCTCCACCACCCCCAGAATCGACACGCCCAACTGCTGGAACATTCGCACCGCCCGGCGCGCATCCATCAGTGCTACTTCCTGCGGCGTCGCCACGATCACAGCCCCGGTCAATGGAATGGATTGCGCCAGAGTCAAAGACACATCTCCGGTGCCGGGCGGTAGATCCACCACCAGATAATCCAGATCACCCCATTGGACCTGCTCAAGAAATTGCTTGATGACGCCATGCACCATCGGGCCGCGCCAGATGAGAGCCTTTTCACGGGGAACAATAAAACCAATGGACATGACTTTAATGCTCTGCCCGTGCGGCCCCACGACAAACGGGATGATTTTGTCACCCTGCACCGCCGGCGATTGGGCCTCCAGGCCCGTCATGGTCGGAATCGATGGGCCATACACATCGGCATCCATAAGCCCCACGGTTGCGCCGCGCAAAGCCAATCCCGCTGCGATGGCCACTGAAATTGTACTTTTACCTACGCCCCCTTTACCCGCCCCCACCGCGATAATGTTTTTTACGCCCGGAAGAATCGTCCGCGGATCGCTTCCCGACCGCACCCGACTGCTAAGGGTAATATCCACTTTTGTAATGCCCGGCAGCCGCGCTACCGCCGCTGTCACGTCCGCACGAATTCGATCCTTGAGCGGGCACGCCGGTGTGGTAAGTTCGACATCAATTTTGGCCGTTGCACCGTGCACCTCAACAGACTTTACCATGTTAAGGGTCACAATATCCTTGAACAATTCGGGATCTTGAACCGAACGCAGTGCTTCAAGTACGTCTTCCTTGGATGCCATAGTTTTGTCTTCCAGCCGTGCAAATACAATCGCCCGCAGCCGATGCCGCGCCAAGATGACGATTGTACCCGCTAACCAGCCGCGCAACTATGACGCGGAAGGCGCATCGCGTCACAGCGCACCGTGGTGATAACCCGGTGGTGGGTTCACGGCATCAGATCAACCACCGAATTGTCATCCGGTGCTCGGGGAAGGCGCGGTTTAATATTTCCCATACAGCGGGCCGAAATTGCGGCACGCCGCAAAATCCGCGGCTTGCGGCTCGGCTGCGCCAAAGGCAGTCCAGACGGCGGGACGGAAAATGCGATCATCGGGCACATTGTGCATGTAGACCGGAATACGCAGCATTGCGGCCAATGTAATAAGCTCATGGCCAATGTGCCCGGAGCTTAACGCGCAGTGATTGGCGCCCCAGTTGTTCATCACGCTGTACACATCACGAAAGGCTCCCTGTCCCGTGCAACGCGGCGCAAACCACGTCGTGGGCCACGTCGGGTTGGTACGTTTATCTAGAATATCATGAACGTTGGACGGCAAATCGACGGTCACGCCTTCTGCAATCTGCAACGCCGGCCCCAATCCCTTGATAAGATTCAAGCGAGCCGCCGTCACCGGCATTCCGCCGCGAGTACAATAGCGCACGGAAAAACCACCTCCGCGGAAATATTCATAGATAGCCGGACACCATTGAGCCGTGCGAATACAAGCTGCCGCTTCCTGCGGCTTTATCTGCCACCAAGGCTTGATGGCAGGATGCGAATTCTGCGTTTGGCACCCCGTTGCATCCAGTGCCGCGGATCCGCTGTTAATCAAATGCAGTATTCCACCGGCCGCATCGTCCTGAAGTTCATGCCCCGTAGCCAGAAATACCGATTGCGGACTCCAATAGGTGCGCACATCGGCGAATACCTGAGCTGATCCGGTAAGCAAATGGCCAAAAAGCATGGTGGCCCCGTTGAGAGCGTCATTTTCGGTTGCGACAATGTACGGCTGCCGGATACCGCTCCAGTCAAACGAGGAATTCAAAATTGTTTCCAGATAATCGCCGTTGGGGTAATGATCGGTCCATTGTCGTTGCCCCTGAAAACCGGCGGCAAGCGCGTTATACCCCTGAGCTTCTTCTCCATAACCAAGTTTGGCCAACTGCGGATTACCGACCATCAAGTCGCGCACGATGATCGCCATCTTTACACAATGTTCCCATTCTTTATTTTTTTGCGCTTTACTTCGGCGGCTCGCGGCGCTGTTGGCATCCAATCCTTCAATGCAATTTGCTTTCGTCCATTTCAAAGCCTGCGCGAATTCCTGCGGATCAAAAATATTGCGGTCAATTCTTCGCGCCAGTTCGGTCATATCCACATTCATGACCCGCATGCCCAGATACGCTTCAAAAAAACTTGCATCCACGGCAGACCCGGCAATCCCCATCGACACCGAGCCAATCGAGCAATACGACCTGCCCCGCATATCCGCCACCGCCACGGCCGCCCGGGCGAATTGCAGTAATTTTTGCTCAACGTCCTGCGGAATTGCTGTCTGATTGGCACTTTGCACATCCTGACCATAGATATTAAACGCAGGCAAACCCTTCTGACTGTGGGCCGCTCCGATCGCCGCCAGATATACCGCGCCCGGTCGCTCGGTGCCGTTAAATCCCCACACCGCTTTGGGGATCAGCGGATCCATATCCATGGTTTCTGAACCGTAACACCAGCAGGGGCTGACGGTGATGGATGCCCCCACCCCTTGCACCGCAAATTTTCGCGCGCACAGTGCCGCTTCCGCCAGAGAGCCAATCGTGGTATCCGCCAGAACGCATTGCACTTTCGTGCCATCCGCGTGACGCAGATTTGCGGTTAATAATTCCGCCACACTTTGCGCCATGTCCATGGTCTGCTTTTCCAGGGATTCCCGCACTCCTCCACGCCGCGCATCAATGGCGGGACGAATGCCGATTTTGGCGTTTGGTACCACCAGGCGGTTTTTCGGGGCGTTGATACCGATGTGTCCAGTGTTGCTCATAATCCGGTCCTTCTGATTTACAATGCATACTCTTGTTACAAGCGGAGGTTCATTTTTCCTGCGCTTAACCGCCGGACAAGTGCGACAAGTCGATCATTAACCGGCTTCGAGAAACACCCGTTCGGCATGTCTTTAAATGTTACTGCACAGCGACCTCGATGCCCAGAGATGTTTCAGTGTTTGACGGAAAAGGAAGATGCCTTGACGTAAAAGCAAAGCTGGCGGGCGGCCGGAGAGGCGTTCCCCCGCGGTCACCGCACCCCGCGTGCTCACCGTGCCACCCATGCCGGAGCAAATGATGTGGCCAGTTGCGCAATCGGATTGTACGCCAGCAGCGCCAAGGCGTTTAAGATACCTGCAGCCGTCAGCATCAGCAACAGCCCGGCGGTCATGCGCCGCTTCTTTCGACGTTTATCCGTAACGGCTTGTGGCTGATCTATTTCCGGCATCCCCATAAGCGCATAAGTTCCCACGCGCATCACCGCACCGCTGCCCAGTAAAATTCCCAAAGTGTTGACCCCTAACACCGTCAGCCCCAGGACGGTGCTGTGGCTCACGCCCAGAAACAAGTCAACGCGGGCGATGCTTCCCAGTGTCGGCGGAAGGCCGCCAAGAGATAATAGCGCCACGAGCACAAGCAGAGCATGCAAAGGTTTTACGCGACTAAATGACGGCCATTGCTGTTTTAAGCCCAGCGTTTTCCGGCCGATAATCCCCACGGATGAACTGATCGCAATCCCCACGGTAAGGGCATATAACAGCAGACATCCCACCAGATCGGCCTGAGTCCCATGTCTTAACGAAATTCCGGCGGCCAGAGTTACAAAAGTGCAGGCCATGAATATCCCGACAATATTTCCGAAAATATCCGGAACCACAAACTGCACCAAAGCTTTAGCCCCATACGCGATAACGGCCAGAGCACCCAGACAAATGACCGTGAGCGTGACAACATTGGCGGCCTCGGGTGCAACGGAAATTAAACGATGCATAATTCGCAGATAGGCCGCCGAGGATCCAATGGCGGGTACCACCAGCAAAAACAAAACGGTGGACGCGGGCGCATCACCCGCGGCGCTACCATACCACCATATCAGCGGAAGGCTACCCGCCCAAAATAACATGGGTGTAATAAATAAAATCATCAGCGCCCCGCCCCACGCGGATGCGGTTGCCGATGCGGAGATGAGCGACGGGCTAATATGCAGGCCAAAACATCCCCTTGCCAAGCCGGCCAGCGCTAAAAGCATTACCAGCAAGCTCGCCAGCAGTGCCACCGTGGTAAACGCCATATCATCGCCTGTTCCAAAGGTAAAGGGCATGGCCAAGGGAAGCGATGCCAGGAGCATGCAGGCGGCCATCACCGGCAAACTGTGCATTGCCGGCATCGCACTCCAACCCAGGGTGCTGACGGTAATCAACAGGCAGAATCGCAAATCTCCCTGTCCGTTGTAACTTCGCAGTCGCCTGGTCATCACAGCTGCTGTCGTGATCAACAAAATGACGCTGGAAAATACCCATCCCATGGGATCTGCCACCAGCCCGTATGATGTCAATGTGGAGGGCACGGTGCCAAATCTCTGAGGATAAAACCGCAACTGCGTCAGCGTTGCAATAGCCATACCCGTAAAGCAAATCATGACACTCACCGATCGCGAAGCGTCTGTCGGCAGCAGCGCCGTAAGTGCCAGAACCACAACGGTAACCAACAGCACAAGCTGCGGCGCCAAGATTGCAAGTACGTGGTAAGTCAGGCTTGGCTCTCCTGTGCGATTATTTCAGATGAAACCATTTCTAACACCCAGTTTCCCTATCGTCTACGGCGGTCAATGTAGCACGCCGCTTAGCGCCCGCACCAGGGTCTTCAGCACCGGCGCCACGGGATCCAACACCAGCAGCGTAGGCAAAATTCCCCCGGCGAGCAATGCGATGATCAAAGGCAAAAACACCAGTCGTTCGCGCAGTGACAAGGCATGAAAATGCTGATGCTCCGGCCGCCCCGGGCCAAAAAACAGCCGCTCTATGGTCCAAAGCAGCACCGCCGCCATAAGGACCATGGCAATACACATGGCCAGCGCGGCTGGCAACAGGGCATTCCCCATAAGCACGTGCTGTTTTGCGCTAACGGATGCGGCCCGAAACATTCCCAATATGGTCAGCAAGTCGCCGCCAAAGACCGCCAAGCCCGGCAAGGCCAGCGCCGACATAAAGCCGATCATCGAAAAAATAAATAAATCGGGTATTACCTGAGCCAAGCCCCCCAGGCGGGGCAGGTCACGGTGGCTGGCCCGCACTTCAATAATATGACTGGTCCATAGCATCGCCATCGTCGTTACCGACGCGCCGAGCGTCAATAAAAAGCCGCCGTTGAAGCCCGTTATATTTCCCGCGGCAACTCCCAGAAGAACAAAGCCGGCCTGCCCTATCAGCCAGTAGGCAATGACACGGCGGAAATCACTTTGCGCCAGGCCGCAAAGAGCCGCATAAATCACGCCGGCCGCCCCCAGAATGGCCAGTGTGTTGCGCCAGATCACCAGTTGCATCGGAAACAACGCTACCACAAACCGATCCAACGCATAACCGGCGAGCAGAAATTGCGAGCAAATAATCATCATCGCTGATGGGGCGGCGGATTCAGCCACCGAGTCGGGCAGCCAGAAATGTACCCCCGCGGCTCCCAGCCGAATGCCCAGCGCCAGCATCAACATCCAAAATGCCGCCGTCGTCCATGGATTGGCCGGCCCTAAAGCCAGTCTTAGCTGCGGATCCTGGGCGATGCGGGTAAAGCTCAGAGTGCCCTGTCCAAAGCCTCCCACACCGCGCGTCGAAAGACTTATTAACAAACACGCGCCCAACATGGCCGCCGAGCCGGTGATCCAGAACAAGGCCATTTTCAGTGCCGCAGGCCTTCGCCGTGCCCCGCCCCAAACGCCAATAAGCAGGAAGCAGGGAAACAGCGACACGGTGGTAAGCAGATAGAACAAGAATAAGTCCATGCTGGCTGCCGCCCCCACCACGCATCCTTCCAGCAGCAGCATGACCACATAGTAAGCCTTCACCTGGGCATTTACGCCATAACTGGCCAGGATCGCAATCAGGCTTATCCCGCAGATCAGCAACACTGTCACCATGGACAGGCCATCGACACCCACATGATAGTGCACATTCAAATCGCGAAACCACATCACGTTTTGTTGTAGCTGCGCTCGGCCCGCAAACTGCGGCGACCAGTTAAACAGCCGCGCCGCCGCCAGGGAAATCAGCATATTGCCCGCGCTGACGGCCACGGCACTATAACGAATCAACCTCAGACGGCCGATGGGCAAGATGCCCAGTACAAACGCACCGATTAACGGCAGGACCATCAGCCAGGTCAGAATGGAACTGTAAAAAAATGGTTTCAAGTCAACCTTTCAAACTTGCCGGTCAATAACCGCATCCCCGATCCGCGGGGGATGGCGTTATTTACTTACCCATACCGCCAGTAACGCGATAACAGCCAGCATAACCAGCGCCAACAGAACATACACCAGCGGGCTGTTACGCTTGAGCCTCCTGAGCTGGCCGGCCGCGGTACCTGCCGGGCGGTCCAGGCGTTCCCAGAAAGAAACATTTAATCCGGTTTCCGCCGCCGCTACAAGAATGCTGGCCAGCCGGATCACAATCGCCAGAGTCACCAACAGCCATTCCACCACCCACCGGTCCAGAAAAGCGGCCGCTTTTCCAATCACATGCACGGGCAAGCCCACCAGTACCGCAAACAGATCGGCAAAATACATATCTGCCGCCAGCCAGCGGTATACCAGGTTCAGCCCCGCGCGCCGCCGCAGCACATCGGCCCTCTGCATTCCGCCGGCATAGAGCAATGCCGCCACCGCCAACGCCGCAGGCCCCAGCCATTCCAAGGGCCGCAACAACATTCCGTCAAAACCTGCCGGAATATGACGCACCTGCCGGATACCCGGCATTCCTATCACATGGGCAAATAAGCCGGAAAGATCCACAAACGGCTGTGCGGCAATCATGACCCCCACCAGCAGGATCAGCAGGGGGAACGTCTGCACCGCCAATTCGCCCTCTTCCAGGGGCTGTCCCCGGGCTTTGCCGCCGAATATCAAATACCACCATCGTGCCAGGGCCAGGGCCGTAACGTAGCACATGATCAATGGCATCCAATATAAACACTTGCCGAACTCCCCAATGCCCCAGGCATAGGCATGAACATGCAGCAGCCCCTGCCGCATGATTTCCGTCATTCCCGATAAACCCACTCCCGCAGCCCCCAGCACCAAAACGCCGCTGACAATGGCGGTGATGGGCAGGCGTCTGAACACACCGCCGAGTTGGGTTATATCACGCTGGCCGTCGCTGGCGCGTAAAACAGTTCCGGAAGCCAGAAACAGTCCGCAATAAATCAGAGCGGTCAACAGCCCCCCCAACAAACCTGCCGCCTCATTACCGGAACCGAAAAATACGAAATTCAAGCCCGTCTGAGCAATTAACAGCCATGCCACAGCGCGTTTGATATCTTTCTGCACCAGTGCGATGCATGCTCCGCAAAATTGTGTCGTGGCTCCCATCATCGTTACTGTTAATGCCGCGTTCAGATTCAACAGCCCCACGCAGTGGGCCAAAAGCAACAGCCCGCCGCCGGCGATCAGCGTTCCGGCCAGCATGGCGTTTGCCTCGGACAAGCCGGTGATGGTTTCCGGCACCCAGGTATGCAGCGGAAACTGCCCGGATTTCGCCAATGCTGCCGCCACCAGGCACACACCTCCCAGGCTCCGCCAGGTTAAACCGGGGAACCAATGGTTTAGTGAGGCAATAGGCTTTTCGATTCCCGGGACAAATCCCGCCATCCGAGTCGGGGCATTACCAAAGAGAAGCTGATGGTCCAGCGGAGTTCCATGCAACGCAAAAATGATAATCCCCAAGATAAACAAGGCATCGGCAATAACATGCGGCAGCAGGATCCGCCGTGCAATGAGCCGCTCGGCCGGTCGGTTGGTCCACTGTATCATGCAGCAGGCCGTATAAATCGCCAATTCCAGCATCAGATACATCTGCACAACATTGACGGATAATGCCGCCATGGCCAGGAAAAATGCGGTCAAATTGCCCAAGGCAAAGTAATCCGGCAGAATGGATTTGTACTTGAGCATCCCCAGCGTGTGCACTTGGACCAACAGCACAATGAATAAAAACAACATGAAAAAAGCCAGATTCAGCGATCCGCTGGAAATACCCAGGGCAATCATCGCTGTGCCGCCATGGCCCATCCCGCCCGGCAGCGGCAGCCAGTTAAATAAAAGACTGTGGGGCTGCGATTGCCCCGGCACGCCGGCGTGCGACAGAAGGCGGATAATGGCCGCCAGAGCAGCCCCCAAGGCTGCCAACAATGAAATAATACTGATATACGCGGCGGTGGAAGCCGATCTTCGCGCCAGGCCGGCTATAATGAGAAAACCGACCAGCAAAAAGCAGGCCGCCAGCAACAAAATGGTATTAGCGTACATCATTGACGGCAACGAACCCATTCACACCGGGGAATGCATAAGTTCCGAAACCCGTTCGGCATTGCTTCCCCTGAAAGTCGCTAAAGTCTAATCCACAGCGGCCTAACCGGCTACCCCGCAGGTGGCCCGGTGGACGACAAGGTCCAGCATTTGGGAGAGCATTGCGTCATAGAGCACCGTGGTGATAACCCAGTGGTCAGTGCGCGACAGCGGATTAAGCATCGGTGCTCTACACGTTGCGGCGACGATGGCGTAGCCACACGCCTCACGCAGCACCAAGACATCTTGCGGCATTACGACTAAACTAACAGGCGGTAATAAATGCCTGGGAGGCTTGCATGAGTTGGAATATAGCGGTGCCCGCAAATCGAAACGTGCGCTATCAGACCGCCTTTTACGGTAACCTCAGGCGCTGCGTGGCGTGCGGCAATA
>DAHXLH010000304.1:0-4950 GCA_027366115.1 Phycisphaerales bacterium
CGGCGATATCAAACGGTGAATCCGGAGATTTTGCCTGCCCGACCAGCAGATCTCTTGCCTCCGAATCATGGTCACAGTCAAAACTGATGAATACTCGTTTTTTCGCCATCGTTTTCCCCATGCCCCTGATACAAACGCATTGTTATATGATTCCTGGCACCGCCGCTATCGTCAATTGCATCGCGCAGCCGTCTGTGACCGGCCCACTCCATATAGTGCGAAACGGAGTATTGGGCATATCGGCAACCCCGTCAGCCACTCCAGCAATTTAACCAGTGGGTTAACCTTCGGCAACCGCTCCACAATCTTAGTCCGCCTTTCCGCAGCCAGAGCGATGGCCCGTACCCGAAACGGATATTCAGTATAGCTCTCGCGGCCAGCCGGTACGGCCATTCGAGTAGCTTGGTGGAACGCACAACTCGCCACTGGGTTTCCGAATCCCCTGCGTTACTTCACTTCTTCGTCGATTTGAGCGCGCCCTGAATCGCCACCGCCTCCAAAGAATATGGTGATAACCCATAACGTGTGTGAGCAATATAGCTGCTCAAGAAAATAGTCACAACTGGCTCACGGCGTTAATTTTCCCCGCTGGATTTTGGCGTCGGGAAAACCCAGGCACAAACGTATTCGCTGTGCCAGAATCCGGAACAGCCACGACGGAACCTGCGGGACCGGCGGTTGGGGGTATCCGGGCGCGGATCGCCGCTTGAGTCGGGGCGGCAGGTTATTGCTGCCAATGCGATCAGCTTTCTCCGCACAGCTTCCGGTCCAAGGGAAGGTTCATACCAACCGATGGCGTCAATTCAGGGGGGAGAGAAAGCGCCAAAGCGGAATGCGTTCGGCCGAACTTTTTTTCAGTGCCACGCGGCCGAGCGGCGGCGGCGGGTGCGAACCTGCAAACAGCCCGCTCCAATCAGCAGCGCCAGCCCCACATCGTCAATCGTCGATGGCGCAGGGGCCGCGATGGTGGGAGCCGCGACGGTGGGGTACGTGAAGTTGTCGATGGCGAACGGGCGGGTTGTATCGTTTCCGTAAATTGTCGCCGAGGTGATATCCGTTGCATTGCTGACAAACCCGAAGAATGAGGTGCCCGAGGTCGGGATGCTGATGTTGCTGAAGCTGGCATCTGATCCCGAGGTGAAGTGGATCGTGACGGTCATATCCGTTCCCATCAATGGACTGGCCAGAAATCCGAATCCGTTCACGTTTTGGTCAAAAGACGTCGTCAGGGCGACGCTCGCGTTATTGTTCGAGCCGCCGCTGGTGCGATCGAGGAATCCTCCGGTGAAGTAATCGCCTTCATCCATGTTGAAGAAATTTCCCGTGCCGATCGGCGTGGAGTAGGTTACGCCAGGCAGAATCATCCCCGGCGTGATTGGTGTGCCAGACGTCACCGTGGTGTTGGTGGCCGAATTAAGCGTCCCGCTCAAGATCGGATAATGGACCGAGTTGGTGAAATCTTCCACAGAAAGTGGAACGCCCATGGCCGAGGCAAAACTCGAAGAGTCGGTATATTGCGTTACGGTACTGGCAAAGGCCGTGCTGCCTATTACCATCGATCCCACAACAGCCAGCGTTCCAATTCCGAATGTTTTCAACATCGAGCCCTCTTTGAAGGTAGAGTACAACTGAAGTTACTAATCCCAGCTACGCCGCCGGGACGGAAAATATATCGTTGGCCGGCACGCCAGTCAACGCCCAAATGGGACGCCAGCCAACCAACATGCCAATGTCTGCTCTCATCCCAGATAATAAAGCTGGATATTGCAGCAAATCTGCCGGCAGCGGGGTTGGTGCGAGTTTACATTCGCACCCGTTTTCTCATGCCGGCACCCGCCAGCAAGCCCAGCGATCCGATTCCAACCAGGCCGAAGGATGCCGGGATCGGCAACGGTCCGCCCGCGGGCACGGTGTTCAGCGGCACGGTAAACGCCGGCGAGGCAAAATCAATTTCACCGGTAGATTGAATATTGGCTACCGCAACATTACCAGTGATGGTGCTGTTGCTGTTGCTTGAAAGCGTGGCATCCGGTGCCAGAATCGATCCGTAAAACCCGGAGGAAAGGGAAATCGTGCCGGTAACGTCGCTGAAATTCCAGATGACATTGTCCGCAATAGTGCTGTTTCCGTTGAAATTGATCCCACCTGGTTCGGCAAAGCTCTTACCGGAAACATTAATAATGACCTGCTGATTGCTTCCCAAGCCGTTAAAACCGATGCTGTCGTTCTGACCAAAATTCGACGAGTTGACATTAAACACAACCAGATTTCCGGCACTAATTGGGATGTTAAACGTCATGCTGTTATTGCCGGTCTGAACGGATGTTCCCGCCGTGCTGGCAAGCGAAGCCCATTGATCAGACGTGGATGTCAGCGTGCTGGCAAAGTTGGCAAGATCCGTCGCGGGCTGCGATGAGCTCTGCGTAAGCGATTTCCCGCTGTTAACAGAGAAGCCCGAAACCGCCGTTCCACCGATCAACACAGCCCCGTTATCTACATGGACGCTGGTTGATGTAATGCCGCCAGTTGCCTCCAGACCAATGTTATCGCCAGCGGGCAAACTGTTTCCCGCGAAGGTCGAGCCTGCGACACTTCCATTAATGAAAGCGCTGCCCTGAATATCGCTGCCGTCGTTGAAGCTTCCCACCGAAGTCCGCCCATTGTTTCCTGTGGGAGTACCGAGAACGATGACATTGAACTGCTGCATCGGAAAAACCGAACTGGCGCGGGCAGTGCCGCAATGAATGCCGCCAACGGCTCCCGCCGCGCACGCGGCAAGGATGCCGGCGACATTGTACGTTGTTTTAAATTTCAGCTTTTTGTTGTTGACAGCCAAGAGGGCCATCGCGACTCTCTCCTTCCAAATAATAATAAGCCTTAGCAGCATTTCACCCGGTCTTACCCACAGCGGGTAAGACTCCAAGGAGAATATACGGTCCATGAAATTCTTGCAAACACATTTGTTAAAAAAGTATTTGGAATCAGCTTCCGCTGCGCCAGGCACTTGGTCCGATAAATGAAATTGAATCGATGCGCCTGCCAATGCGGCCTGGATTTGCATACGGCGTACGCCTGATCACAACACACACCGATGCGGCTGCAGCACCGAGTAAGCATGTATTGCGTTGCATGACATTCGGATTTTCAGGGCATTGATCGGTCCCGGGGGCATTGGAGAAATGACTTCACGTTCGGATCGGCGGTGACCGTGGACCGCAAGCTCCGTCACAGTTTGCAATGCCATTGGGTTGATATCCGCCCCGCGTTGACTATTGCCGGTGCTGCTCTGGCCAATTACCCGCACCTGTCCCGGATAACCCCGGGTGAAGGTGGCCAACCCACGCTGGTATTTCCAGTTAAAACCCCAGTTGGGTTCACAGACCCGCATGGAGCCATCGGAAACATCTGTTGTTGGTCAGTGGTCGGAACAGCCGTTGATACCATCTATGCGCCGCTGAATTGCCAACCGCCGAAAGGCTTCGCTCGGCGTGGCGTAGTTTCCCGAGGCCGGAGTGCGGAGAGCCGAAAGCGGGAGGCCATTGAGCCTGAGTGCCATGCTGACTGGTGAGCATTCTCCCGACTCAAGGCAATACTTCGCCATGAACTCCAATTCATTCATGCAACCGGTGACCGATCTGTTCAGTGGTTTGCAGCAACGCACCGAAGTTGCGGCAGGAGCCAGAAAGTTCTCGTAGATCAGGCTCATGCCGTCCGCGGACAGGAATTCGTGGATGCTCTTCAGGGCACGGCTGACGAACAGGCGGCCGTTGGTTATATCGCGCCCCAACATAACGACCGAATAGAGCGATGGGGTATTGCTGAGCAGAATGTATTGGGCGCGATTAGCGGTGAAGATTCGGGCCGACCAGTCGGCGTAAGGGTTGATCTGCATCGGCGCGGCCGATAAAGGACCAGCCTTAATTTTGTTGTTCAGTCGCTGCGAAAGTCGAAATATCATCCGCTACATTCTATACGAACTGTGAATGGGTGGAACTTTCGCAACGGAGATATGCACCCTATCCGGCACGCCAGGGCGACGCGCTTGCGTGCGTTAAACGGCCTTGAGGCCGCGCGGCGACGCCAAGGCACACCGGTCTGGATGCCACGCAGACCGAGGGATTTTACGGCCGCTCCGCTTGGGATGCCCATGGGTGCGAAATGGATCAAAGGGCGCGTCCGGTTTGGTCGATAATGGAGGAGACAATGCGCTGGTCACCTCAGGCGGAACAGCGATCGAAGTTCCTTTTTTATTTCATCTTTAGCACGACATACGGGGCACCGCTTGCGCCATTTTGCTTTGGCGGGCTTAATCTTATTATGGCTTGGCTTATAAAGATGCTTTGATAGGCACTCGGCCCAGGTGAGGTTGCTCGTTCCCCTGATGCCGCGAGCTTTTACAATGTCAGCATCCTTCATGTACATACTTTTGGCGTAGCCGTTGAGGCGGGAAGGCTTATCCCCCTTGCCAACGTAAAGACATTTCTTGCCGCGCCAGAAAGAATAGACGACCGGGCCACTAAGCCTTTTTGCCCAGGGTCGCATATTGTCCGCCCGCTCCTCCCATCCGCGCCCGCGTAAATGGTGGCGCCTCTCCTTGTGCGCGGTGAGTGAAGCCAGTTCTTCCTTGGCCCTTTGCTTGGTGAGAATGGCCTCAGCCAACTCCTGTAATTCGTGAATCTTCTTCTCCCGTCGAGCGCGATCAAAATTTTTTTTGCGGCCAACCCGCTTCTTTACTAAGGATTCGACGGTTGCGATGCGATCACGCCATAGCTCTGAAAGTTTTCTTTCGAACTGTTTCACGAGAGCCAAAACATTTCTCCTCGTAATAGGCTGGTAGAGACCAGCAGACAGCTATCCTTTTGTTGGAGCTTGAAGGCCCAGACGGTTGCGTCGGATCCAAGGAATAGCGAAGCCGATTCTAGCCGCCATGAAAGCCGATAGCAGATGTAC
>DAHXLH010000307.1:0-14993 GCA_027366115.1 Phycisphaerales bacterium
GCCCGGCGAATCAGATCATGCTGCGTATCGCTGATCAGCCCGGTTGCTGAAGATTCCTCTGCAAAACTTAAAACCGCCCGCGCCCCCGCAGCCTTGGTATCGCCGCCACGAAACAGCCGCAGCGCCACAATATTCAATAGCAACAGCAGCGGCAGCAACGGAATAACGGTAATGATTCGCAGGGCTGATTTTAAAAATCCCACCAGTCGATACGTCCATTTATCGGCATGGACCATGAACATATCTTTGGGAATAATTTCCGCAAATAACAGCATCAGCGGCGTAAGCAGAAAAGCCGTCAGAAGAGCCTGGATTTCATCCGGAATTTTCGCCTCCCTCAGAAGCACCGTCGCCCCCGCTGATACCGCAAAATTGCATAAATTTTGCCAGATCAGCAAGCCCGCCAGGACTGCGGCAGGCTCGTGCAGCCAGCGTTCAATCTGCAGCGCCGCCGGCTCCTTCCGCCAGGATCGCAGTTGCAGCCGCAACCGCGAAACGGTGTATAGCCCGGTTTCCAGCCCGCTGAAAATCATCGACCCCAAAAGTCCCAGAATCGCCAGAATCAGCCAAGGTCCCGTCACCGCATACCCCGGAAAATGCAACGCTGCCGCCCCGGAAAGGAAACTGAATCCTGCAGTCTGTGTCATTTCCGCCCCTCCGGATGCGCGTGATCCGTATCATCACGTAAAACAATTTTTACCTGATCCACCCGTCGGCCACGCATGGATTGCACGGTTAATTGCATCCGATCCAGGGCGACGGTGTCACCCGGGCGAGGCACGCGATTAAGCTGGGCGTAAATCAGTCCGCCGATGGTGGAAATGTGCGGCGCTTTTACCGGATCGCCAAAGAGTTCACCACATTCAAGAAGCGATAAATCACCGGATACCAGAAATTCATCCGGGGCGATTTCTCGTACGGGTATTTTTACCGCCTCATGCGGTTCATAAATTTCCCCGATAAGTTGCTCCACGACATCCTCCAGCGCGATCACGCCCGCAATGCCGCCATATTCATCCACCGCCATGGCCATTTGGAGGTGTCGAGCGCGAAATCCCGCCAGCAACTGGTCCAGCGTTTGAAGTTCAGGTACAAAGTGTGCCGGCCTAAGCAGTGGCACCAAGCCTGCGGACGTGGCGGGCGTATCAAGCAAAAACGTCTTGGCATACAGGATGCCCAGAATATTATCCACGTCCCGGTCATACACCGGAATCTTGGAAAGTCTGCTGCGCTGCAGCAGGTCTGAAAGCTCGGAAATCGGGCGCTGGATATTAAAAGCCACCATATCCACCCGCGGTACCATCACATGCCGCACCCGGATTTCCCGCAGCCACAGCACTTGCTGAATGACCTGATTTTCCGCAGTGTCAATGACCCCCTGATCCCGGCTCATCAGCAGCAGTTCACGCAGTTCCGTCAGTGACAAATGCGGGCCGGCCTTCCGCCCCAGAAGCCGATGCGATGGTTTTATTAATACCCGTTCAATGACCCCCAGCACCGGTGCCGCCCCACGCATCAGCACGGTCATGGGTCCCGCCGCCACAGCGGCCAGGTGCCGGTTGAATCTCCGCGCGAAAATTTTCGGAACCAGTTCCCCGAAGTACGCCACAATCACCACCGGTGCCAAGCTCAATGCGATAACCGCAAAGTGACCATAATGCCGGTTCAGGCGTTGCAGTAAAATCGTGCTAAGCACAAAAAACAGAATGGTGCAGGCCATATTGACCAGAAGAATCAGCACCAGCAGCGGCCGACTGCGCTCGCGTAAAGCAGCCGCCAGCACTTGCCCCCGTTTACCGCTGATTTTAAACTCATAAAGTTCATGGCGCGTCAAGGAAAAGAATGTCGTTTCCACGGCCGCAAAAACCGCCGCCACGACCAGGAGCACCAGCATAGGCAGGAGCACATCCAAATTATGTAATAAAAAAGCGACCATCATCCATCCCGGCACGGTCGCAAGTGACCGTGCCGTTAATCTTGTGCGCAAAAGCGTTGAATTGCAAGGCCAATCGCTAAGCAAAAAAAGCCCAACCAAGGGGTTCTTGGCATCGCGGGAGGCCGCGTTAGCTCAGCGAGGTTAACCAATTCAAAACATGCCGCATATATCATGCTCGGGTGGTTTACGAGGTGTCTTCAGTATTGAGCATGGATAAGCAGACATGGCATTGCTCTTTCAGTCAACGCGTGGCCCATCGATGATGCATGTGGGCATCACCGCACTTGGGTTATTGACAATTACGGCGCAACTCGGCGGCTGTGCGCCCCATATCGCGATAACGAGGGCAAGCCCCAAGCCAACGTTACTTTTGCATAAGCTGGGGAATATTTCCGATGCGGCGCTTGCGCGGGAAAAAGCAGATCGACACTTGTTGCGCTATGTCCCGGCAACGTATCGCGCACGTTTGGCGGTGCTGATACGAATCATTGCCGGATACGGCCAGGCACCGAAAATCAAGATATATGCCCTGAATCAACTGATGGCCGCGGATCAATCTCTGGCGATTGGCGTGTTGACTCGGCAGATTCCCCGGTTCCAACATTGGCGCGTGCTGATTCACGCCTGTTTGCTGGCACGGGCCACCGGTGATACGGCATTGATCGATCCGCTGATACTGTCACTGAATCGCCCCGCCCGCCGCTATCCTCTGCTGCGGCGACCTGAAGCTGAGGCGATTCGTGCTCTGGCTCACAGCAGCTTGCGGCATTGCCTGGCGGAGAAGCTTTTGTCTTCACACATCATGGCGGTGCGGCTGGGGGCTTTGCGCCTATTGCATCGGTTGCTTACCCGGAGCCAATTTTATGCGTTGCTCTTGGCCGATAGACATCGTCGTGATCCCATGCTGGCCGCTCTGCGCTGGTACGAGCGCAAATTTGATTACATTCCGCGCAGCCCGGACCAGGTCGTGTGGATTCAGGAATTTTATGACGGTCCCTATTCCGCACTGGCACGTACCGCGGAACATGATCTTCGACTGCTGCCGACGAATCCGATTCAAAAGCCCATGCCGACATTGCATGGCCAATATGAACACAGGACCGCATCGCCCACAGGGCCGGGCACTGATCTGTTCCCAGCAGCTAATTCACCAGTAAACAATTTTTCACGCACCTGCATGCCGCAGGGTATTTCGCCCCGACTAATCGGTCTTCTTGCCGCCCTGACTGGTCCGCACGCTTATGTGCCGCCGGAAATACTGCGGGAAAACATTCAGCGCCTGTATGCAACTTACCGGCATATCCGTCGGCCCGGCCCCTATCGGGGTTCGCCGGATAATCCCAATCCGTCGCTTGCAGACAATTCCAGAAAGTTATCCTACTGCGATTTACTAACGCTGCAAACGCTTTATGCGGCGTTGGGGCATCGGAATTTCCGAGTGCAGGTTACGCATTGGGGAGATCAATCGCGATTTAACACAAAAGCCGAAGAAGGGGGCTTAATTCAGCTCTTGAAGCATCACCGTCCCAACTCCATCGGGCAAGCACCCGCCCTGGGACTCAAACTGTATGCAACCTTCAAACAAATCAACAATGGTGTTTATGTCACAGGTCCCGATCTGCTTTTAAACACGCCTGCGGGCTTGGCACAATTTGTTTTCCATTTTCAGAAATCCGATAACCGCCGCTACACCGGCCCGGCACCCGGCGACCTGGAGTACGTCCGCACCGCCCGTTGCGTGGTAGTCATATTCACATCCACCAGCCGCGACACGTTTGATACCACTGCTGATTTCCCCGATGGCGCGGTGATTGACCTTGGGATATTTAAGAAATGTCATAGATGTTAGAGAAGAGGCACTTAAACATCCGGATTACCGCCGCAGCCACGGGTTGCGGGTTCCAAAGAGTCGCATCAAACGAAACAAACTGATTGAATAAATCCTCGTGCCTATCCTGCACTCCATCGTTGGCCCCAGCGACTGCCCACGTGGGTCGGGGTACTGCGGCCGGTGGCAATGCTCTGGCAATCAAACTATACTCCACGCTGATATCCGGATCGATTCCGGGGCAGGAAAAAAACAGCCTATGAAACATACAATTATTCTCACCGAGGGACTTGAAGCTACGCCATTGGCGTGGCTGAAACAGCACGCTGCGGTTCAGGAAACAACCTATAAGGACCGCCCAGCACTGACTGCCGCGTTAGCTGAAGCCGCCGGACTCATTGTCCGCACGTATACGCGTGTGGATGCCGATCTTCTGGCCCTGGGGCCTAAACTTCAAGTGGTGGGCCGGGCCGGTGTGGGCTTGGAAAATATCGATCAGGAAGCTTGCGCCCGGCGCAATATTAAAGTCCTTTCCACCCCCCAGGCCAATACCCATGCCGTGGTGGAATATGTATTTAATCTGATATTTACGCTCGCCCGACCGGTGGTGAATTTAAGAACGCCGGTTTCCGCGGAAGAATTTCATCGCTTTCGGAAAACCAGCCGCGGCTTGCAATTACATGGAAAAACCTTGGGCATTCTGGGCATGGGTCGCATCGGCAAGGCAGTGGGACGCGTGGCCTATGCATTTGGCATGAAGGTGATCTATAACGATGTTCTCGATGTTGCGTCTCAGGTTGATTTTCCCGCACAAAGCGTGGAAAAGTCGGAGTTATATTGCCACTCTGATATCCTGACAATTCACGTCAGCCACCGTCCGGGCAATGCCCAAATGATTAACCGCGAGGCATTTTCCCTCATGCAGAATCATGCCATCGTGGTCAATACCGCACGCGGCGAAGTGATCGACGCCTACGCGCTGGCCCAAGCTCTGAAAACCGGAACAATTTTCGGAGCCGCTTTGGATGTTCACGAACCCGAACCCCCGCCAGCCGACTACCCGTTGTGGGGGGCACCCAATCTGATTTTTGCGCCGCATCTGGCCGCCCGGACGCAAGGTGCCATGGACGCGATGAGCTGGGTTGTTCGAGATGTCGTGGAATATCTGGATTCGCGGACGTCTTAGCCGCCACGATCAATGCTAGTGAAAGGATTTTCCCCGTGGCACCGCAGGAACAGATAGAAATAGAGGAACGCGATATTGCCGGCAAGCGGTATGTTTACCGTGCCGCCGGCCGACGTTCCATGCGCTTAACGCTACGGCCGGATCATCGGCTGGAGGGGGCACCATCCATTCATGAGCATAGCTGGGCCATCGAGAACGGCAAATTAGTCTTACGCCATCGCGATGGACAGCGGACCGTTGAACTGACTGCTGCGAAGGGCCAACATTTCATCGGAACTGATTTGACCACGTCACCAGCCCAAAAGGCCCGGCTGTCCCCGGAGTGGCGATCCGCCTTTGGGCCGCTGAATACACTGGTACGGGAAATGCGTTACGCCATCGGCGGCAAACGGCCCGATCCCCTTGTATTGTCGCGCTCGCGGTTGATACAAAATAGCGTGATGGTTCGCTTGGGCAGCAAAACAATTCGCTGGATATTTCCCTCTTCAGCGGTCAGGCATTTTATGTCGCAGGCAATTTTGCCCTGGGCGATTCCGGCGGGCAACATTATCTGCGGCGAGGTGCCTGCGGATTTTGTCATCGGTGTCTATTTAAATGACGCGACAAGCGCCGGGAGTTTTGTTGATCTTCCGGGGCAAAAATTTCTGCTCTCGGTGGAAAAAGAGACTCGGCACCCCAAAATACCGAATTGTCACAGCTTTGTTCAAAGCCCGCTGCCGGAAGATGATGC
The DNA here is from genome assembly GCA_027366115.1 of Phycisphaerales bacterium. Taxonomy (GTDB): domain Bacteria; phylum Planctomycetota; class Phycisphaerae; order WQYP01; family WQYP01; genus JAMDCX01. Next base: position 5,681 of record DAHXLH010000307.1, read on the forward strand.
GGCCTACATCCGCTATGCGCCGACTTTCTGCTGCTGGGTCCCGCCGCGGGACACTCTGAAAACCCGCCGATGTTCGGTGGTGGATAACGGGCAATATGCCTGGCGCGTCGCCATGATTCGTGATCTGGCCCGGCGCATCGGTGATGTCGATATATACGGGCGGCTGGCCGGCCGGGCATTGGGCGGGTATCACCGCAGCAGCGACAGCAAAGTAGGCAATGATAAATATCTGGGCATTGAAAATCATTGCTTTTACCTGTCCCTGGAACGGGCGGTCGCGGATGATTACATCACGGAAAAATTCACAGACGCTATATTATGCAACGCCGTTCCGCTTTATGACGGTGCCCCCAATATTGATCTCTATGCCTATCCGGAATCCTACATCCTCACCTCGGAGGTGGAAAAAATTGACTGGAATAACTGGCAGGTGGAATATCAAAAGCGGCTGTCGGCAGTCTTGGCTCAAAAAGAGTTGATCCGAACGCGCCTGAACGTTTTTTCCTATTTTCATCTGCTTACCGAAGATTTATCCCTGCTTAGCAAAATCAGACCCATTACGCGATAAGCGGCAGAGCGCTACGGCCTGTAACGCTCCACCTGACAGTACACTTGGTGATAATTAAAACCCAACTCGCCGAAATGGAACACCTTGTTTTGCCTCAAGTGAAGATGAAGGCCCGAGTGCGCAATCTGTTTCTGCATCCGTTGGTTAGCGGCACGGCCCGATGGGGCATCAGCCGGACGCCAGAAGTTTATTACCCATAAGTTGGCCTGCTTGTTGTTCGCAGGAGACCTCCACAGCCGGCCGGAGGTGTTACAGGGAATTGCTTGTGTCCTGAAATAACAATATATCTCCGGTTCCATTTCTTTCGCCGTATGCCAAGCCGGCCCGGTCACCATAATTTCCGTATGATTGCCCGCATGATCAAAAACTCGATGGACGATTCTCCGCAACTTTATCATGCTGCGAAACCCATGGCCATAGGGCGAATGAATATCCATGGGCATTTGTACGCATGTATAGCCCACCAGCGCGACCGCCGCGCCTATTACCACCCCACGCGCCATTCGACGGTCCAATGGTTTATGAAACAACATGGTCAAGACGGTTCGCAGCCCCCACGCGGAAAGTATCGCGATGGAAGGCAGCAGTTGTTGTTGCAGGCGAATGGCACCGCCAAAGGGATAATGCCGGAAAAGCGATGCCAGAAACGTCAGAACGAACGGACCGGCTAACAGAATACCCCACGCAGCGCCTCGCGCACGGACCAGCCGCAACGCCCCGATCAGACATAACGGAGCCAGAAGCAATCCGAATCCATAGTTTCTGCCGAACGGATAGGACATCATTTCCGATACGCTGGCTTTAATGAGCCACCAGACTATCCCTAAGTTATGTGGTGGGAACTGATGCTTCCAAAAACTATCCATAAAGGATTGAGTTTTCAGAGTTTGCGGATGGATGATCCAATGATAATTTATTGCAAAGGCCACTATCGCCAAGATGTTAAGCGCGACCCACGCCGGCAATACGCGAAACATTCCTCTGCGCCACAGTTGCCAACCCGCGGCGAGACTTGCGGCCGCGATGACGAATATGCACGGAAAGGAAAATCCCACGGCCACCGGCGTTAACACGCAAAGGAAAATCAGCCATCGCCATCGCCCCGGGGCCATGAGATAACGCATCATGGCACCCACAAAGATCAGACTGAATAGTAGATCAACTGAATAGGGCTTGGCATCGCATGTCAGGCGTACCGGTGCCAGGGAGCAGACGATCAATGCCGTTGCCACCAGCGCCGCGCGCGGCCCGAATGCCGGGCGAAAGGCCAGCCACGCCAGCGGAACGCACGCCACGCCAGCCACAAATGGCAGCAGACGGATGCTGAATCCTGAAGTTCCCAAGTGGTCAATGATAAATTTTTGCGTCCAGAGAAAAAACAGCGGTGCCACTTGGTATAAATTCAAGGGCCGCAACAGTCCGGCGTACGAGCGATGGAGGATATTGAGAGTGAGTGACGCTTCATCCGTCCACACGGGATACCGCAGGCAATAATCCAAAACTCTCCAGGCAATTCCCGCGACAAGAACCGCCCATATCCAAAATGGCCAGCGAGCCAGGAGGCGGGTAAGCCGGGATCGCGCACTGAAAGGTCGTGAACCATTCCCACCTTCGCGATGACTCAGATGCTGGCCTTCAGTTCCCATTTACCTTCCACTCTTGTGATGAACTATTATACCTCGTCGCCGGTTCTGCTGACACGCGGATTCATGAACGCGACTGGCTGTATTTTCCGGTTCTTATCCGCTTACCGAAATCAGGCCCATTACCCGATAACCTGCGGAGCCTTCAGATAGCGCATCGGATTGATGCCTTTGCGGGGGATTTGGTGTTGACGCCCGTCAAGCCGCTCAATACCATGCGCACTCTTCGAAAATCCGAATCGTGATTGTAATCGGAGTGGATAATTAATGCCCGTACAGAAATTGCAGGATGCGCTGCTGGATAATCAAAAACAACTCTCCTTGCTGGAACAGAAATTTACCGCCGGTCAGTTTCTTTTACCCCTGTTAAGCCGAAAGGGCATCCGCACCAATAGTACAAAACTCTTCAAGTTTCTCAGTAAAAACAAACCCTATTTCCAAGGACGCACCTGGGGTGAGACCCGCTACGTGGGCAATGCCTTTGATCATACAAGCCTGTCGTTGTCGCTCTGGCCGGATGTGCAGGGGGCCAATTTGCTGCTACTGCGGCAGTTGTTTCACGGCTCGTCGCGGCCGGTTTATGTGGATGTCGGAGCCAATGGCGGGATGTATGCGGCCAATATTGCGAAGTTCATCTCCGGAAATGGGCAGGTGGTTGGATTTGAAGCCAACCCGCAGTTGGCTCAACTCGCAGCCGCGACCGCCGCACTTAACAATTTGGATAATGTGCGGATATTTTCCGCCGCGATCAGCGACACGGCGGGCACGATTCACCTTAATACAGTGCCGGAACAATCCGGCTCATCGTCGGTTCTCTCGGATCATCTGGCGAAGGAATTCGGCGGCGACAGGTCAAAAATCAAGACGCTGGAAGTGCCGTGCTATAAGCTCGATGATGTATTACCGGGTATGCACGCCGTCGCCGGTGCCGATCGAATTGTTTTAAAAGTTGACGTGGAGGGGCATGAAAAAGCCGTGTTTTCCGGAGGGGCGGAATTCATCCGCCGTTTCAAGCCTTATCTGTTCTTTGAGTGGAATCGTGACTGTGTAGACTCGGCCGGAGATTCTTTGGAATCGCTGACCAGCTATCTCAATTCGTTATGTCGCTACGACTTCTCGGCCTATCAAGATGCCGGTGCCCAAACAACTTTTCCTCCGCCGCCGGATATTTCCCCCTTGAACATCGCCGCCCGGCCCATTCTCTGATCCTCGGGTTACCTGATTCTCTGTTATAGCGGGACTCTGGGCACCGCGATCAGCTTGCGGCTTCCGCGCCGGTCGCCAGTCAACTTGCGCGAGGCCACACTTCTTCAATGGCTTGTATCACCTGTTCTACCGTCACCGCAGTAATTTTACTTGCGGCGGAAGCGTTGGCACCCGTAACCGTTGGCGCACCGGCGCTGGGTATAACGGTTCTGTAGGCAACGCCCCAGGGATCAAAACGTGCCGCGGTATGTATGGAATTACTTGCAAGATTCGGAAGAGCTGGATCGGCATAAACGGCGACAACAGGAACTCCGACGGCGGCCGCGATGTGCATGGGTCCCGTGTCATTACCCACATAAAGTCCGCATCTCGCCAGAACTGCCGCCGTTTCCCGCAGGGTTAAATTCCCCGCAACATTTAAGCCGCGCCCTTGGAGGTTCTGCACGATTTGTTCCCCAACTTTATGGTCCCCCGGCCCGCCGACCACCACCACTGCGGCGTTGGGATAATTGTCGGTGATAAACCGGCCCACTGCCACGAAGCGCTCCGCAGGCCACCTTTTTCGCTCGGTGCTCGCACCGGCGCACAGGCCGACCCACATCGTGCCATTAGCGCTGTGCGCCAATAACGCATCCGCTTTGTTTTTATCCTCCTGAGAAAGATATAGTTGCAGGTGGTCGCTGCCCACCTTAGCGCCAAGACTCGTAAGCAAGGACAAATTGCGTTTCAGTTCGTGCATGTCAGAACACAGGGGCTTAATTGCATGCGTCAGAAATTGGTCCGTGCCTGCATCGGCTTGCGATTTTTCAGGCGTGACTGATTCCGAAAATGCGATCCGCTTCTGTGCTCCGGTGGCCAGCAAAGCCAATAAGCCGCGGCTAAAATCGGCGTCAAACCTTGGCAGAATGCCCAGTTCCGGCGTTGCGCCAAGTGCTGCCGCAACTTGCCGCCGCAGGTCAAATAGAGCCTTTAATCGCCCCGGTCGAAAGCCGAATTTAGGCGTAAATGCAATGACGCTATCAATATGCGGGCATAATTCAACCAGATTCACCAAAGCCGGGCGGATCACCAGCGCGATGCGGGCATTGGGTATAGATCGCCTTAATTCCCGAAGAAATGGTAACGTAAGAATCAGATCACCGATTTCATCAAACCGGATCACGACCACGCGCGTTGCTTCCAGCGCCCCACCTGTTGCCGATTGGCTATTTCGGCAGCAGCTTCGATAAAGAATGTTTAATAATATCCTGCGCGCTGCGGATTTCATGGTCCGAATCCAATGTGCAAAATGGCCGGGAAGACTGGGGCAATCTCTTGATGCCGCACGGGCCGCGGATATTCCTCACCTACCGCCCCCGCCGCCGGCGGCCAAAACGTTTGGATCGCTTTCCATCCTTGGCGGGATCTTTGCCGTGTTTCTGCTTGTGTTTGTGGCGCTCCGCGTTACGGTCGCCCGGCTCGGGGATTTTCCCCGGCTTGGGAGCACGCGCCGGTTCGACTTTCCGCAGGTGCTTCTCGCCGCGAATCGTCGAGCCATGTTCAATCAGCCGCACTTCCATGCGCCGTGAGGAAATATTCACGGCCACAATCTGCACGCGCGCCAGATCCCCCAGCGTGATTCGCCGCCCCGAGCGCTGCCCGCGCAGGCACGCCGTGCGCTGGTCGTAAATCCAATAATCCGCGGGCAGATCATTCATGCGTATCTGCCCCTCCACCAGAAATCGCGTGGATTGCACAAATACACCGGAATTATTGACACCCGTAACAACGCCATCAATGACATCTCCGATATGCTGTGAAAGCAGATCAAGAACTTTCACCGCCCGCAATTCGCGCTCGGCATCCTGTGCCCGCCGCTCGGTAAAAGACAGATGGCGTGCCAATCGCACCAAAGTGTTGTAGTCCGGCACATTGCCCAAGGTCATGGGCATCAAGGCGTTGATTTCCGTGCTAAGCGCTCCCGCCGATTTGGCAACGCGCTTTTTGCCCCGGGCAGCCTTTTTGCGCGTGCCGGCAAGAACACTATCAAGCAGGCGATGGATTACGAGATCGGCATACCGCCGAATCGGCGACGTGAAGTGCGCATAATTGGCGCTCGCCAACGCATAATGCCCCTGTTCCAGAGGCGAATATTCCGCCGTGCTGAAAGTCTTAAGCACACTTAGATGAATCGCGTAGGCCAAGGGCGTACCGCGCACGGAATCCAGAAGTTCGCGAATCACATTGCGATCCAGTTTTTTCGGCAACTTATGCCCCGTGGAAAGCACAAATTGCCGCACATTCTCACTGGCGTCCATGTCCGGATCAGGGTGAATCCGCCGCAGGACATTGAGTTTCTTGCTGGTTAAAAATGTCGCCACAGCCTCATTGGCTTCCACCATAAACATTTCGATAATTTTATGCGTATAGGCGTCGTCACCGGGATGCGCGTCAATCACCCGGCCCGTGGGGTCCATCACCAACTCCACCTCCGGCAAATCCAGCACAATCATTCCCTGATCCAGCCGCCGCTGTTCAATGGCCCGCGCCAGGCGATCCATGTTCACCAATAACTCGCGTATCGCTGGAGGAACCTGCGGCACACTGGGATCAGGTGGAGATTCCAGCAAGCCTTTGGCGTACGGCCGCCCCTGTCCCTTGGCGTCATCAATAATCGCCTGCGCCTGCGTATAAGTCAGCCGACGGCGCGAACGAATAACGGTATTGGCACACCGCGCAGAAACCACGCGCCCCTGCCGGTCATAACGGATAAAGGCGCTTTTTGTTAAACGCGGTTTATTTTCCTGCAGGGAACATACACCGTTAGATAGCACCTCCGGCAGCATCGGTATAACGTGCCGCGGAAAATAAATGCTATTGCCCCGTTTCCGGGCTTCCATATCCAGCGGACTTTCCACCGTAACAAAATGTGAGACATCGGCAATATGCACGCCCAGCTCCCACACTGCATCTCCGGGCCGATCACGATCAGCCGGTCCCAGCAGATCCTCCACCGGCTTTTCCTCGTTATGATCCAGTGCCCGCAACGTGATGGCGTCATCAAAATCACGCGCGTCATCGGGGTCAATCGTCACCGTTACAAGGTTGCTGATATCTTCTCTATCCTCCAAAGACGCCGTATCAAAATCACGCGCGGCGGTCCCGGCCTGATCCAGCACTTCCGGCGGAAACTCCATCGGTAAATCGAACTGTTTAATCACGGAAGCTAATTCCACCTCCGGCTCGCCATGAGGGCCGATGACTTCGGTTATGACCCCCTCGGCAGGTTTGCCCGCGCGGGGAAATTCCAGCAATTCCACCACCACTTTATCACCTTCCGCAGCGGATTTGGCTGAGGCGTCTTGTATGGAAACCGGCTGCTTAAGAATTGAGCCATCCGGAATCACCACCCACGCATTGAGTTGTCGCGCTAAAGTGCCCACGCAGCGGTTGGTGCCACGGCGTAAAATACGGATAATGCGCCCCGTCCGGCTGCGCCCGCGTGAATCCTGCTTGTCTACCGCAATTATGCGGAAAATAACGAGATCTCCGCTAATGGCATCCAGCGTATCGGAAGGTGGAATAAATAAATCACCGAGCTTGTCCGGGCGCAAGGGTGTAACAAATCCGAACCCCCGCCCGGTTCCATGAAAAACACCCGCGGCCTGCTGCTTCATATCCGGCAGGGCCATCGCCCGGCCATCCTCTTTGGGTATCACGCAATCCGCTGTAATCAGCGTGTCTAAAGCGTGATGAAACTGCTCCTGCTGCTTTGTGGCCAGCCCCAGTCGCGTCATCATATCGCGCAGCAAAATCGGTCCACCATCCGCGGCGGCCAGTACATCAAGAATTTGTCCAATAAGAGGATCTAACAATAGTGGCTCCATACATTAACCATGGAGCTATTATATCGCATTATAAGGCTTTGGGGATAACTTGGACGCCCTACATCACCGATGCAGCAAAATCAGCATCAGCGTACCTCCCCCCATAAGCAGCCACAGCAGCACGCCCTGAACCATGGGGCGAATGCCCACTTTTTTCAGCGTGGCACGCGAAAGTCCCGCGCCAATGAGAAACAGCGTGACCGTTAAACCGATATCACTCACATGGCCGATAGCCGGCGAGGCGTGATCAATCGCCGGTATGAAACTTCGTGACAGCGACGCCACAAGAAATAGCCCGATAAACCATGGCACATGCACTTTGGCTTTGCGCGCAGGCGCATCGGGTGGCTTAATGCCGGTTAAGTCGCTGTTCAGGCCCGCCGGTTCACTGCGGGCAATGCGGGCGGCATACCACCCGAAAACCATGGACACCGGAACAATCCATAACGCCCGCGAAAGCTTCACAGCGGTTGCCGTGGTCAGAGCTGACGGGCCGTAACGTGAGGCGGCCGCCACGACCGATGAAATATCATGTATCGATATGCCCGCCCATATGCCAAACTGATGCTGCGTAAGGTGCAGCGCATGGCCAATAGGCACAAACAAATACAACGCGACGGCATTTAGCAGAAATACCGTACCCATGGAAACCGTCATCTGGCTTTCACCAGCATCGAGCACCGTGGCCACCGCTGCGATGGCTGATCCCCCGCAGATGGCTGTTCCGGAACTGATCAGCCACGACGTTTGCGGATCAATTTTGAGCCAACGTCCCAGCAACCAGCCGGCCAAAAAGGTCACGCTGATACTCACCGCAGCCATCAAGGCCCCGGCCGCCCCGGCCGCCAGAACGGTATGGAGATTCATGGTAAAACCCAACAGCACCACGCAAAACTGCAGCATGATTTTTGCCGTCTGATGGGCGGTTTTCCGCCACGGCGTGCCGATGGTCAACGCCAGAGCCATGCCCAACGCCAAGGCTATCGGCGGCGAAGCCCACGGGGACAGGCAAAACATGATGGCCAGTACAAACGCGGGTCGACTTATCGCGTCAAATAAACGCAGGATCCCCTCGATTGGCCCAGTGGCTGGGATTGGCGAATCCAAAGCAATAACCAACTCATCTTCATCCGGTGGGGGCATATTAGAACTCCTGAATCCATCATCATGGAAGGGCTTACAAACTCCCTTCTTGACACGCGATCATAGACTTTCCTGATATATCAGTCTAATAAATTGCAATAATATGAATCATCATTTATTATTATGCTATGACGTATGAACAGTTAATGACATTTCTGGCGGTGGCTGACTCCGGCGGCTTTAGCGCGGGGGCCAAACTTCAAGGCATCAGTCAGCCGGCGGTTTCCATGCAGATGGCGCTTTTGGAAAAGTCGCTGGGCGTGCGGCTTATGGACCGCCGCCCCCGCGGTATTATTTTAACCGATGCCGGCGTGACACTCGTACAGTATTCCCGCCGCCTGGCGGAACTCTTTTCCGAAACCGAACATGCCCTTGCCGACATACGGGATCTTAAACAGGGCCGTCTGGCCATTGGGTCTAGTACCACGATTGGCGCTTATCTGCTGCCGGCGCTGCTGGCGGCCTATCGACAGGCGCATCCCGGTGTGGAACTTTCCGTGCGAATTGCCAACACTGCGGAAGTGCAGCAGGCCTTGCTGGATGGCACGCTGCACCTGGGATTTACGGAAGGCTCCGCTGAAAATCCCGAACTTGCCAGCCGGGTATTTTGGAAAGATCAGTTGGTGCCCATTGTTCCCGCAAATCATCCATTAACCAAACGTAAGCGTGTCACCTTGGAAATGCTGGCCCAAGAACCGTTGATTATCCGGGAACCCGGCTCTGGCACCCGCACCGTGCTGGAACTCGCCGCCGCCCAACGCGGTGTAACACTCAAACCGATTCTGGAACTCGCCAGTACCGAAGCCATTAAGGCGCTGGTGGCCGCCGGTGCCGGCGTTGCAGTCATTTCCGCCCTCGCCATCGGGGAGTCTGCCGCCGCAACCAAC
>DAHXLH010000308.1:0-17665 GCA_027366115.1 Phycisphaerales bacterium
ACTTCCGCCGCCGGCACACGGGTTTCACCCATTTTTAACAGTGTAATCTGGTAGGGTTTCATAATTGCGCGTTCCAACCTCCGTCTACTGAAATGGTTGTCCCAGTGACATACGATGCCATCGCTCCAGGCTGGATTCACACGGATATGAATGATGTGGACTATCTCGGGCGTTATGGAGAGTGCAATGTCATGCTGGGCGTCGAATTACCCGGGAAAATCAGCGGCGGAAGTTTATTGGATGGAGCGGCTGACCGGTTGGGAAGATCTGACTTTTTGGGCATGTTTGATTACCAATGGCGAGCGCCGAGTTCTGTTGAACACCGGGTTTCCGCAGGATATCTCCGCTCTGCATCAACACTGGACCTCCTGGGCCAGAGCCGCAACCGGTGAAGACGGCCATGCACCCGTGGTAGCGCCTGAAAATTGGATTGTTCGCGCTTTGGCATCCCGCGGAATTGATCCGGCGCAAATCAACGAGGTGCTGGTTACGCCGCTGACCGCCTATGCCACCGGCGGCCTGGATCAATTCTCCAATGCGCGGCTTTGGATGTCGCGCCGGGGCTGGATTGATTTTCACGCCCCGGATCCTGAGATTCCACAGCTGCCCCGTCCTATTGTCTTTCCACCCTCCATTTTGAGTCATCTGGTGCTGAAGGCGGCTTCCCGCATTCAATTACTGCCGGATGAGGAAACGGAATTTATTCCCGGCATTCGCTCGTGGTTCTGCGGGGGCCACCATCGTTCCAGCATGGTTTTTTCCATTCAGACCTCAGCCGGTCGTGTGGCCGTGACCGATGCCATCTTTACGTACCGCAATTATGACCAGCGCATTGCTCTGGGACTTAGCGAATCCCTCGAGGAGCATCACAGGCTTTATGCCAGACTGGCCCGGCAGGGGGATATGGTTCTTCCGCTCTATGATCCCCTGGTGGAAAAACGTCATCCAACTCTTCAGATCGGTAAACTATGATAACTTTAGATTTCAAAGATAAAACCGCAATCATCACCGGTGCCGGCAGCGGGTTCGGACGGGCAACTGCCCGGATGCTGGCCCAGTGCGGTGCCCGCATTGTCGGCGTGGATCGTAACGGTCAGGCGCTTGCTGAAACCATGGCGGGTCTTCCCGATATCGGCGGCGGACATCTGACGATTGTAAAGGATTTGCGCCCTGCGGTGGCTGTATCCGATGTCATCGCGCAGACAATGGCCCATGCGGCCCACCTCGACATTCTGGTGAATTCAGCAGGCGTGTGTCATTTCACCGCCGCCAATAAAATCAGCCCGAATGAATGGGATGAGGTACTGGAGACTAATCTGAAATCACTTTATTTTCTCGCCGTGGCCGCGGCGGAAGTCATGGAACCGCAGCGCGGGGGACGTATCATCAACCTCGGTTCCAACGCCGGACGAAAGGGCCGGGCTTTTTCTGCCCATTACGCCGCGGCCAAGGCGGGCGTGGCGAATGTCACAGAGTCTCTGGCTCTGGCCTATGGCAAGAAGGGCATTACCGTCAATACGGTCTGCCCGGCGGTGGTGTTGACCGATATGTGGAAGCGTAATTTTCAGGAACTTGAGCCAATAACCGGCAAGCCGGCTGAGGAACTGGTCCGGAATTGGACGGCCGACACGCCGCTGCAGCGCTTGGGAACGGTGGAAGATGTCGCCAATCTGATAGTGTTTCTGGCGTCTGCCCACGCCGGTTTTATTACCGCGCAGGAAATTAATGTCTGCGGTGGATTCATGCTGACCTGTTAAAGGGAATAAAAAATGAATATTGAGCTTTCGCAGTTGATTCAACGCGATCTGCGGCAGGACCAACCCGGCGAGGTGGGTATTTCATCGTTGCGTTTCGCCTATGAGGCCATGGAGCGCGGCGATGTGACAGAAGCCAGAAAAATTGTTGAATATGCCCGACTGGAATGGCAGGTGGTTCATGATATGTTCGTAAACTGGTCGTGGTCCTTTTTTACGTATATTGCCGACACTTATGGCGAAGATGCTCTGGAAAAAGCCATGCGGTCGGTCTTGGGCAGTTACTATCGCGCCCGCTATGACAAAGTCATGGCCAGTGATGTCACGACCCAGTTGCAACTGACAGTTGAAGGATTGCGCGGTCACCTCATGGGGCCGGGCAGACAGGGGGACATCGAGGTTGCCGAGGAACCAGATCGTTATAAGCTGACATTAGCACCGTGCGGCAGCGGCGGTGTGGCGCGCCAGAGGGTGGAGAGCGGCGCGGAACCGCGGCCTGAACTTTTCGGTTTTTCAAAAGGTCCGCATTCCTGGACCTGGGGCAGGCAACGCGTCTGCTATTACTGCGCCCATTGTTCGATGGTCAATGAAATCATGGCGATTGAAAACTATGGTCATCCAATGCGCGTGACCGAATATCCCGAAAACGCTGAAGATCCCTGCGTATGGTATATCTACAAAGACCCTAATAAAATTCCCGCACACTATTATGAGCGTGTCGGCAAAACGGCTCCGGTTTCTGCCCCGCGCCCAGAGGAGGCCCCATGACTATGGATCCCGCTGAGGCATGGTCCACGCCGTTAGCCGCGCCCTTGGAACCCCCTTTTCCGTTTACTTTCCGCGATGTCGAGGTGTTGACGCTGGTCTACCGAACCACCCCGGAAGCGGTGCGCCGACTGACCCCCGCGCCCCTGATGCCGATCAGTGATAGCGTGCTGATTCACATTTACAATATGAATGATGTGGACTATCTCGGGCGTTATGGAGAGTGCAATGTCATGCTGGGTGCCGAATTACCCGGAAAAATCAGCGGCGGATTTTCGCCTTTTCTTTTTCTCAACAGTGATGGCGGCTTGGCGCAGGGCCGCGGCATACACGGTCAGCCCAAGAAATGGGGGAATCCACGGGTGGAATTCCGGGGTGATCTTATTGTGGGTATTCTGGAACGCAACGGCATTGATATAGTCACCGGCACCATGGGCTACAAGCATCAGCGCGGAGACCTTGCGAATTTAAAACGCGATACGTTTGACTTTGCGGTAAATCTGAATTTCAAGTTGTTGCGGCATATTGATGGACAGCCTGCGGTCCGCCAGATTACCTGCCGCGCCTTAACCGATGTTAAGGTGCATGAATGCTGGCGCGGACCCTGTTCGGTGGATCTGCGTCCTCATATCCTGGCTCCGCTTTATGAATTACCGGTGATAAAAACGGCCGATGCCTATTTCTGGCGTGCCGAATGTACATTGATTCCAGGAACTGTTGTCCATGACTATCTGGAGTCCCCATGAAAGTATTTATTACCGATTACGGGTTTTCAGATATTCACCAGGAACGACACATCATAAATTCCGCCGGCCATGATCTTTTGGCTGGTCAATGCAAGTCTCCCGAGGCGGTACTTTCGGCGGCGGCAGATGCCGATGCGCTGCTGGTGCAATGGGCACCGATAACCGCCGCGGTGATCAACGGCCTTAACAAATGTCGGGTCATCGTGCGTTATGGCATTGGCGTGGACAATGTGGATATCGTCGCCGCCAAAGCCCGTGGTATTCCAGTATGCAACGTACCCGATTATTGCATTGACGAGGTCGCGGACCATGCCTTGGCCTTGGCCTTGTCCCTGGCCCGCCAGTTGACGATGATTGATCGTCGCGTACGCAGTGGTACTTGGAAAATAACCCCCGATTATCCCATGCCCGCGTTAAATACAATGACATTTGCCACCGCAGGCTTGGGTCGCATCGCCCGCGCCGTACTAGCTCGCGCCGGCGCGCTTGGCTGCCGGCTCGCGGCGTATGATCCGTATGTTAAACCGGAAGTATTTGCCGCCAATGGCGTCACGCAATTAACCTTGGGAGATCTGTTCGCACAGGCGGATGTGCTATCGCTGCATTTGCCCTTGACACCGCAGACCAGATATCTGATCAACGCGTCCACCTTGGCGAAGATGAAACCCACCGCCATCCTTATCAACACCGCCCGGGGCGGGCTGATCGACGCGGCCGCTTTGGCGGACGCGTTGCAGGCCCGAGGGATCGCCGGTGCAGGAGTCGATGTATTTGACCCAGAACCGCTTCCGGCGGAGCATCCATTGCGGCACTGTAACACTGCCATCCTGACTTCGCACATCGGGTGGTTCAGCGACCAAAGTGTGCCCAAGCTGCAACGCCTGGCTGCGGAGGAAGTAGTTCGGGCCTTGCGCGGCGAAGTGTTAAAAAATCAGATTGTTGTTTAAACTGCATCCGTGTCGGAAATCAAAAAGGATCAACGCATGAAGATTGTTCGATTTTCTGATGTTCAGGGTCAATGCCATTGCGGCGTACTTGAACCCGATGGCCAGGTCCGTCTCATCACGGGCGATCTGTTTGAATCCTTTACGCTCACAGACCAGCGGTTCCGACCGGTGAAACTGCTGGCTCCGGTTCAGCCGACAGCTATTTTCTGTATCGGTTTGAATTATCGGCGGCACGCTGCGGAAACGAATGCCCGCATCCCGGAATTTCCGGTGCTATTTATGAAAAATCCAGCGGCGGTTCAGAACCCCGTTGATCCCGTGACGTTGCCGCGGCATCTGAACAGCGATCAGGTGGATTACGAATGCGAATTAGCTATTGTGATCGGACGCAAGGCCAAAAACGTTTCGGCGGATCAGTCGCTTGATTACGTATTGGGGTTCACCGCCGCCAATGATATTTCCGCGCGTGACTGGCAGATCCAGCGGGGGGGATCACAATGGTGTCGCGGAAAAACGTTTGACACCTTCTGCCCTCTGGGGCCGGCGATTGTTACGTTGGACGAAATCGGCGATCCGAACAAGTTGAGCATTCAGACGCGAGTAAATGGTCAAACGCGGCAGCAATCCAATACCGCGGATATGATTTTTTCAGTAGAGCGCATCATTGAATTTCTTTCCGGATCCACGACACTCCTGCCCGGCACGGTAATTTTAACCGGCACGCCGGAAGGTGTGGGCATGGCGCGGCAACCGCCGCTGTGGCTTAAACCGGGCGATCAGATAGAGGTTGAGATCGAGAAAATCGGCGTTCTGGCCAATCCGGTTGTTGCGGAAGCGGTGTGATCTGCCGTGGATACAGAGGGCGTACTTGAGGCATATTGCTGCCGGCCCTAAAATCAGCGATTAAATCCGCTGCTTGAAAGCGTGAACACGGATTGGCGAAGCCTGGCACATGGCTCAGCATGACCATGACTGGCAGCTACTGTTTTGAAGAAGAGACTATAAAACATGCCAAAATCAAAGAGCAGAAAAAGCGTCAAATCCCTCAACAAATCCAACGCTTATGCCACGCCCGCCAAGGCTTGGCAAGCGCGGATCGGTGACGCCGCCGATCCGCTGGCGGAAAAATTTGTGGAATCCATTTCCTTTGATTACCGGCTGGCCGAGCACGATATTCGGGGCTCACTGGCGCACGCGGACATGCTGTGCACAAAGGGGATGATTTCCGCAACCGATCTTACGGCCATTCGCAAGGGCTTGAATAGTATTTTAGACGACATAGGCGCCGGCACGTTTGAATTTGATGTTAGGCAGGAAGATATTCACATGGCCGTGGAGGCCGCCTTGATTCAACGTGTGGGTGATCCGGGCCGCAAGCTTCACACGGCACGGTCCCGCAATGATCAGGTCGCATTGGATATTCGCCTTTGGTGCGTGGCCGCCATTGATCGTATGGATCAACTTCTTACGGAATTGCAGGGGGCGTTTGTGGCTCTGGCCCGGCAGGACGGCGGAATTGTCATGCCGGCCTATACCCATTTGCAGCGGGCGCAGCCGATACTGTTCGGCCACGAACTTCTGGCGTATGTGGAAATGTTTCAGCGCGATCGCTATCGACTGGCGGATTGCCGGAATCGTACCAACATCAGTCCACTAGGCTCCGGCGCGGTAGGGGGCAGCACGCTGCCTATTGACCGACAGCAGGTGGGGCGGCAACTGGGCATGAAGGGCATAACCGCAAATTCTCTGGATTCCATCAGTGATCGGGACTTTGTCGTGGAGTTCGCTTTTGCCCTTTCCATGATTGCCATGCACTTATCGCGCTGGGCAGAACAATGGATTTTGTATAGCTCCACCGAGTTTGATTTCATTCGTATTGCCGATCAGTTTACCACCGGGAGCAGCATGATGCCGCAGAAGCGCAACCCGGACATGCTGGAATTAATTCGCGGCCGCACCGGCGGTGTCTATGGCCAGCTTGTTGCGCTTTTGACCATGTTGAAGGGACAGCCACTGGCGTACAACCGGGATATGCAGGAAGATAAACGCTGGCTCTTTACGGGGTTTGATTCGGTGGAATTATCTCTGCGGATCGCCGCACCCATGGTAAAAAGCGCTGCCATCAAGCCGGATTCCATCGCCCGGCGACTGGATGAAGGATTTTTGGATGCCACCGTATTGGCCGAGTATCTCGTGCGAAAATCTGTGCCTTTCCGCACAGCTCATCAGATTGTGGGTTCGATGGTCGCGTATTGCGAGCGAGAAGGGGTTACGCGACTCTCGGATATTCCCCTGGAAGTTATGCAAAGCATGTCACCGCAAATTGGTGCCGATGTGCGAGATGTGTTGGGTGCGGGCAATGTTGTTGCGGCCTACCAGTCGGCGGGTGCCGGTGGAATAAAGCAGCTTTCCGCACAACTCAAACGGTGGAGCAAAGCGCTGAAGCAATAATAAATCTCGCGCAGCCGTGCAGGCGAGCCAGAACAGTTTCCAATGTGACGGTGAGAGCCTGTCGAGCCGCGCCGATAAATTCCGCTCGGATCGAATAATAAGAATTATCAGGGAATTGGATTTACTGTATACCTGCCCGGTAAAAAATCAGGAGGCTTGGCATCCGGGCGTGGCAAAAAAAGCCAGGGCAGCGCGCTTTGTACGTTTCCCTAAGATCGGGTAAATTACACCCTCATCGGGGCGTAGCTCAGCCTGGCTAGAGCGCCTGGTTTGGGACCAGGAAGTCGCAGGTTCGAATCCTGTCGCCCCGATTTTGGCCGAAGGCCAAAATAGAGCAGGAGTTTCGAGAGAGTAGATAGTAGAGCACATTCGGCTGGGACAAAAGAGAGGCTGTCGCCGAGACAGCGAAGACCCGCAATCGTCAACCTACTATTCCGGTTCTCCGCGGCCCCAAGCTGCGGAGCGGATTGAAACAGGGCTCGCGGTGCGAGCACACGCGGCTAAGAGTTGTTTTCCGGGGCCGCAGGACGCCATAGCCGGTGTTTTCGTTGGGTGTCGGTAAATCGTTGCGGCGTGGGCGGCGGCGCTGCCCGCCGGCTGCGGCGGTGCGGTTACAACTCTCACGTGGCGTGATCCGTTTCTGGCAGGTCGCTGGATTCTATGCCCATTTCTTTTACTTTTTTGTTCAGGGTGTTGCGGTTAATGCCTAGAAAGTCCGCAGCTTTTATTTTTACATCGCCGCAACGCTGCAGGGCCTTTTCCAGTAGCGCTTTTTCCACTTGATTTATGACCAGATCATAAATTTGCCCTTCACGCAGGGCGTATTCGCTGATGGCTTGATCGGCCAGGCGATGTACGATACCGTCGAGATCTTCGCTGGCGATACTGGCTCGGCCCTGCTGGGCAAAGGCGCGGATGGCGGTGGGCAGCAGGTCTTCGGTGAGGGTGTCCCCGCGGCTTAAGACCACCGCGCGTTCCATGGCATTTTCCAGCTCTCGCACATTGCCCGGCCAGGGGTAGCGGACAAAAATGTTTACCAGCTCGCGGCTGATTTTATTGAGGTTTTTTCCATTCTCCGCGTTGAACTTATCAAAGAAAAAGTCGATCAGCTTGGGAATATCCTCACGGCGATTTCGCAGGGCCGGCAAATTAATGGTGACAACATTGAGACGGTAAAACAAATCTTCCCGAAACTTTCCTTTGGCAACTTCATCCTGCAGATTTAAGTTGGTGGCTGCGATGATCCGGACATCCACGCGAATGGTTCGCGTATCGCCAACACGTTCAAACTCCCGCTCCTGCAAAACGCGCAAAAGTTTCACTTGCAGGCTGGTGTCCAGCGTGCCGATTTCATCCAAGAATAACGTGCCGGTATGGGCGGCTTCAAAGCGGCCGATTTTATCGCGAATGGCACCGGTAAAACTTCCTTTGATGTGGCCGAAAAGTTCGGATTCCAGTAGCGTGCCGGTCAAGGCTCCGCAATTCATGCGGATAAAGGGCTTGTCGACGCGGTTGGAATTAAAATGTATAGCCTTGGCAATTAATTCCTTGCCGGTACCGGTTTCACCTAAGAGCAATACCGTGGCCCGGCTCGTTGCCACCTGCGCGATGGTGTCAAAAACTTCCAGCATGGTGGGCGAACTGCCGATGATATTGTCGAATTTGTATTTGCTCTGCAGGGTGCTGCGGAGTTGGCGGCGTTCTTCCAACCATTCTTCACGCTCGTTGGCGACGATAGAATTTATTTTGATGGCCTGGGAAATAAATGCCGCAATGATTTCCAGAAATCGCTGATCATTATTCAGCGTTTCTTCATCGACAAATTGTTTATCAACGGACAAGGCCCCGCAGGCCTTGGACTCAATAAGTATCGGCACGCAAATAAAGCTCGTCACGCGGCCCGGCACCGGCACGCGGGCACCGGTGCGGTTGAGGAATTGAATTTCCTTGCTGATGTCGGCAACCACCCGCGCCTTACCTGTGGCCACCACCTGCCCGGTGATGCCTTCGCCGACATCATATCGACCGCGTTGAATTTCATTGGCGGTCAGGCCCAGCGCCGCTTCGATCTGCAATTTTCCGGTGGCCGAATCCAGAAGCACCATGGAACCACGTTCCATACCCAAGCGATCCGCGAGAACGCGCATGGTCTGATCAAAAACGGCGTGCAGATCCAAGCCCGATGAGAGCGCACGGCCAATTTCCGTAAGAATTGTAAGTTCCAGTTCGGCGCGATCCATCAAAACTAACCTCCGCTATCGCCATCGGCAAATTCCATCCGCACCTTCGAGCTTCCAACACATCAAGCCCGGGCCTGCCGCCGTGAACCAGCAGGAGCATGTCCGAATATACAGACGTGCTCTTAGTGCTATTGTACTATGCAAACGCCGTGCGCAAGTGGTCTGGGCTGTTGAAATAATTGGCGGTCGGGGGAATAAACGCGATAAAGTCGAGCTTTATAAAATATATAACTGTAGATGCTGTAACAAGTTACATGACATGTGACGGGTGCATGCGCTCATGTATTTCGCTCCGAATTGTTGCCGGAATTCTCGACTGGATTTGAACTGTGAATGTAGACTGCTGCCTGATAAATAGACGCCTGCGACCGTTGATGCCACGTTTTGGTTTTTTTCTGCCTTTATAATAGGCAGCGGGTCGCCATGCGGAAAATCAGTAGGATTTTCGCCTCAATGGTTGGATATTTGCATCCGTGGCGGTTGACTTTTGCGAAAGATATTATGTACGCCTCTTGCCTTAGCCCTTGCGTTTGGTAGGATGGACATTCTTGGGGACGTAGCTCAATTGGGAGAGCACTGCCTTTGCAAGGCAGGGGTTGCCGGTTCGATCCCGGTCGTCTCCATTTCTTTTTTACAAGAATCACAGCAACATTTCGCTGGCAATTGTTATTCCTTTATGCGTATAATGCAAACGTGACGAACGATTCGGTTCGCAACGGTCTTTCTCCAATGCTGCAAACCACCTTGAAAGACCGGGCGCAAACGCGAATCGCGCCATCAGTTTGCGGTGAATAGAAGTCGGGCGATTTCCTCAGACTGTGGGCTATGCTCATGAGGACGTTGGAAGATGGATTTTCTGGATAAGCCCGGCCCCCGACTGCACTGGATCAGCGTTTGGGCCAGTGCGTTAATCTGCGCGATAAGTCTGCTGGTATTGGCGGGCTGGTGCTCGGGCGAATTGGTACTCACAAGTATATTGCCGGGTATGATTCCCATGAATCCGGCGGTGGCAATCAGCTTTTTCCTGCTGGCGGTCCCGATTGGCTTTCTGGCCTTCCACGTGGAAACAACATTGGCGCAAAAGTGGGAAATTACCGCCATCGGCGGCATTGTGGCGTTGGTTGCCGTGCTGCGATTGGCGGCGTATCTGGGCGCGGGGAATCTGCACCTTGATTCACTATTATTTGCCCAAGAGCTTACCAAAGTGCCCTTCGCGCCCAACCGTATGGCACCCAATACCGCCGCTGGGTTGTTATTTGGCGGCATAGGCGTAATGAGTGTGGTCTGGCGGAAAACTTTCACGCGGCACGTTACGGGCGTGGCTTTGGTTGGTCTGCTGTTGACGGCGCTGTACGGCATTGCCAATTATTTGTTTACGGTTTCCGGACACCCTGTGCGGGGGGAAGATATACCGACCGCCATGCACACGGCGGCGGCGATGCTGCTCTTGCTGGTGGGAATTTCAGCACTCGACGAGCATTTACCGATTGTTCGGCAATTTCTTAGAAACAGTCCAGGCGGAATGATCATGCGGCGGCTGCTGCCACCGCTGATAGTTTTTCCGGTATTCCTGGGGTGGCTGAGAATTTTTTGCGAATTTCGGCTGCATATTTCTGGAATGCCGGCGTCGGCTGCTTCGGCGGCGGTGCTGCAGATCCTTGTATTTGGCGCTTTTGTTTGGGCTGCGGCCATGGTTATGGACCGGCTTAATGCCCAGCGCCAGCAAACCATGTTGCGACTGGAACAGGCTAAATCCGAACTTGAAATTGCAAAAGCGGCGGCGGAGGCGTCGGCCTCGGTTAAATCCCAGTTCCTGGCCAATATGAGCCATGAAATACGCACCCCTTTGCACGGCGTGATTTCCATGATGGAACTGCTGGCGGAAACATCATTGGATGGTCAGCAGCGCGGTTATACGCAGGTAGCCAGAACCAGCGCCGACGCGCTGCTGGCGGTGATAACGGATATTCTGGATTTCTCCAAAATTGAAGCCGGTCGAATGGAACTTGAGCCGGTAGATTTTGATTTGCGAGCATGCGCCGAAGATACGGTATATCTGATGCTCTCTACCGCTATGCGGAAAAAACTTGAACTGGGCTATGACATTGCGCCGGATCTTCCATCACTGGTGCGCGGTGATCCCGTACGGCTGCGGCAGGTGCTGATGAATCTGATCAGCAATGCGATTAAATTTACGGATAAAGGTGATGTCTGGGTGAAACTTTCCGCAGTGGATTTGGCGGAGGGTAAAATCTTAGCGAAGTTTGAAGTTCATGACACCGGCGCGGGCATTGCTCCGGAAGATGCAAAGAAACTATTTACGGCATTTGCGCAGGTGCATCATGTGGGTGACACAGTCCATCCCGGAACCGGCTTGGGGCTGGCGATAAGCCGACAACTTGTTGAGTTAATGGGCGGGACAATTGGGGCCGAAAGCCAGATAAGCCAAGGCAGTACATTCTGGTTCTCGGTTCCACTGGAGCGGCGGAAATCGGTATGGCTGGACGCGGAGGCGATCCCGGAAGCTCTGCACCGGCAGCGGATATTGCTGTTAATGGCCAGTCCCGTCCGACGTGACAAACTTCAGCACCAGTTGCAGTACTGGAAAATAGAGGTAGAGACTGCGGCGTCGCTGGAAGAATGCAACCAACTGCTACGGGCCAATAGTGTTCGCCCGTTTGATGTGCTGTTTGTGGAGCATCAACCGCCGGAACTCAACGCGTTGGAAATTGCCAAGCTCATGCACGCGCAGGCGGATATGCGGGCACCGAATATTATCGCACTGGCTCGGCCGGACACCCACATCAGTGCGGAAATACAGCAGGAATTCGGGCTTAGCGGGGTTTTGGGAAAACCGGTAAGACAGTCGCAATTGTTTGATCTGCTTCTGCGGCTGGTCAATTCCGATGCGACCATGGTCAGCCCGTCGCAAGTGGGGCGACTGGAAAAACTTCAACTGCCTCCAGGCTATCAGGGCCTGAGGGTGCTGGTGGCGGAAGATAACGAAATTAACCAATTTGTCATTCGTGAAGTGCTTTCGGGGTTAATGCTGCCCTGCGATGTCGTGGGCACGGGGCAGGAATGTGTGGACGCGTTGAAGCGACAACCCTATGCGTTGGTATTCATGGATTGTCTGATGCCGGTGATGGACGGTTTTGAATCAGCAAGGCAGATTCGCAAACTTGAATCCGCCGGCGCGGTGTTCAGCAGTTTCGGAAAGGCGAGGATTCCCATTATCGCACTGACCGCCAACGCCACGGGGTTGGATCGCCGAAATTCTCTGGAGGCCGGCATGGATGCGTTCTTGACGAAGCCGTTGAATCGCACGGAACTGGTGCAGACAGTGGTGTCATTAATTGATAATCCCGGATTAAATTCACCCGCAGCGGGGGCGTCGCCGGTGCCGGTGAATGCTTCGGATTCATCTTCGCAGGGATCGCTTTGCGCGGCAGCAGCGTTTGATTTTAAGAGGCTCAACGAGTATTTCTTGAATGATCAATCAATGGTGGAGAAGCTGTTGGGGCAATTTATCGGGCAGGGCCGAGAACAGATTATCAAACTTAATGACTCAATGGCTGTACCGGATTGGGACGCGGCCCGGCGGGCGGCGCACGCCATCAAGGGCACAGCCGCCTGTCTTTTTGCCGAGGCGCTGCGGCAAGCCGCAAAAGACTTGGAGATTATCTGCCGGGACCGGGGCCACGAGGACCTTGCCAAAGCCGCATGGAACAAAGTTCAAACGGAAATGAACCGATGTATAGACCATGTGACGATGCGGAATAAGGCGTCCGGTAAAACCCAGTTGGATGAAGGAGCTTAACGGAATGAAAATTCTTGCCGTCGATGATGATCCCATCGCGCTGGAGATGATCCGTGCCGCGTTAAATCGTTTCGGCCACGAGGTTATTACCACCACGACCGGCGCTGCCGCGTTGGAGCAGTTGTCACAGTTTCCGATTCGCATGGTCATTACCGATTGGATGATGGATTCCATGGATGGCATTGCGTTGTGCCGGGCGATTCGGAAGCGTAAGCTTAGCAGATATGTATATGTTATTATTTTAAGTTCACGGGATGATCCGGTGGATGCGGCCGAGGGAATCGCCGCCGGGGCCGATGATTTCATGGCCAAGCCGTTTGACACCGGGGAACTCGTGGCCCGCATCAAAGCCGGCGAGCGTGCGTTATCACTGGAAACGCGTGATGTGACGATTTTTGCCTTGGCCCGGCTGGCCGAATCACGCGATCAGGAAACGGGGCTGCATTTGGAACGCACGCGCAATTATGTGAAAATTATCGCCGGGCAGCTTGCAAAGCGCCCGGAACTTGCTTCGATCATTCATGCGGATTTTGTGCAGATGCTGTATGACACCAGCCCATTGCATGACATCGGTAAAGTCGCGATTCCGGATGCTATTTTGCTCAAACCTGGAAAGTTGACAGACGCTGAATATGAAATCATGAAACGCCATTCGGCGATTGGGGCCAGCACCTTGGATGAAGTGTTACAGAGTTATCCGGGGGCGGAATTTTTGGAAATGGCACGAGACATCGCCGCCACGCATCATGAGCGTTATGACGGTCGCGGCTATCCGAAGGGATTGGCAGGCGAGCAGATTCCCTGGGCGGGGCGCATTATGGCGTTAGCCGATGTGTATGACGCGATCACGTCTCGGCGGGTTTACAAAGCGGCGGAAAGCCATGAGCACGCCTGTAATGTCATCCGCAACGAAAGCGGCAAACAGTTTGGCCCGCGCGTGGTGGAGGCGTTTTTCGATCGCGAATCAGAAATACTGGAAGTTCAAATGCACTACCACCAAGCCGAGGAGGCCCGCCGGAAATCCATCAATGCCCGCCAAGACGCTTGGAACTGGTAGCCGCCGATTCATTAAGCATCCAGGCCTTCATACATGGCCGTGCTGATATAACGCTCACCCGTGGAGCACATGACGGCGACAATGATTTTGCCCTTCATATCCGGGCGGGCGGCCACTTGTGCGGCGGCCCACATATTGGCGCCGGAACTGATGCCAGCCAGAATGCCTTCTTCGCGTGCCAGGCGGCGTGCCCATTCAAAGGCATCTTCATTGGTGACTTGAATGACTTCATCCACCAAGTCAACATGTAGATTTTTTGGGATAAAGCCGGCACCGGCACCCTGAATTTTGTGCGGGCCGGGCTTCAAAGGTTGCCCAGCCTTGCACTGCGTGATAACCGGTGAACCGGTAGGTTCGACCGCAATAGCTTTGAATTTGGGATTACGTTTTTTAATGACACCCGCCACACCGCTGATTGTACCGCCGGTACCGACGGCAGATACCAGGCAGTCCACCTTGCCATCGGTATCATTCCAGATTTCTTCGGCGGTGGTTTTTTCGTGAATTGCAACGTTGGCTGGATTATCAAATTGCTGGGCAATAATGGCATTTTTGTCCGCCGCGGCGGCCTCACCGCACCGGCGAATGGCACCGGGCATGCCTTCAGCAGCGGGCGTAAGGACTAAGTTGGCTCCCATGATCCGCAGAAGTTTGCGGCGTTCCAGGGACATGCTTTCGGGCATGTAAAGCGTGAGCTTGTAACCTTTGGCAGCGCATACAAACGCCAGAGCAATACCGGTGTTACCGCTGGTGGCTTCCATGATATGGGTGTCTTTGTTAATTTTGCCGGCTTTTTCAGCGGCTTCAATCATGGCTGCACCGATACGATCTTTGACGCTTGAAAGGGGATTGAAGAATTCGCACTTGGCGTAAACAATGCCCTGGCCGGCAGGGACAAGGCGATTAATACGCACCAAGGGTGTATTGCCGATGGTTTTGGTAATGTCGGAAAAAAGTCTGCCCATAAATAATCTCCTTAAAACTGATCTAATTTGTAGGTTATGATGATTATGGGGCAATGTCAAGGAAGTTCTGCGGGTTGTGTTGTATGGTTTCAAGAGAAATATCACGGGCACGTGCGTGAAGTTCTTTTCCTACTTGACAATTTCGTTAATCAAGGGAACATAGCGGATTCTTTATCAAGGCGGGGTTGCCGTACGAAGTTACCGCAACGACGCCGGAAAAAATGAAGTAATGCGAGGAAACCAGACTATGGCAATTGGCGGCATTCCCGGAACGTCAGTGGGAACTTCTTCAAATACTCCAGAGCGGACCTATCGAGGCCCGTTTACCATCATGACGGTGCTGTTTTTTATGTGGGGGTTCATGACGGTGTGGAATGACATCCTCATTCCGCGCTTCAGGGACGCCTTTACACTGAATTATTTTCAAGCCATGTTGATCCAATTCGCCTTTTTTGGCGCGTACACTGTCGGCTCGCTGATCTATTATTTTATTTCCATGTTCTGGGGCGATCCGATTAATCGTATCGGGTACAAAACCGGTGTTATCATCGGCCTGCTGATTGCCGCGGCGGGGTTTATCATGTTTTACCCTGCGGCGATCATGATTTCGTATCCATTTTTTCTCATCGCGTTGTTTATCGTAGGTTTGGGATTTGCGATGCTGCAAATTGCCGCCAACCCGTACATTACTATTTTAGGGCCGGAGCGAACCGCATCGAGCCGGTTGAATCTGTCGCAGGCGTTTAATTCCTTTGGCACCACGATCGGTCCGATTATCGCCGGTTTATTGATTTTCAAGGTCTTCAACGGCCCGGGTAGTCACGGTGCGCAGAGCGTGAAAATTCCGTATCTGTGTGTGGGGGGGGTATTTCTAGCATTGGCGGTTTGTTTCATGTTTGCCCAACTACCCAACTTTACCAACACGGAACATGTCACGCGTGGGGCGGGGGCGCTTAAGCATCCGCACACTGTACTGGGCATGCTGGCGATTTTCATGTACGTCGGCGGCGAGGTATCCGTAGGAAGTTCCATTATTAACTTTCTGAATTTGCCCAAGCTGGGGGGACTTAGCCATGAGGCAGCGTCGAAGTTTCTGGCGTTTTACTGGGGCGGGCTGATGATCGGTCGATTTATGGGGGCTTTTGCCCTGAGCGATATGCGCAGGAAATTACGCAATACCGTGGTGATATTACTTCCGGTAGTGGCCTTTGGCGTTATCTGGGTGCTTGCCGGCCGTGCTAACGCGTTGCATTACGGCGTGATGCTCCTGCTGATGCTGGTAGCATTTTTTCTTGGAGCCTCCAGTCCACAGCGGATGCTGGCACTTTTTAGTTTTATTATTATAGCTCTGCTGCTCACCGGCATGTTGTCCGCCGGGGCAGCGGCGATTTGGGCGATTTTAGGCATTGGTCTGTTTGATTCGGTGATGTGGTCCAACATATTCTCCCTGGCTATCGACGGATTAGGATCGTTGAAAAGTCAGGGTTCTTCACTTTTGGTTATGGCGATTCTCGGCGGAGCTTTGTTGCCGCCGCTGCAGGGAATCGTGGCGGACCACATCGGCATTCAATATTCATTTATGGTGCCTATGATATCGTATGTCTATATCGCATTTTATGGCTTGTACGGCTATCGCGCGGGGAAAAATCGGACCGATTCGCCTGAGGCAGCTTCCGGAGATTTGGCCGCCCAAATTGGGGGCATTTAAGGGGATGCCATATTGCGGGGGGCGACATTGAACAACTCCGGCGGCGATAAACTGGGACGCTTGTTTTTTCAGCGCGGCGCTGAGGTTGTTGCACCGGAACTCATTGGCTGCACGTTGGTACGCACGATCAACTCGGTGCGTTACGCCGCCCGCATTATCGAAACGGAAGCTTACGTCGGCCCGCATGATCTTGCCTCGCACGCTTCCAAGGGTCGAACAAAACGTACTGAAACTATGTTCGGGCCACCCGGCTACGCCTATGTTTATCTGATTTACGGCATGTATTACATGCTTAATATTGTCACCAGTCAGGAAGGTGATCCACAGGCGGCGCTGCTGCGCGGGGCGCTACCGCTTGATGGCTGGAAGGTGGATCTCTCGGGGCCGGGAAAGTTGGCACGCGCCTTTGGCGTAACGCTGGTCGACCGCAGAATGGATATGACCGGTGAAGATTTTTACATCATGAAAAGAACGGGTAGTAAGCCACGCATCATCAGCACTCCGCGCATCGGCGTAGATTATGCGGGCGAATGGAAACACGCCCCTTTGCGCTTCCTCGACGCGTCCTCAAGTGGAACCTTGCAAATTAAAGGTACCTGACACCTTTTTTCGTAAAAGGTGTCAGGTACCTTTTAAGGGGGTGGGCGGATGGGGCGGCCGTCTACGGCGCAGATTGTGCCGCCGTAAAGGGCTGATGGTTCACGCTGTGATAGGGCCTGCAACAGGAGTGCTCCGTCGTCCGCGATACCGGCACCGGTACCGGAGAGAAGTTGGTCATCGGCGGAAATTGTTACGGAACGGCCGCGTAGATAATCGCGATCGGAGATTTCCCGATGCAGTGCCGGCCACTGTCTGCCGGTTAGAGCACCAATACATTCCTCAAGATTATGAAGCAGGGCGTTAGTAACTTTTATTTTGTCGACCAGCCTTCCAAGCTCGCGTGCCAGCGAGGTGGAATAATCGCTTAGTTCAGGGTTTGATATGGCGGGATCGGCATTGACGTTCATTCCCACGCCGACCACCGCCACCGCGCGATGTCCCATGGTGATACTTTCCGACAATACGCCGGCGATTTTTTTTCCGTTAAACAGCACGTCGTTGGGCCAGCGCAGATGCACAGGGGTGAAGGCAATATTCATATTGGGACGGCCGGGCAACCACGGAGAAGGAAACCATGGCCGCATAATCAATCGTGTTATAGCCAGGCCGGCT
>DAHXLH010000309.1:0-7319 GCA_027366115.1 Phycisphaerales bacterium
GAACCGGAACCGGCAATGGCGTTTTGCGGATGACGGGCAAAATTCCAGACAACATAATTCCAGCCCGGTGAGACATCGGCAAATGACCAGTACGGATTGCCGCCATTAACCGCCAATCGCACATCATAGCGCCCAAAGAAATGCGCCGCCGCGGATTTGGGGACATAGACCCACAGACTTATTGCCCGGTAAAGCCGCAAGTTAATTGGATGCTCGCAGTGAATGACTACTGCGGGTCGCACATCACCATATCCGGAACGAGGGCGGGCCTTCTTTGAATCAGGGGTTGCTTTAGATGATCGTTGCCTGTGATGCGGATAATTTTCATTTTCGTTGGCAATAATTTCAAGACTGCCGTTTCCGCGATGGATAAAGCGGGGATCGGTGTTAAACGTCATGCTTACACCATGGCCAAAAATGCGAATGTGTTTCACGGCTGCCGGCGAATTAAAATCAATGACAAAGGGGCGTGTGCCTGCGGTGCCAGCCAAAGTGCGTGCCGAAGAAATACCCAGTGTCAGCAATAAGATCGGCAGCCACATTCGAGCGCGACAACCATTCATCAATGAATCTCCAAGTTTTCCGTTCTGGTGCCACAACCTCATGGGAGACGCGCCTTGCGGATAAAACACACTTCAATTGCTGTTTAGCGTCTGACACTTGGCGTCACGAGGTTAAATATACTCGGCCGGACGAACACAATCCAGATGATATTGCCCCGGTGCGGGCTGTGAAACATCCGCGTCGTCTTCTATAAAATCGGAGAAGCCTTGCGGACTCCGGCGGATTGCGTTATTTAAACATCATGATGAATGAATACGCGGACACGAGAGAAGCGCTGATACCTTCTGTACGATATTTCAAATCGGCGTTACTTAGTGCGCTGGTTCTGGCAAGCTCGTGCGCGCCGACCTTCGGCACCGCCCAGACCCCGCGGAACCCGGAGAAAGCGATGAAGCCCGAAATACATTTGCTCAAACAACCGGGCGCGCAGGGCTATTTAAGTTTTAATCTGCACACCAGTCAAACCTGGCGCGATGGTGCACATGCTAAATCCCTGGATCAAACTCTGGTACGACTGGCGGGATTGGCCGATTGTAAATTGACCTGTGGTCCAGAGAGCGTGAATATAATATTTGAATGGAATAAGGGAAAATATGATCGCGGGTTTCTTGTTAATCTGACGCACTTACCCGGACCAGATACCTACCAGCTTATTTTTACATGGGACAGCAATAAAGGGAGATGTGACGGTTACCTGAACGGCGTGCCGATGAATCTTCCCGGTACCCGCTACGCGCCATGGAAAATTCCGGCCCAAGCGCATCAGGTCATGCTTGGTCAGGGGCCAAATCAAGTCTCAGACCTGCAGGTCCAGGCCAACTATATCCCGCCCAAAGAAATTCCGGAGAGGGTGCCGAAAACATTAGCCGGAAAACACAAAGCTCTACTGGGGTACTATCGACCTCCCGCCGCAATCAATTTGCGCAACCGGCGCGGCGCATTGCTTTATTCGGATCCTCTAAGCAATAAAACCGATGTAGCACAATGGATTCTTGAAGGCCCGGGAAAAATTTCATTTCCCGGCGGCGTGATGAAACTGCAAACGCAAAAGGCGGGGACATTTTCCGGTCCGGGCCATTTCGTCCTATGGTGCCCGGTGACATTTCCCAATCGGTTCATCGCCGACTGGCAGTTCAAACCAGTATCGCGTACCGGGCTGGCCATCATATTTTTCGCCGCACGTGGGGCTGATGGCGATGATATATTTGATCCTCATCTGCCGCAGCGCGATGGATTATTCAGCCAATACACGCATGGCAGCATTGTCAGTTACCATTTCTCATATTTTGCCAATCTGCCGCTGTTTCAATCCGGGCGGCCTTCCTCCAACCTGCGTAAGAACAATCACTTTTACCTTACGGGAGTCGGGCCGGTCGCTGTCGTCCCCGGTGCTAAAGGGTTCCAGAAACTTCGCATCATCAAAGACGGGCGACACATTCAACTACTGGTTAATGGAAAAGTATCTCTGGATTGGATAGACAATCATCCCGCTCGCTTTGGTAAGCCTTATGGGCGCGGGAAAATGGGCCTCAGGCAGATGGCCGGCACGGTGGGGGAGTATCGTGATTTTAAAGTCTGGGCGATGAAATGATGGCACGGGACTGTCCGAGCCAACTGGGCCTCTATTTTATCGCGTGCAGTCCGGAGTTAAATAATGCCATAGCACCCTGCGAACCGCCATGTGCGTTTTGATATTGCGCTTCATTAAAAAACATACAAGCCTGGGTGAATCCGGGTACGTCATTGGCGCACAGGGCGTTGGGTGGCTGCCGCGAATAGGCTTGCAACCAACCGGTGGACCATGCGGCGGGTGGGGCATTAAGTTGCGGAAGTAGAGTCTGGCAGGTTTCGGTCAGCGTAGCAATGGGGCCGGCTGCGATAGAAAAACCCGCCCAGGCTTCTGATGACATGGGCTTGTTGCTGGTTGCCGCGTGGAATTCAAAAGACAGGATCTGTTCGAATTGATTCAAGAGTGTCTTTTCCGTCCCGGTGCTGATGTGCCAGGCCGCCCATTGATTTAACCGAAGCAAGGGTTGATCCGTCCCCAGAAGATAAGCCAGTCCGGAACTGGTTTTAAAAATCAGACGTTGGCGAGTGAGTCGATGGATCAGGGCATCAGAGGCAAGTTGTGGTCGCGCTAATGAATCGACAAGATCCCGCTGCGTTTTCAGAAACTTGGTGACAAATCGCTGATAACGGTCGCCGGAGATGCTCGCCAATATTTTTTCCGGCCCCTGCGCGGCCATGGCGCGATGCGCCGCAGCCAGCAGCAGCAACACGTGATTAAAGCGATCAAAGCTTCGCACCGCCGAACCATTGAGATATGGATGCATACCTATGCGTGAGGCCCAACGCCGCATATTTTGCGTTACGCCATCAGCTCCGCGGGGGTGATAGAGTAATGCCTGTTGAGCGGAAGAACTCATCGCGATCAGGCGGGTGAGATTCTGCGATAGTTCGGTAACATGGGCGACATAGGTTTGAACGGCTCGGCGGTTAAAGCCTTTTTTCAGGGCGGTAGTCGTCTGTTGGAGATATTTCCTCCCAGCTTCGGATATTCGTCTCCAGGCAGTGTCGGTGTACGATGCGTGAGCGCGCTGGAGGAGTTGGGCAAATAGGCGTTGCTGGATCAGGAGTTGATCCAAGGCTCGAAGATTCTGTGCATATTGGATGGCATGACGGGAGGCCTGCATTCGTCCAACGGTACTCTGTACGCACCGGCTGACCACCCGCTGGGCCTGGGATGGGAGGGGGGCGGTCTGGAGCAGTTCCAGAGAGCGCACAACCACCTCGATGGTAAGTAGCTCACGGGCACCGACAGCGCGAGTGCGCGGGTCCTTGAAAAACAATAATCCCAGCATCAGTCGATGAGTGAAGTGTGATCTGACGGGTTTGGATAATACCGTACCTTGCCGCAGATATTCTGCCAGACTCACGCATTGGAGAATAATCGGATAATACTCCAGACTCTGCTGCCGCGTTGCGGGGGATTTTACACCCTGCTTAAGCTGCCGGAGAATTGATCCCACACTGGCACGCATTTGAGCGGCAATCCTGGCATGTTGCAATGTTGTTATTTCGGCATCAATGTCCGGGCCCCGTGCCGGGGGTTTGTCGGACGTCCAGTGGCTCTGTGCGCTGTCCGCCAGGGGCCACACGACCAATCCGGATGTGCTGGTAAATTCTCTCTGGGCCAATGGTGCCAGCGGCTTAAGCAACTTGTGCAGATATTTATTGAGCGTTCCGGCGGATATAAGAGCGTCGTTGACATGGCTGCTGGCCCGATAGAAATTCCGGTACGCCTGGGCCAGGGCTGCATTATTAACAGTGGAAGTAGACAGGAGAATATGGATCTGTTTATCAAAATCTGACAGTCCGGCGAAAAGTTGATCCGCTTTAAGAACCATCGAGGACCTCAGTGTGACATTTTTGCAGCGGATTGCCGACTGATACAGATGTCGAATGATGAGTCGGTAAGTCTCCTGGACTTCGGCGGGGTCCGCGGCATTGTGCGTGCCGACAGGGATTTTCAGCAGAAGATTGCCTATCTGGTTATCCAGTTGTTGCACCCGATTGTCAATGCGGGATTCCGCCGGACCGGAGATAAATGAAACCTTTCCTGCCCAGGCCATGTTTGCATGTGAAAAAAGTAACGCGATCATGGCCGGCAAAAAGCAGGTGCCGGCATATTTGAGGCAGCGCGGGTATTTAGGAATCATGCCGTTCTCCTTGGGCTTTCTGATAAACGTCCAGCAGTGAATCTACCATGATATTGGCGTCAAATCTTTGTGCCGCCAGAAATTTTCCGTTCAGGCCCATGGTGCCGCGTAGATGCGCATTTTCAGATAGCTGAAGAATGGCGCTTCGCAGGCCGGGCAAATCCCCGGGTTTCACTAGAATGCCACTGTGCCCATTGATGCACACTTCATTGGCACCATCGCAGTTGTACACAATAGCCGGAATGGCTTCCAGCATTCCCTGCACCACGGCGCGGGGCAAGCCTTCCCGATAACTCGGATGTACCATCATATCCATGGCCGCAATGAGTTGCGGCACCTGCGGCGGCGGAACCAGGCCTGTAAGAATAAAGCGATCCTGCCAGCCGGCGTTGCGAATCTTGGCCATGATCCGCGGCTGAAATTGGCCATCGCCGATCCAGAGAAATATCAAACGTGGCTGGGCCGCGAATAATTCCGCGGCAATCGCCAGCAAATCGTCATGGCCTTTGAGTGGTTGTAAGCGCGCAATGGTTCCCATGACGATGCGGTCGTCGGCGATTCCAAGTTTCCTGCGTGCCTGGGCGCGCTGATCCGCAGCCGCTAAGAACGGCTGAATATCCATCCCGCTGTATACGGTGATGAATTGTTCCGGTTTTCCAACGCCGCACGCCAGAGCTTGACGGGTCATAGCATCGGCTACCGAGACGATTTTATGGCACCGCCGGGCGGCGAAACGTTCAAGCGCGATCCATGCGGCGTTGGTGAGCTGGGATTGGTACGGATGGAACGCCAGTCCGTGGATGGTGTGCACCACAACCGGGACCTGGCAATTCCACGCTGCAACGCGCCCCACAATGCCGGCTTTGCTGGAATGCGTGTGGATGACATCGGGCTGCAGTTGCAGGCATAATGTTTTAAGCCGTTGATACGCCCGCACATCCATGATCGGATGCGCATTACGGGTCAGACATTCTTCCACGATTACCTGATAGCCTCCTTCGCCGGCGCGCTGCATCAGCGAGCCTTCCGGTCCAGTGCTCGGGCCGGTAATTAACGTTACGTCGTTGCCGCGCTGCTGCTGGCCTTCGCATGTCAGGATCGTATTTTCCTGCGCACCGCCGACAATTAAACGCGTTATGATGTGAACTATTTTCAACCGGTAACGTCCAATTTTACCTTCGGCTGTTTTTTACACAGCACCGTTAAAAGCGAATCCATTGCAGCGCTAATCCAACCGCCGGCGCGCACGGACCAACTGCTCCCCGATCCCCCGATTCCAGAAGTTCGGTCACACGGTGGGGTCCGCCCTGCCCGCGGCCAATGTCCAATACTGTGCCCACCATGGTACGCACCATGTGATACAGAAAGCCGCTGCCTTCCACGGCAAAGATTATTATCGGTCCGCGCTGATGGATACTACAATGAAAAATATCCCGGACGGTCGTTTGCCGGTCATCTTTCCTTCCGCGAAATGCGATAAAATCGTGCCGGCCCTCATACAGCCTGCAGGCTTGCCGCATGACGGGCAGGTCCAAGTGGCGCCAATGGTGATAGACGTAATGGCGATAAAAAATTGGTCGGTCCCGATCCGCCCAGATTAGATACCGGTAGCGCTTGCTGCGGGCGCTGCGGATATTAAAGCTCTCGTCCACCGGCTCAATTTTACGAATTAGAATATCGGCGGGGAGACGGCTGTTAATGGCCAGGCGCAGGCGCGGAGCATCCAAATGGGTATTGACGGTCATAACCGCAATTTGTCCCTGGGCATGCACACCGGTGTCGGTACGGGAAGACCCTATGACTGTAACCGGATGATCGACGATATACCCCACCGCCTTTTCAATCGTGCGTTGTACCGTCACCACAGATTCAATCTGCCGCTGCCAGCCGCAATAGGCGGATCCATCGTAAGCGACAAGCATTTTATAGCGGCCTTCAGGCATAAGTGAGTTCCAACGGGAGTTAAAGCCGGCCGTAAGGGTACGGGCTGCCGCCAGGGCGGGTGACGGAGACTTCAGTTCTTGGCGATCAGTAATTCAGCAATTTGCACAGCATTGAGAGCTGCCCCTTTCAGCAACTGGTCACCAGCGACAAACATGGCGATGCTGCGGCCCGTAGGATCACTTAAATCATTGCGAATGCGTCCCACAAGAATGTCACCCTGGCCGGAAGCGTCCCGAGGCATCGGGAAGTAATTTTTTTCCCGCTGATCCACAACTTTGACCCCGGGAGCGTGCGAAAGAATGTCCCGAACTTTATCTGCTTGAATAGGGGACGTAAATTCTACAGTCAGTGATTCACAATGAGCTCGCAAGACCGGCACCCGAACGCAGGTGGCAGATATACGAATGTCCGGGTCGCCGAAGATTTTTCGCGTTTCTTTGACCATCTTTATTTCTTCTTCGTTGTAGCCGGTCTGCAGATCGACTGTGGCGTTGTGACTAAACACATTAAACGCGTAAGGGTGGGGCAGTACTGTGGGGGGGTACTCCCGCCCATCGAGCGCTGCTTTTGTAGCATCAAGCAGCTCCTGCATGGCTGCGGCACCGGCACCGCTGGCGGCTTGGTATGTGGCCGCAATCAGCCGGGTGATTCGATTGATTTTGTGCAGGGGCCACAACGGTACAATGGCAATAATGGTCGAACAAATGGGGTTGGCAATAATACCTTTATGGTTGTTAATCTCCTGGGGATTAATTTCCGGAACAATTAACGGGACATCAGGGTTCATCCGGAACGCCGAACTGTTGTCTACGACCACCGCACCGGCTTTGGCGGCAATCGGACCAAATTTCTTGCTAATCGAGCCGCCAGCGGAAAATAGTGCTATATCCACGCCCGAGAAGCTCTGCTCCGTAAGTTCCTGGACCATCAGGGATTGCCCGCGGAAGGCCATGGTTTTTCCGGCACTGCGTGCTGACGCAAAAAGCCGCAACTCAGCCAATGGAAAATTGCGTTCTTCGAGGCATCGAAGAAATTCCACGCCCACGGCACCGGTGGCACCGACAATAGCAACAATAGGGGGATGATTCATGG
>DAHXLH010000092.1:0-33031 GCA_027366115.1 Phycisphaerales bacterium
AACCTCCAAATATAATAAACATTTGAATTATGTGCTTTAGGATGCTATCATTCTTTTACGAGCCAAGTTAATTCATTGGCTCAAATTCCGCAGACAGGATGCGGGACGGCTGGGGGCCGGGGTGAAGTTTTACTCGCCAGCGTTGAGGTGTTTCATCAATGGTTACAATAACCTCACCAGTTCGGTTCGCGAAGGCGACTGGCTTGTCAAAAAAAAGTCGATCGTGCCCGATTTGTGCAACTGGAAAACTTTCCCCGGAGATCAGCAATTCGATGCGTACGGCTGCCGAGAAAGCGCCCGAAGAATAAGTTGGAGCATCGTCTGTGCGAGGGTTCAACATGGAATCGACTCCGAAAAATGCGGATGAGCGCGCCTGGGCCTACGCATCCGTGCGAGGTCTGAAAATCCGCGACGCATTAGGCCGCGGACTGCATGGTTGCGTTTTTTCCAGCAGCGGTCGAACTGCCGTCAAGGCACACAACACCGGTACATCATACACCCGGGAACTGGCTTGTTACAACCGGCTGCGTGAACGAGATATATCCGAGATTTGCGGTCACCATGTTCCGCAATACATTGGCTGTGATGACGGGTTATGGGTCATCGAAATGACCATTGTCACCCCGCCATTCTTGTTGGATTTTGCCGGAGCCTATCTGGACTGGCCGCCGGAATTTTCGCCTGAGGCGATGGAATATTGGCACAACGAAAAGCAGGAACAGTTCGGCACGCGCTGGAAGGAGGTGCAAAATATTTTGGCGATGCTCAGTGAGCAGGCTGAAATATTTATGCTGGATGTCAATCCCGGCAATATTATGTTTGCCGATGGCAAAATCTAACGCCGCCCATGTTCCGTTTCGGCACGCCGAAGCGGCCCCATTGAAGCATTATCTTGGGCGGTTACTCCATGCTCGCAAGGGCATTTTCCGCGGCGGCTGCGATTTTTCGCAGCCGCTGTGGCCCCATTGAAAAGAAACGCCATTCCTGTATTTCACGCGACCCAGTAGCAGTAGCTGCGGCCAGGGTATTGCCAGCGGCCGCATCCGTAGGCCTGCGAATTTACAACGTAGTGGGCGATCGGGACACACTTGGCAGATATTGCAGCAAGGTTAGATCAGGCCAACAAGGGAAAAGCTCGCAATGTTGGTGATTGGTCTGAGAATGCACCGCCAAAATGGCGAAAGTGATCCGCATAAGTGAAAAAGTGGTGCCGCAAGGGGCGGCATAGCGCTTGGCGGGGATGTTGCGGGCGGGTATGATTTCGTGGCGGCAAGGCTGTAGGTTTATGACGTGCGAGCCTGTGAATAATGACTGCCGGAAGAGCCGCTCGGGTGGTATTCCAGTGTGCGGCTATATTTTTACACTCTTGGCCAATAAAAATGCGGGCCGGAAAGGAACTCATGGGCGTCCCAATTTCACAAATGTGGACTGTTGCCACGTATGTTTTGTCGCAGCGATTAAAAGGTCGCAAGCGTTATCCTTTGGTTTTGATGCTTGAGCCGCTGTTCCGGTGCAATCTGGCGTGTGCGGGGTGTGGAAAAATTCAGTATCCGGCGCATATTCTTAAGTCGCAACTCACGCCCGAACAATGTTTTGATGCCGTTGAGCAATGCGGTGCTCCGATGGTCAGCATCCCCGGTGGGGAGCCGCTGCTGCATCCGCAGATTAAAGAAATTGTGGAGGGGCTGATCGCCCGAAAAAAATATATTTATTTGTGCACCAATGCCTTATTGCTTAAGCAGAAAATTGATCTATTCAAGCCCTCGAAATATCTGACGTTCAGCGTGCATCTGGATGGCCAGAAAGAACACCATGATTTTTCAGTTTGTCGGGAAGGCGGCTATGAGATTGCCGTTGAGGGTATTAAGGAAGCGGTGAAACGCGGCTTCCGGGTTACAACCAATACGACGTTGTTTGACGGGGCCGATCCGGCGAGTGTACGCGGATTTTTTGATGAAATGATGCAACTGGGAGTGGAAGGCATGATGCTTTCACCTGGTTACAGTTACGACAAAGCACCGGATCAGCAGCACTTCCTGGGGCGGGCAAAGACTCGGCGGCTTTTCAGCACGATTCTCAGCAATCGGGATAAGAAATGGCGATTTAATCAAAGTCCGCTGTTTTTGGAATTTCTCATGGGAAAGCGGTCGTATGCCTGCACGCCATGGGGAATGCCGACTTACAACGTCTTCGGCTGGCAGAAGCCGTGTTACCTACTGCAGGACGGCTATGCCGACACGTTCAGCGAGTTGCTGGAAACCACCAGTTGGGACCATTACGGGGCTGAGTCGGGAAATCCACGATGCGCTAACTGCATGGTGCACAGCGGGTATGAGGCCAGTGCGGTCAATGACACCTTTGGATCTTTGCGTGGTCTGCTGGCCACGGCGCGGGCAACACTTTTTGGCGGTAGTTATGTGAATCGCGAAGCCCTTGAGGCGTTGCAGCAACCGGTGGAAAACACGCGTCATCATTTCATTCCCTTAAGCGTCAGTGCCGGTAAAACGACATCGGCCGAGAATCAGGAAACGCGATCGGCGTCGCGGGCTAATGATGCGATCAAGGTTTAATTTAAGACTGCTGCTTATAAGGGATTAAGAATTTTATATGACAACACAAGAACAGATGTCTAACGCCCCCGATTCGGCGGGTAGCCCTGCGGTTACGGAACATGAAAATCTTGAGGGGTACAATCCTCGGCTGGATTCCCTGCCGATGGTTCGGGATGTCGTGGAAAAGGCTTTCAGCTATCGCGGGGATGTGACGATTGTTAATCGCAAGGGCGATGCGGTTGAAGGCTATATCTTTGATCGGCAGGCGGAATCCTCGGATACGGCCCAATGGATTCTTCGAATGATTATCAAAGATTCCACCGATCGGGTAACGATCCGATATGAGGATATTGTCACGATTCATTTCACGGGTAAAGACCCGGCGGCGGGCAAGAGCTTTCAGACCTGGCTGAAAAAATATCAGGAAAAGAAGGCGGCGGGCGAAAAAAATATTCGCATTGATCCTGAGCCGCTCTGATCAACTTCTAAACGTTTGATATCCGCCCCGGCTGTTCCGCCGCTCCGGCGCGAGCGGCGCTGATGGTTAGTTCGATGGCTTTGTATTGGGCGGCGGCTTCGGGCGTGATCTGATGTTGGCGCTTGGCAAACTCACCGGCTTGGCGGGGTTGCAAATCAGGGGATTGCGGGCCGTCATGGCGTTTGAGCACGTGATAAAATTGATTGCGCTGGGCGGGAATCCAGCCGCTGTCGCGAATGAGGCGGCAGATCATTTCCTCGGAGAGGCGGAAGGATGTGCCGGCACTGCTGACGACATTTTCTTCCATCATGACACTGCCCATATCGTTGGCTCCGAAGAACAGGGCCAATTGGCCGATCTTGGGGCCCATGGTTACCCAACTACTTTGCAGATTCTGCACGTTATCGAGATATAGCCGGGCCAGGGTCAGCATGCGCAGATATTCATTGGCATCGGCCAATCTAACGGTGCGGCCATTGTCGAATTCAAACGGTATGCCGGAATCGGGATTCCACTTGCGTTTTTTATCCAGAGGTGTGTTATCGGGTTGATAGGTCCAATGGATAAAGGCGGTGTAATGGGCGGGGGCGTTGGCCAAGGCCCAGTCCTGCCGCTGGCGCACGCGGCGCATATGGTCGATGCGATCTTCAATGGTTTCAATATGGCCAATGAGCATGGTGGCGCTGGTGTGCATGCCGAGTTTATGGGCTTCGGTCATTACATCCAGCCACTGATCGCCGGAGCATTTGCCCGGGCCGATACGGCTGCGGACGCGATCAGAAAATATTTCACCACCGCCGCCGGGGACCGTGGCCAGGCCCGCGGCCTTAAAGCGTGCGAGAACTTCCGAGACGGGCAAATCAAAAAACCGGGAAAATTCCACAAACTCGGGGGGGCTGAAGGCATGGATATGGACAGAGGGGAATTTTTCTCGTATGCCGCGGAGAAGCTCTTCATAGTAGGTAATCGGGAGGGCCGGATTCATGCCGCCCTGCATAAGAATCTGTGTGCCGCCGATGCTGACGAGTTCACGGATTTTTTCGTAAATTTGTTCGTAGGAAAGCGTATAGGCATCCGGTGCGGCGGGGTCGTTACGCTTGAACGCACAAAAGGTGCAGCGGGCGGTGCAGATATTGGTGTAATTAATGTTCCGGTCAATGACATACGTGCGGTAATCTTCCGGGTGCAGGCGCTGACTGACGGCAAAGGCCCAGCGGCCCAGATCAATCAGGGGGGCGTGATGATACAGTTCATTAAGCTGTTGTTCGGTGAGGCGGGCCTTGCCGTCAATGACGGCGTGGATATCAAATCCGGGCCGATAGCCGGTGGGCTGATGGAGGGGGGGGGATAAGCAGGTCATTGTTAAATTCAATCATGGGGGTAGATTTCCAATCCAAGCGGCAGAATTAATAAAAAATCCGGGAATTCCAAACCGTCCCGCCAATCTTGCCGCAGTAGATGATAGTGTTTTTGACCTATATTGGGCAAGTGAGGCGGGCGTGACGGGGGCATGAAGCGCTATGGGCCGGGCCGGACGAAAATGTGACCCGATACAATTGGAATTTCTGCGGATATACTATGGCATAATGTCGGTCCCGCGAGGCCAGTATGGCGCTTGCCATGGCTGCGGGGTGCTTGGCTAGAATAGATGCCGCGCTTTGCCATGGCCTTGGCCAGGCGGCGCGGTACTGAAGTTATGTGGTAACAGGACTTAAGCAATGACTGATAATAATCCATCCATGAATTCCGGCGCACAAAGCGGAAATAATTCCAATGGAGGAGCAAATAGAGTATCCAACGGAGGACCCAACACGCCGGCGCGTAAGCGGCGACGGTGGCCTATCGTGGTGGGAATTGTACTGCTGCTGTTGGTATTGCTGATTCTGGCAATTCCCAGCATGCTGTGCACCGGGCCGGGGGTGAGGTTTGTTGAAGCACAAATTAACTCGCGCATCAGCGGCAGCGTGGCAATCGGGCGCATGTCATTAGGATGGTTTACGCCCGCCAAGTTGAACCGCGTGACGCTGAAAGATCCCAACGGGGATGTTGTGGTCGGCGATGTTAATGTCGTGACGCATCGCAGTATTCTGAATTTATTAACGGATTGGCATAATTTGGGAAATATTGCCATTGATATCAAGACGCTTACGCTTAGCCGCGACGGCAATCATCAGATTAATATCATGCAGGCACTGGCCAATCCGCATCCGGCGGCGGCATCACCCGCATCCACGCAACCGGCCGTATCGCAATCAACCCAGAGCAGCAGCACTGCAACCACGCTGCCAAAAATTAACACCACGCTGACATTGAACTTGGCTCAAGCGTCATTTACCTCACCGGGCTTGGAGTCTTTTCATGCGGACCATACGAGCCTGATCGTCGCGGTTGATACATTAGACAATAAGCCGATTCATGTACAGTTGGATACTGCCGCCGGTCTGGTAAATCAGGCC
Source organism: Phycisphaerales bacterium (assembly GCA_027366115.1). Taxonomy (GTDB): domain Bacteria; phylum Planctomycetota; class Phycisphaerae; order WQYP01; family WQYP01; genus JAMDCX01. The sequence continues at coordinate 5,487 of DAHXLH010000092.1, forward strand.
CGCGGCAAAATTCATTTAGCGGCGGTCATCAACGCGATTGCCAATGGGCAGATTATGCCTGTCGCAAACATGACCGGGACGGTCACCGCGGGAATACAAAAGCTTAATCTTGCGGGGCTGGCGCCGATATTAAGTATGGCGGGAGTGAAGGTTTCTCCGAGTGGTGATTTGACGCTGGCCCTGGCGGCCAAGATTCCTTCACCCGGGACAGGCTCGGTCATGGGTCATATCCTGGTGAAAAATGCGGCACTTTCTGGTGCAATGTTGAAGGGGGATTCCCCCCAGTTGGGAACGGTGCAGGTTCCGATCAACGCTTCCTGGCAGGCGGATGATTATCAGATTAGCGCGCTGGGCATTGAGACCGCACTGGGCGGGGCGGCGGTCGCGGGGCATGGATCTATTGCCACGGTATTGGCGGTGCTGCATCATCAACCGGTTTCCGATAAGCTTGCCGTGTTTAACATTACGGCATCTGCTCCGCTGGCGCAGACGCTTACCGCGCTGCCTCATGTGATTGCTTTGCCCAGCGGTCTGCATTTTGTCGGCGGACAAACCACGGTTACGGCGGTGATCAGTTTGGGGCATGTCGGCCCAGCGATTGCCCAGAGTCCTCGCGGGGCGTTGCCGCTGGTGAACAGTGGGGTTACCTTTACCATTCTTCCATTGCATTGGACACAGGCGAACGGTGGACCCAACGGGTCAGCTGCGGCGACTGGCACGGTGGCCTTTAATACGCTGGGCAAGCCCGTTCAGGCTGATGTTCACCTACATATTGCGCAGGCTAAAGCCAAGCCGGCGGACTTTTCTCTAGTGGCGAATTTAACAGCCATAAAAAATGGAGAAATTCTGCCGTTGAATCAATTGACCGGCAAACTCAAACTGCTGGTATCCAATCTTGATCTTACGGCCATTTCCCAGATTTTGCCGCGCACGAGTCGATCCATTGTATTTCATGGTGTGGTGAACGGGAACATTTCTGTGAACGCGCCCGAAGCGGGCAGCGGAGAAATTTCCGGACCGCTGACGATTACCAACTGTGCTTTGGGCGGCACGCTGCTGAAGGGAGATCAACCGCAAGTTGGCACGGTGACGCTGCCAGTGGATATTTCATGGAAAGGAAACCGATTTCATGTTGGTTCAGTGGGGCTGAAATCGAGCAATCTTCGAATGCTGGTATCGGGTGATGCCACGTTGGCGGAGCTTAAAGCCATCCAGGATAATCAGGTTGACTGGGGCGCATCAGACTTGCACGTAAGCAGCTATTGCAACCTTGGCTGGTTCACGTCAAGCTTTCGGCACACGCTGGGCTTGGAGAAGCTGGCACTGCGGCTGCGGCACGGCATCATGACTATGCAGGCTGCTTTAACAAGCAAAGGAAAGCAATCAATCGGGCAAGAGACGCTGTCGCTTACCGATTTGCGCGGCACATGGAAAAAAACGCCGTTTGTCATCAATCCGGTTCTGGTCGGGGCGGATTTTCAACGTTCAAACATGCAGTGGAATCTGATTAAGGGTATGGTGGATCAAGCGGCTACTGCGAATGGCAAGCCGGAAAGTACGCCGCAGTTAAATGTTCTGGTGACGGGACAAAACCATGGAGCGTACGCGTTAAGCATGCAGGCGGTGCTGGCCAATATGGTGCAGGAGGCGGCTCCTTTCGTGGCGCTGAATGGCCGCAGCGCGGCCGGGACGCTGGATGTCAATGCGACGGCTGCGGATATATTCGCGCAGAAAATTCCCTACCACCTGAGCGTGGCGCTCAATGGATTGGCGGTAGGATTGGGGCAAGGGCGGCCGGTGATTACTGAGCCAACGGTGAATATCCATTCTGATGGAACCCTGCTTTCACCGCATGGTGCCATCACGGGTGTCAACAGCACCCTTGGTATTCAAAGTGCGGAAATTAATATTCCCAGTGGGAACATGGAAGCACAAAAAGTTTCCACCGGATGGACCGTGCCGATGGCGCAAGTCAATATTTCCAGTATTAACTTGCCGGCGGTGATGAAAATGGCTGCCATGTTTTCACCGTCGCTGGCCCATGATGATATTGGCGGAACGGTGACTCATTCGGTTATTGCTGCGTCATATAAGCCGGGTTCTGTGACGGTATCCAAATTGCATCTGGAAATGGATAACATCAGCTTCCGCAATATCGCGCCCAAGGCTTCTACGGCACAATTTGTGGAACCCAAACTAACTGTTGATATGGCGTGTCAGGCATTGATGGGCAAAGCGACGGATGTAAAAATTTCGTCGCTGGCGATTAACACATCCGATGGAGCGGTTGATTTAAGCATTCCAAGGCCCGTGACGTTGCACACTGGTGGCTCCATGGCGGCAACGGTTCCCGCGTTTGCCATCAACGCCAATTTGCATAAGTTCGTGCCGTTGCTTGAGGCTTTGGGCAAACTGCAGGCCGGCTCAAAACTTCAGGGAGCCTTGGCGTTGAAAGGGGCGGCTAAGACTTTTGGATCAGCGACTCAACCGAATTCTTCGATCAGCTTCGCGCTCAATGGCGGGGTGAAGAACTACCAGCTAACCATTCCGGGAAGTTCCGCGAAACTGCCACCGGATAATCTGGTGGTGGCGGTTTCCGGTTTGCTGAATCCGGCGGCTACGACATTTACATGTCTTGATAATTGCACGGTCGGAGAGCACGCAGTGGCCGGCTCGGGGAGCAATACCATCGAACTAAACAAAGGCAGCGTGATTGCCTGGTCGGATAAATCCCCGGAAAATGTCACCGGTGCGTTCAGCTATGATCTGGCTCGGATACAGGCGTTGCTGGGGCCGATGCTGCCGGCCGGGTTGGTCATGTCCGGCAAGCATACGATGAAATTGCACATTACTGGTCAGCTCACAGCGGACAAGGGTCTACGCGAATTGCGTAAGCTGGAAATCGCGAAGACGTCTTTAGGATTTGATAAAATCGCCATGGATGGGTTGACGCTGGGGCCGGGAAAAATTCCATTTGTTCAATCCAACGGCATTCTGCGGTTGATTCCCAGCGCGATACCCGCCAATAAAGGTACGCTCAATACGGGCGGCCATATTGATTTTAATCTTGCTTCGCCGGAATATATCCTCACGACGCCCTTGCCGCTGGTGAACCAGGTGCAAATTAATGAAGCCATGGGCGGAAGTCTGCTGAGTTTCCTGCCATTGGCATGGGGTGCGGGAAACAATTCCAGCGGTGTGCAGCTTACGGGGACGGTAAATGTGCAATTGCAGAAGGCCAGTCTTCCGCTGGCATACGCGCAGCTTAAAAAAACCGGGACGCTCACGGGAAGCGTCAGCGCAACGCATATAACATCTGATTCTCCGCTATTTTCCCTGATCGGCAAAAGCATGGGGCCGCTGACAAGTAACGGCGGATCAGGCATGGCGATGAAGGACAGTGGCATTCGGCCGACAACGTTTGATCTTAAACAGGGGAAAATCTATTATCAGGACCTCAAAGTGCTGCTGGTCAGCTTTGGAATGGACTTTTCCGGATGGGTGGGTCTGGATCAAAGCGTGCATCAGGATGTGAATGTGACCGGGGCGGGCATTACCCTGCCGATTCCGTTAAGTATTGACGGCACCACCAGCAAGCCGCAGTTGCATTTAAGTGCAAAACCGTTGAAGAATATCGGCCATGATCTGGGCAATACGCTTAAGAACGCGCCCAATATCATCAATAATTTGCGAGGGCTGTTTGGGCACTAAACGGTGATGGGCGTTGGTGGTTGATATTTCATGGCGTGTTGGCATTATGCGTGACAAGACTCCTTTCGCGCAAGGCCAGCGGCAATACGCCGGAAAGCAGGCACGCGCATGCCAGCACGGCAAGTTCAATGTTGAGATCCCTTGACTGCACATTGGCTTTTGTTCCTGATGCAAGGGCCTTTGTGTGTGGGGCGGTGGGTCGCCACCAGTTTCCATTTCCGCCCGGGCTGTGCGATTTTTGCAATTGTGCCAAGACATTGGCGAAAAATATGACAAAAGAAGCATGATCTTGCCAGTTGGTCCAGGCGGAATCCATGGGTGCTGCCAGCCACAGCCACGTTTGGCCATGCGGCGCGTCGCGTCTTTCCGCCAGCCACGTGTGGCCTTGAATGGCGATGAGACTGTGCCAATGCGAATCCAGATGGGCAGTAAAAAATCTTCGCACGGTCGCGCGGGAAGGATGTACCGCTTGCATCAATCGGTGATGGGTTAGTGCGGTCAGGGGACCCGCCTGATTCAGCTTAATCTCTGCGCCTGGTGTGAGTCCGGGGCCGGGTGTATTACCCAACAGAACAATGGTGCTGTTGAATGTCCCACGCAGAATTTTCGGATTAAATCGGCGTTGGTGGACGATCCAGATGCCGCGGTTGGTCGCGGGGCCGTGCAGGATCACTTCGGGAAGAGCCGCAAAGAGCCGCAGAAAAGCAGATGGGGGCGTGCCGATAAAATGCCCGGCAATGGGCTTGGTGCCTGATACGCGATGGAGTGTCTTTTGTGCGATGATGCGATCGCCCTGTTTAAGCATGATGAGAATCTTGGGCGTTGCCGCCACGGGAGAAAAATCGATTCCGGCATTCAGCGATCTGCCGGATACTGTCCTTCGCAGGATTTGCTGATGGGTCGTAAGGAGGACTTGATACTCGGAGCCGCGGCGGATAGCGGGAGATTGAATGAATACATCCACGCTTTGGTTGTTGTGGGGAAGACTGCGGCCAATAGCGTGCAGGGTGACGCTCGGTGCGGTTGTATTTTTCAGATCGGTCCATTGCAGGTGCGGTGAACACAATGCCAAGGCGGCAAGTACCGCTGCTATGAGAATCAATATCCATGGCCAATCGGGTTTAGCTTTCCAGCGGCCCGTAGCGTCGCGCGTTTCGTGCGGCCAGAATTCCAGGATGGTAAATGGGTATTCGGTGATTCCGCTTCGAGGCAGCAGAAACCAGCCGCCTGCGGCAACCAGCAGGGGAAGAACTAACAGGCCGGGATGAAGAAAAAACAGGGTCATTGAATCTTCCATCACCACTAATTATTCCATGATACGTGATTTATCAAACGTGGGAATTAAAAAAATAATCATTCCATTGATTGTAGTTACCGCTCCGGGTCGATACATTACGCTATACGCGGCGCACAAGGATTGTCAGGCTCGCGAATTTTCGGGGTGATGTATGGCGACAAATAGAAAAAAAGATGCCGCCACTCTTTATGAAGTGTTGGGCAGGACGGCCCAGAAAACACCTAAAAAGGAGACTCCGGCGGCAACGCCAAAGCCGCCGACGGTGGAATCCACAGCGTCTATGAATAATCGTACGCCGCTACGCGTGCCGGCTACGGGTTCGATTCGTCCGCCGCCGACCCGAGCGTCACTTTTTCCGGCTGCCACGGCAGCGAAAAAGGAAGCACAAGCTCCGGCATCGGGAACTTCATCTTCCCCGGAGCCTGTTCTGCTGGACCAGATTCTCGCGAGATTCCGCCCTTGGATACTGGTGGCGGCGGCCGGGGTGGTGGCGTTGGTTTTAGCCGTGATCATCATTGTTTCCACGCGCGATCATCGCACCGGCAAGCCGCAGGAACCTGTTGCCATTTCTCCCGGCACGCCTACGCCGGGCCTTGTGCAGACACAATTACTGCCCGTTAATGACAGCGGATCGACGCCGGCGGCCGCGGCGTCAAAACCATTGCCGCCGCAGGTACAAGTTGGCCGCGTGGTTCCGGCATCGCAGGTTGTTCGCTCTCCGAATCGGTGGTATCTGGTTATTTTGACGACGTTGCCGCAATATGCACAACATGCCGCTTCGTTTATTGCAAAGCACGGTGTGAGTGTGACAGTTGAAAATGGTCCGCAAAATTTCAAATGTGTGATTTCTGTTCAAGGCTTTAAGCACCGGGCCGGGGCGGCGGCCATCGCCCTGCGGCGCAAGGTCGTGTACATCGGAACCCTGCTTCCCGATGCCCGCCGTGCCGGGCGCAGTGACTTTAACACGGCCTACTATGCGCATGTCCAACGCAGTCAGTAAGGTTTATAATCTGTCAGGCCTGTGAGAAAATGGCCCTAAGTGAATTGAAGGATCTGTCGGCAGTTCCCGGCAGGAGTTGATATGGAAATGGTTTCAGCACATTTACCGCCCTCGCCGACGGACTGGCAGCATGTCACGCCGGAGCCGTACTATTCCATGGTTGTTCCCATGTATAATGAAGAGGCCTCCATCGGAGAGCTTTACGTCGCCCTGACGCGTAATTTAGCGGCTTTGGGAAAGCCCTATGAAATTATTTTCATCGATGATGGCAGTTCCGATGCAACCTATGACAAGCTATGCAGCCTCGGGCAGGGAGACGAGCATGTGCTGGTCATTCGGTTGCGGCGAAACTTTGGACAAACGCCGGCGCTGGCGGCCGGGTTTGATCATGCCCGCGGGGAAATCATTATCGCCATGGACGGGGATTTGCAGCATGACCCGGATGAAATTCCGAAATTCATTGCCAAAATTGATGAGGGCTTTGATGTCGTTTCCGGATGGCGACAACGGCGGGCGGATGGCCTGTTTCTAAGGCGTATACCCAGCAAAACCGCCAATTGGCTGATCCGGAAAATATCCGGTGTGGAGATTCATGATTTTGGCACCACGTTTAAAGCCTACCGCCGCGATCTTATAGAGCATCTGAACCTGTATGGTGATTCGCACCGCTTTATCCCCGCATTGGCGGCCATGGCCGGTGCCACCATCGCCGAAGTGCCCATCAAAAATATTAACGCGCCTTACCGCCCGTCCAACTATGGCATTGGCCGGACGTTTCGCGTGATGCTGGACCTGCTGACCATTAAATTTCTTAACAGCTATCTCACGCGGCCGCTGCATTTATTTGGGAAGATCGGATTAATTTCTCTGGCGGGATCTTTTTTGATCGGCCTGTTTTTAATCTATGAAAAAATTCGTGGTTACAGCATTCTTACGACGCACGGGCCGCTGCTGATTCTGGGTGCCATGCTGTTTATGATGGCGCTGATGTTTTTTTCCACCGGACTGCTGGCCGAGCTTATTTCACGCGTCTATTTTGAAGCCCAGCGTAAGCCCGTGTATACCGTGCGGGAAATCCGTCACGGGCTGCAGGTTTGGCGTGGGCGCCCGGGCAAGCCCTTGCTGCAACTAAGACATTCGCATGATCACATTGGGCCGGCATGAACGAAACAAATCCCAGTTCCAACCATGGCTCCATCGGCACTGTCGGCGATATGGCACCTGCCGCGGATTGGAATATTCCGCACTGGGGCGCTTTGGCGATTATCACTGCGTTTGCGCTGCCGCTGTTTCTAGAACTATTGGGTCACGGGCAGGCCACAGCGATGATGGAGTTGTTTAATCTGGTGCCCATCCGCGAGGCGTACCGTGACGGCCATTGGCTGATTCCCACGCTAGGCGGTATGCCGCGGCTGGAAAAGCCGCCGCTGCCGGTGTGGATACCTGCCGGCCTGGCCATGCTGTTTCATACCGACAATCTTTGGGTGGTTCGCCTGCCTTCGGTGGTGTTGGGCTTGGTCACCTGCTGGGCCACGTATGGGATAGGGTGTGTTACCTCGCGCGATCGGCGTTTGGGGTTGTTTGCGGCCATTGCCTTAGCCTCCATGGTGGTGTTTATCCGACAGGCTCGCATGGCGTCTTATGATATTTACGGGACAGCCTTTACCACGCTGGGCTTTCTGGGGTTGCTGGCGGCGGCTGAATATCCCAAGCGCTGGTGGGTTTGGTCCGGATTGGGTGGCGTGGCGTTGGGGCTGGCTGTATTAAGCAAGGGGCCGGTGCCGCCGATGTATGTGCTGGTGCCTTTCGGTTTCTGGCTGCTGTGGGAGCACCGTAAAAACAGTCGGTGTTGGCTGGGCATTCTTTTGGCGTTGGTCGTTTCCATTGCGGTTTTCTCCCCGTGGCTTATTGCCGTGACGATACGGTATCACAGTGAATATGGCGGAAGTGCGTGGCATATCTGGACGCGCCAATTTCGCCGCTATGTCAGCGTGCTGCCGGATACGCGCTGGTATTATCTGGCGATGATCGCGTGGGTATTTCCCTGGACCCCGCCGCTTATCGCCGGCCTGGCATTACCGTTTTTGCCCACACAATCGGATCCGCCCCCGACGCCGCAGGAGCGGCGCAGTCGGTGGATGTTCTGGATTGTTCTGGTGCTGGGCCTGATTTTACTAACCATTCCGGCGCAAAAAAAGCAGCGCTATGCCCTGCAGAATTTCCCATTTGCGGCTCTGCTGATTGCCGCAGTCTGGCAGGAATTTGTTCGTCTGAGAAAAAATCTGGAGCTGGAACCACCGGCGAAATTTCTTCTGGCGGCGCAAAGTGTCATGTTTGTGGGCGCGGGGGTGCTGGTTTTAGTTCTCATACCCGTGGTCATGCTGGCCCATCATCCGTCTCTGAATTTTACCGGCCATTGGACGGCCATGCAGGCGGCTTCGCTGCTTAAGCCGGGATTGGCGGCTTTAAGCCCTTTTGGCTGGGGGGCAGTGGCATTGCTGGTCATAGCGATGGGAGTGGTGCTATGGCGATGGGAATTTGGGCGGCAGTTTGATCGCGCGTTTTGGATTTATGCGCTAGCGGGATGGCTGTTTATGTTGGCGATGAACTGGGCTTACATGGATGGCAAGGGCTATCAGATTAGCCGCTATCGCGCGGAAACCCGGCAGATGATGAAGGTGGTTCATGGCCATCGGATCTACACGCTCATGGGGGACCGGATGTGGCTGGGGGTGTTATATTATGCCGATGAAATTCTGCCTATGAAAACGCCTGCCCAACTTACCACCATCGCCGAACACAATCCGCATCGTCTCTATATCCTCACGCGGGACGAAGGCGTCTATGCGGGGCAGGTTTCCGCCATCGCCCGGCAGACCCATCGTAAAGTCCGCATTATTGATCGCATCAATGACGGTCATTTTATTCAAACACTCTTTGTGTTGCGTGCCAATCCGCCAAAAGGCGGATCCGCTACGCGCGGTAAGTGAGTGTCGATGTCGAAAAATGGTTGCTATGCGCCGAGGCGGCCCTCAGAATATGGACCGCGTGGAATGATGGAAGCCGAATCCCTCAAAGAGGTCACGTCGTGACCAAGGCGGCCGAAATACCGAAGGCGCTGAAAGGTCTATTATTTCTTCCGAGTGATCAGGAAACTCATAATGACCACGCCGCATAAACATTCTTTTTTTCCGGTTCCCTATTGCCTGGAACTTGTCTGTGCCGGCGTTCTGTGCGCTTTCATGCCGAGCTTGGTGGTGGCCGCTTCGAAACATGCGCTGGATTCCCAGCCTCAGCAGCGCATTGCCGTGGCTCCCAATCACCGCGGCTTTGAAAGGCTGCCTTCGCGGAAGGCCTTTTATCCTTGGGGCTTTAATTACGGCAGTCATGGCCGGCTTATTGAGGATTTCTGGGTTCACCACTGGTCCACCGTGGCACGGGATTTCCGCAACATGCGCCGCCTGGGTGCCAATGTGGTTCGCGTGTCTCTGCAATATGGAAAATTTATGCTCGCTCCGGATAAACCCAATCCAGTGTCGTTCAAATTGCTGTTGCGGCTGTTGCGCCTGGCGGAAACAAATCGACTCCATCTTGATCTCACGGGTTTGGGTTGTTACCGCGTTTCCGACACGCCAAAATGGTACAGTGTCATGAACGACCGGCAGCGCTGGAGTGCGCAGGAAAATTTCTGGCGCACGATCGCCGCAACTTGTGCCCGAAGCCACGCGGTATTTTGCTATGATCTGATCAACGACCCCGTTGTTCCCGGTTCCCGGCAAAAGCCCGGGCAATGGCAGCCGAAAAGTTCCTTCGGCGGGTACGATTTTCTGCAATTTATCACACTAAATCCCGGTCATGCCGAGCGCCCTGAATTGGCTGTCCGTTGGATTAATGCCATGACCCGTGCCATTCGTTCACGTGACAAAAAAACTTTGATTACCGTCGGCCTGTTACCATGGATACCCAAATGGGGATGGATTTCAGGTTTTATACCGCGCGTGATCGCACCGCATGTGAGTTTTATCAGCATTCACATTTACCCCCAATCCAAAGATCTCAATCAGGCCATGGATGTGCTGCATCGCTGCGCGGTAGGTAAACCCGTGGTCATTGAAGAAACGTTTCCGTTATCCTGCTCCGCCGCTCAGGAGCGGCACTTTCTTTTGCTTCGCGCAGCATCGCCTGCGGTTGGATGGGGCATTATGACGGCCGGACGCTGCAAGATTATCACAAGCTGTCCCTTGAACACCGCCTCACGATCGGCGACGCGATATACCGCTCGTTTGAACAGATGTTTGTGCAACTTAAACCCGATTTTGTCCGGCGATAATACTGGCCCCGGCGGAACGGGAAGATTCATAATCCCTATGTCGCCGGCACCGGCCGGACAGTCGGTTCAGGAGCGGGTTCTCAATTCGCGCAGTTTTTTACCAAGGGCAATTCGTGCTGATGGGGGCATTCGGGAGATGATCAGGACGCCATCGAGGTGATCATTTTCATGTTGTGCTATGCGCGCGGGGAATCCTTCCAGAGGCATCGAAATTGGATCGCCCTTAAGATCATAGCCGGTCAGCGTAATTTTTTTGGCCCGCATGACTTGGCCGCGAATTCCCGGAAGAGACAGGCAGCCCTCCTCGGCTTGTTCAGTTTGAGAATCCAGTTCCAGCACGGGATTGATCACGGCAACGGCCTGGTCGGCTTTGGCTTTTTCCGCCATCACAAAAAGTCGCAGCGATAAGCCCACCTGCGGTGCCGCGAGGCCCACGCCTTCATGGGACTCCATAAGTTGCTTCATGCGTTCAACAACCTGCAGGAGCCAGGAATCAATTGTTCCGACATCATCAGCCCGTCGGGTCAGTATGGGATCGGGCCAAATCACGATGTCCAGGGCCGCCGGGTCGGGTCGCGGTGGGGCGGCCGGCTTAATCCGGGGCGCGGAGGCTTCTTTGCGGGTGTGACGTTTGCTTGCTTTTTCACGGGCCATGATGTTCCTTTTTCCGCAGTTTAACTGATCAACTTGCCAAAGATATCATCATACTGAAAAAGTTCCACACGTTGGAGCCGCATACTTCGGGATTTAACCTGCCATACATCCGTCCGTGAAAAGAAAAATATTCAGATCGACTGAGTTTCCGGCGTAGCGGCCTGCGCTGAAGATTCAGCTTGCTGGGGCAACTTGAGAACGACTTTTTTAATTCGCCGCACGTCGCATTCGGTGACTGTGACGGTGATATCTTCAATCGTGACCGCAGCACCCTTGCCGGGGATGGTGCCAAGTTCGTGAATGACCAAGCCGCTGATGGTCTGATAATCCTGATTTTCCGGAAGATGGCAATCCAGTTCACGGTTTAAATCGGTAATGTTGGCGCGGCCGTCAACTTCCACAGTGCGGTCATCAACGCGGCGGATTTGCGAGGCGGGTGACTTTTCATATTCATCGGCGATGTCTCCGACAATTTCTTCAAGGATGTCTTCGCTGGTAATCAGGCCGGCGGTGCCTCCGAATTCATCGAGCACAATGGCGATATGGACTCTTTGAGCCCGGAATTGCCGCAACAGATCACGCAGGGGTTTAGAATGCGGAACAAAAAGCGGCGGCCGCATAAGTTTGCGAATTTCCAGCGTGTCGGCATCCGCGGGCGAGTTTCCCAGGAACTGCAGAAGATCTTTGGCGTAAAGAATCCCGACAATATTATCCAGATTGCCGTCATGCACCGGCAGACGGGAAAGCCCGTCACGTAAAATTCTGTCGCGAATTTTTTCCAGAGAATCATTCACACTGATGGTGATCATATCGGTGCGCGGCATCATGATTTGCCCGACCTGTAAATCACGGAAACTGATAATGCCTTCGATCATTTTCCTTTGATCGTCATCCACAGCGCCCTCAGCGGTGCCTTCAGAGACGGCGGCAAGAATTTCTTCGGTGGTTTCAGCCACTTCCTCATCGGCGTGCTGCCGCGGGTCGATACCGGCCAGCCGGCGGACCAGTTCGTCAAAGAGCCTCAGGAAATCCACCAGCGGAGCAACCAGAACGCTGACGACGCGCAGGACAGGCCAGCTTGCGGCGATGAGATTTTCTCCGCCATAGATGGCCCAGGCGTTAGGAATCGCCACGGAAAAAATCAGTAACAGCACACAGGCCAGTGCCGCCGCGGCAAAAAATCGCAAGGGCGACTGGTCGGGCACGGTGGTGCCGCTGAAGGCGTACAATGTGGCGGCGGCCAGAGAAACATTAAAAGCGATGCGCGTAATGGAAGCGGTTAAGGCGAGATTTTCGCGCTGATCATTGAGCTGATCCAATCCGGCCTGCCGACCGCGCTTAATTAATTCTTTTTCCAACGTGACGCGCGACATCGTGCGCAGGGCATACGCCAGTGTGGACGCCGGTAACGTGCCCGCTAAAGATACCCCGATAATCAGCATAGGCCAATTCATCGTAGGCTCCCTTTGCTGCGAGCTTTTTTGGGGTTGGCGGAAACTTTTGCACTCGCCGTGGTCTTGTGCGGTCCCTTGGTCCTGATGGCCTTAGGGGCTTGGGTGTAATACACGGCGGGCAGGGCCATTTGGCGAAGTAGCGAATCTTCTTTGCGGTGCATGCGCCGGGCCTTTGCGTTTGTTAGATCGTCATAGCCGACGCAGTGCAACAGGCTGTGGATGGCGTAAAGCAACATTTCCAGTTCGGGCCGATGATTCTGTAGTGTGGCCTGCCGTTGGGCCTCATCCACGCAGATAATGGTTTCAATATCCAGGGGAGCATCGGGGATATGCGTGTCGGTATAGTTAAACGTGAGCACATCCGTGACGGTGGCCAGGTTCATGGTCTGCTGATGATAGTGAATCATGCGTTTGTCATTCACGAGGTGAATAACCCACATGCCGGTTGTTACACCTGCCAGGCGAGCGGCCGTTTGAGCACACGCGCTAATCCACAATCGCATTTTTGATGGCACCGCTTTGCTGGTGCGGCGATCGGTCGGCGGCAGTATTTCTATATGAATGCTCATGCCGTCTCCTTATGCCGGCCTGGAGATGGCAAGCGTCTTGGGATACGGCATGCGGCCATGATAAGCACCAACCAGCGTGCGAACCAGCGACTGTTCAATGATCGTCAATTCCGAAAGCGTGACATTACACTGGTCAAATTGGCCATCCATGAGTCGCTTGGTAATCATTTGATGCACCGCGCCCTCAATTTTAGCCGCCGTAGGTTCCGGCATAGAACGAATCATTCCTTCTGAGCCGTCGCAGATCATCAGGATGGCCGTCTCCTTGCTGCGCGGCTTGGGGCCGGGATACCGGAATTCAGTATCGTGTACTTGCGACGCCAGACCGCCGGTGAGTGCTTCGCGCGTCTGCTTTTCCCGGGCGGCATGGAAGAAATATTCAACGATGGTTGTGCCGTGATGTTCGGCGATAAAATCCCGCACGGCCAGCGGCAAGCGATATTCCCGCGCCAATTCCAAGCCATCTTTAACATGTCCGACGACAATTAGCAGGCTCATGGCCGGAGAGAGTTTTTCGTGACGGTTCTGGCCGGCGTTCATGTTCTCCATGAAATAGCCGGGTTTAAGAAGTTTTCCGATGTCGTGGTAATAGGCTCCTACGCGGCACAACAGGCTGTTGGCCCCCAGTTCCCGTGCCGCAGCTTCAGCCATCGAACCCAACACCAGCGAATGGCTGAACGTGCCGGGGGCTTCCATGGCCAAGCGTCGCAGAAGTGGTTGATTTGTATCAGAAAGTTCCAGCAGCGTCATAGCCGTGGTCAAACCAAAAAACTTTTCTACGAGAGGCAGCAAGCCAAGCATGATAAATATGGCGGCGAAAACGGCACTACCCGCGCCGATAGCCTGGTCTAATAAAATCCCGGTGCCGGGTTGCCGGGCCGCATAGAGCCAATCCAAGGGTACCGCTTGAGTCAGCGGCGTATGTGAAAAGCCAAATCCCAGGACGGCAGCCCCGGCGACCAATGCCGCCAGCAGACCCACGCGAATAAGTTGGGTGCGGGTGCGGATTTCATGGAGGCTAAAAATGAGAGTGGCGGAGGTGGCAAAGGCCGCAATAAAAAAAGATAAGTCTTGTCCGGCCACAACCGTTACCAACAGGGCGTTAAGTGTGGAGAGGCCCAGGGCAAAGCGCTGATCGTAGGCGATTACGAAAATCAGAGCCGCCAGTAACATCGGTGCCATTCCCAGCAGGTAAATCCAGCCCGGCAGCCCCGCTACCAGTGTGAGTTTAGCTGCGGCAGCACATGTCAAGAGTAAAATGGCGGGGGCCGAGGCTCTGCGAAAACCCGGTTCCCTGATCCGAAATCCGATATAAACCGCCCCGATAAGGCACACTACGGCGGTGAGCATGTACAGGCCCAGCAGATGCTCCAATAGTGCCCAGGGATGGCGTTTGGCCAGATGTCTGCGCCAGACGCGATACGCGACGTGCAGGTTGGTGCGAATTCCCGGCGTGATAATTTCCCCGGCGTGAACCAAGACTTGGCCCCGATGGAAGATCCTTTGCGGCATGGTAATAGCGGCTTCATTGGCGGAGGCCAATTTGGCCATGGCGGGGCGATCAAGAATAAATGTGGGCCTGTTCTTGGCCGCCAGGAATGCTGAAACGGTGTCCCACAAGGATTCGGGTAGACATTGCTCCACCATCGGGCGGAACCCTCGTCCGCGCGAATCCAATACGCCCAATTCATTCAGCTTTATTCTTGTTTGCTGGACCTTATTGTTGTTTCTGGTGCGCACGATGATATTGATGGATGGCGTTTTGGCAATGGTTTCCAGCGTTTTCTGATCGATCACCGGGCGCTGTTTGAGTTCACTAACCAAGAGTTTGATCTGCTTGGAATATTGCGGAAATTCATTGTCTTGGATAATGCTATGCAGATATTTTAAGGCATTGGCGGTCATGTGGGGAAATCGGGTTCGCAGGGGTTCGGAAAGACTTGCTGGTGATTTTATAGCCGCGACATCATAGGGCAGGCTGTTAAGCTCTGTGCCGATAATTTCCAGAAGCTTATGCCGATCGTTAAGTTTAAGCACGGGATTAGTATGCAGGCGGGCCTGCAGTCGCAGAGCCTGGAATTTGGCCTGATCCGGAATACTGAATGTCACAGGCGATAAAATAGTCGTCGGAGCTTTTGTTCCAAGCCAGACCGGCTTGGTGTTGGGAATCAATTCCAGCACCAACAGCACGGCAAAGCACAGGGCTGTAAGGATCATGAACGTCCATTGCGGGCCTGAAATATCCTTCCAGATTCGCTGCCGTGGGGAGGCGTCTTCGGCTACTGCCATCCGACGCAAACTCTTTTTTTGTAACCACATATATCTTTGCGGGCGGCCCCGCGCCGCCGCCTCATAGCCCAATAATCAAGACCGTACCATCGCGCGGTACCTGTATCTGAAATCGCCGCCCGTTGTCCCGATCGCAGCCGTTTCAATCTGTTATTCTACCCGCCGGAGGGGATCAACCAAAGCTCATCGGAGCACTGGGGACAATTTCAAGGGAAATAATTTCCGATAACAACTTGTTATTCGCGAATTAGAAAATATTTTTTACATTGGCCGACGTTTAATGGTTTGGTCGTACATCGCCAGGAGCTTTTGCTTGTCGAAAACCATCTCTTCGCGGGTCAGGCCGACAATGTCGTACTCATACGTCAGTTCAATGGCATCGACGGGGCAGGCTTCCTCGCACATGCCGCAATAGATGCAGCGCAGCTCATCAATATCGAATTTAATTGGATATTTTTCACGGTCCGGCCAGGAATCCGGTGCGGCATCGCCGACAATATGAATGCAATGTGCCGGGCAAGCCGTGGCGCACATGTAACAGGCCACGCATTTTACGCGATTTTGCTCATCACGGTTCAGCCGGTGCACCCCGCGATAGCGCTGCACATCCATGCCCTGTTCCAGAACGGGCTTATCTTCCCGGCGTTCTTCCGGATATTGCATGGTGCGGACATTGCCGCCCACGGATCGAAACAGATGCACCAGCGTGCTTCCCAAACCGGAAAGCACGGCCGGTAAAAAAATATTTTCGGAAGCGTTAAGCTCCGGAGGTTGCAATACCATGACATCTTCAAGCTTCATACAGCATTCTCCACATTCAGTGGTTCAAAGACCAATTCCAAGGCATATAGTACGCCTTTACCGCAGGTTTGAAAAGTTGCGATGCCATCATCTCCGTCGGCTACCGCGTCAGCAGCGCCAAAGCCACGGAGTTTCGCATCTGGGCGACGCAAACACTGCGTGAATTCATCACCAAAGGATTTGTCCCGGATGATGAACGATTGAAACTCAACAGGCGTTTCGGCAAGGATTACTTCAAAGAACTGGAACGTATTGTCTCCATGTTCCTGGATTGCGCTGAAAATCAGGTCGGCCGGCACATCCCCACGAAAATGTCCGAGTGGGTCACCCGGCTCGATGCGTTTCTGAAGTTCAATGAATACGGACTAAGTCCTGGTCAATTGCCAGGATCAGGGAGTGCATGACCTGGCCCCATTCTTCCAGGAGTTCCAACGAGGTGTCGTGCTGGACCTGGGCTAAAATCTCATGGCGCTTCAGATGGGCTTTATCCATGGCTGTGAACTCTGGGAGATGGCCATAGGCGGCCCGGCGCTGCTCAATCCAAATTCCAGTGGGACAGCTCTCGAGCGGTGGTATATCCATCGGTAATGGATCGGGGATCCCGGCGGCCCGCATTTCACGCAGCCTCATAATCCGCTCCGTAACCGATACATGCCTCGACAAAAGTTGCAGGTCCTCAGGTGTATAGCGCGGCGGCAGGGACTGCTTCGAGAGTTTTAAGTTCCCGGCCCAGGCCATAAACTGGCTTTCCTCCATAGGGCGGCCTAAGAAATATCCCTGGATATTCTCGCCGCCCAGTCGCAGCCAATACGCCAGTTGTTCACGTGTCTCAACACCTTCGGCAAGAAGGCGAGTGTGGGAGAGTTCCGCAAAATGCAGTGCGGAAATCGTCACCGAAGCATGGGCGTTTTTGACTAATAGTCCGCGCATAAATTCCTGCCCAAGCTTGAGTTCCTTCACCGGCAGTGATGCGGCGTACAGTAAAGAGGCGTGACCGGTTCCGAAGTCGTCCAGGCTGGTGGAAATGCGGCGTATGCCGATGGCTTCAAGCCGCTGGACTGCCAGCGGCATATCCGTCAGCGCGGTGACTTCGGTAATTTCCAGTGTAAGGAAGGACGGATCGGGGCAGTCGGCTAAAGCTGCATCCAAATCCATGAGGAAACTGGGGTGCAGCAGATGACGTGATCCGATATTCACGCTGATGCGCAAATCCAATCCCTGGGCTAAAAGGCGTTGCCGCAGCCGCACCGCTTCTCGGATCGCCAACCCTCCCAGCAGACATATCAGTGCTGGATCATTTTCAATGACTGGCATAAACGTTGCTGGAGAGAGCCATTTATCGCCTTCGCGCCAGCGAGCCAGCATCTCCACGCCGTCGAGTTTTCCCAGGCGCATATTGGCCTGTGGCTGGAGGAAAAATTGTATTTTCCCATCCTTTACCGCGACGGGGAAATTTTGTCGGGCACGAAAACGCTGTTCCACTTTTTCGGCGATGGCGCTTTGGAAGACTTCAAAGCGGGCACCACTTTCTTTGGCGGAGTATAAAACCGCATCGGCATGCCGCAGCAATGTATCCCGGTCCGTGCGGTCAATGGGATAAATCGTGAATCCCATGCGGACGTTGATGGTAATATTCTGGCCGTGCCGACTTACCGGTTCATCAAGCGTCCGCAGCAAACGCTCGACAGCTATGCCCAAATCCGCAGCTTCCGCGAGGCTGAAAATCAGTCCGAATTCATCCCCGCCGATGCGCGCAACCACATCACCCTTCCGCATTGTGACCGCCAAGCGCTGGGAAACGGCGCGTAACAGTTCATCGCCGACGGCGTGTCCGAGGGTATCATTGATTTCTTTAAACCCGTCGATGTCCAGTATGCCAATCGCCATTTGCCGATTGTACCGGTCTGCCCGGCTGAGAGATTCGGTAATCGCCTGCTCAAAATACGCGCGGTTAGGCAAGTCGGTAAGCGAATCATGAACGCTCAAATATTCCAGTCGCTCGCGCTGGCGGTAGCTGGAAAGCGCCAAAGAAGCGTTGCCGGCTAACCGGCCAAGGAGTTTCACAATGGGGCGGCTGAAGTAGCTGGATTGCCGACTCCCGACAAAAAGCACCGCCTCGGGTTTTTTATCTCGTTCGCCAATCGGAAAGCCCGCCGCTCCCCGCAACTTCAGAGCTTTTAAGAATTCCCGCCAGTGCGCAAAATCCTTGTGCGATAAGGCATCGGGTACGACAAATTCCCGGCCCGTGCGATACACTGTGCCAGTTACGCCTTTACCCAAGGGGCCAGGGAGGCTGATCGACCATTGGGTTTTTAGCACGCGTTCGGCGTCTTTGCCGCAATGGCTTACGATCTCGGCAAGCTGGGTCTGCGGATCAATAAGCCGCACGTAGGCAATCGGTGCATCGGTATGGTTCACGATCGTTTCTACCAGCAGCCGAAAAATCACCTCGGGTGCGGGATTTTTAAGCAGCATTTGGTTAACTGTGTCCAGCGCGTCTTCGTAGGAATGTAAACGCCGCAATTCTCGCTGGGCGTGGATGCGGTCTAAGGCACCGCCAATATCTCGGGCCAACTGCTGCAACTGGTTGGCCGCTCCTTCGGGAAATGGAATGTCCGTCGTGCGATACATGCTTAGGAATCCCTGCTGGCCGCCCCGGGTTTTAAATGGGGCGGTAATACTGCCCACCAGACCAAAGCGCTGGGCCTGAATTCTCCAGGGTTCAAACGTGGGATCCTCGGCAAAATTATCAACCTGTATGACATGATTGGCGCTTAAGGCTCGTCCGCCGGGCCCGCGGCCTTCGGGCACCTCGGCTGAAGCGGACAATGTGACGTTGTGGAAATAGGCCTTTGCCGGCCCGGCTGAAGTCCGTATTCGAATGTGACCGGTGCGGGGATTGATAAATCCGATTCCCAGCAGGGGTGCTTTCAAGTGATGAGCTAAGGTATTAACAATGCTGTCCAATAGCAGCCCCGCGTCGGTATGATGCGCCAGGAGTTGATTGGCGACTCGAATGGCCTCATAAAGAGCTTCATGCTGCAGCAGGCTTTCCTGACGGGCGTGGCGGTAGCCAATCCGAGCAAACCCTTCATCAAGTTGCAGTCGCTTTTGCACGGCGCTGCGGAGCAATACTCGGTCTTGTGCCGGAAATTTTTCCAAAACCGGTTCCAGAAATTGAGTGGCTGCCTGGTAGGTATCGCCGATCCACCGCTCGTTTAAAGCCAATTGCTGGGGCAAAGCGCCTAATGCAATCTGGTGGTCGGCCTGAGTGGCATCGTAATCCCCCAGGCACAAAACGCCGAAATGGTCGGCCATCTGTGATCGGATGTGTTGAGCCGCGCCTTCCGCAAGTTCGTTTATGTGCCTGGCGCTTCGAGAATCGTCTCCCCACCATCGCCATATATGGTCAGTAAGGTTTTGTGCTTGCTGTGCAAGTTCCGGAGCATGACGGCGGAATGCTTCCTGTTCCTGGGGGGAATGCCGCTGGGCATCAGCGAGGTGTAATACCTCTGCCAGGTTTTTGGCCATCTTGGCACCTTTGGGTTAAAAGATGCTCCCGCCCTATGACAACGCAGCTAAAGGGATACTACCTTTGACGATCATAGAAAGCAAACGCTTCCGTTCAAACGTTTTCTTTACAACAGACAGAGGGACCGCACCGCGGGATCGCCCGCTGTGTCCCTTGCCGACAGGGGCAAGTTCTGCTAACGTTTTGGTCATTGGCGGAAGGAAATAACCGTACCCGGACGGGTGATACCGGCAGTAGTAGAGGATGAACTTGCAAAAAAGTCGACAAACACGTACGGCGGTGGCGGTTCGCCCTCCGGTATTGCGCGAGACTGCGGCACCGGATCACCCTTCGTTAGAAGCCTTGGAAGCCCTTTCCCCGGCTGACCTAAGCACCATGATCGATCCGATGGAATTGACATCCGAGGAGTTGGATGCTGCCGTAGATCGGGCCACGGGAGCATTGCTTTCTAAGCAGCAGCGTGAAGGCTATTGGGTGGGAGAACTGCAGGGCGATAGTATTCTGGAATCCGAATACATTCTTCTGAAATTTATTCTCAGCCAGGAACTTGATCCGGCGCTACCGAAAATTGCTAATTATCTTCGCAGTATTCAGCAAGCCGATGGCGGCTGGAGCCTGTTTCCGGGGGGCAATAGTGATTTAAGCGGCACAGTAAAGGGCTATTTTGCTTTAAAGCTTATGGGAGACGACCCCGAGGCTCCGCACATGCGTGTGGCTCGGCAAGTCATTCGGCATCTGGGCGGAGCGGAGCAATGCAACAGCTTTTCCAAGTTTTATCTCGCTGCCTTGGGGCAAATCAGTTACGATGCCTGCCCCAGTATTCCGCCGGAAATTATTCTGCTACCTAAATGGATTTATTTTAATTTATATGCCGTTTCCGCGTGGAGCCGCACGATGATTTTGCCACTGGCAATTGTCAGTGCTTATCGCCCCATACGTGCGTTGCCCAAGGAAAAGGGTATTTCCGAGCTATTCAACGATTCAGAGGCCGCTAACAGCACGGTAGGGCGGCTCAAAGGCTTGCCGCGAAGCTGGCGGGAAATGTTTTTACTGCTGGATTTATCGCTGAAACGCTATGAAAAAACGGCCATCACGCCGTTGCGGCCCCTGGCGATCCGCGAAGCGGAAAAGTGGTTGCTGGAACACATGGAAGGTTGCGACGGCCTAGGAGCCATTTTCCCACCCATGGTCTATATTCTCATTGTGCTGCGGGTATTGGGCTATGCGGATGACCATCCCGTGGTGCTCAAAGCGCAAAAAGATTTGCGTGATCTGTTTATTGAAGAAGGCAATACCATACGCATTCAACCCTGCTGGTCTCCGGTGTGGGACACGGGTATCGCCTTGCATGCTCTGGCGGAAACTCATATGGAGCCGGAGGATGCGGTGGCGAAAAAGACCACGGACTGGTTGCTTTCCAAAGAATGTCGCACGGGCAGCGATTGGATGAAAAATTGCCCGGACTGTGAACCCAGCGGCTGGTATTTTGAATTTAACAATCCGCATTATCCGGATGTGGATGATACCGCGATGGTGACCATGGCGTTGAAGCGGTTGGGCGGCAAAGCCGCAGAGGCGGCAGTAAGCCGGGGGGTCAACTGGTTGTTGGCGATGCAGAATGATGACGGCGGGTGGGCGGCCTTTGATCGCACCCGGCATCGACCGATTTTAGAACATGTCCCGTTTGCGGATCATAATGCCATTCAAGATCCATCGTGCCCCGATATCGCCGGGCGCACGTTAGAGTGTCTGGGGCATTGCGGTATACCCAATAGCCACCCGGCGGTACGGCAAGCCGTCAATTTCCTGAAAGAAACGCAGGAAAAAGAAGGATGCTGGTTTGGGCGGTGGGGGGTTAATTATATTTATGGTACGTGGCAGGTGCTTACGGGTTTGAATGCTGTAGGCGAAAAAATGGACCAGCGGTTCATCCGTAAGGCGGCCGATTGGCTGCGTTCCTGCCAGAAGCCGGACGGGAGCTGGGGTGAATCCTGCCAGACATACGAAAATCCGGAACTCAAGGGCCGCGGCCCCAGCACGGCCTCACAAACCGCGTGGGGGGCCATGGGGTTGCTGGCTGCGTCCGGCGTGGATGATCCGGCGGTGCAAAAGGCCATCCGGTGGCTTATTGATGCCCAGAATCCCGATGGTAACTGGGATGAGCAGTGGTTTACCGGAACAGGGTTTCCACGGGTTTTTTATCTGAAATATCATCTGTATCGCCTCTATTTTCCGTTGATGGCTCTGGCGCGCTTTCGTCGTATTCAACTGCGTAAGTGAACGGGCAACGTGGTGCGACATAAACGCGCCCCGGCGTCGCGCTTCGTTTTATTCTAGAAAATTGTATATTCGTAGTTGCGAATTTACTTGACGGTTCTGTTATTCGGGATTATTATTTGGAATCCTTGGTGGCCTTCCTCGTGGTGAGCCTTTTGATATTGGCCCTGCCAAGGGGAAACATAAATCCCATGGCGGATATTTTGGATGGAGATGCAGATGACTTTAAACCATAAAAAAGACCAGCAAACTGTAACGGGCGCGGCCGCCGGAAAAACGCGAAATAATCGCAGCACTCTTCTGGCATCCATGGCCTGTATCTCCGCATCGGCGTTGTGGCCGGTGGCATTACATGCCACCACGACGCTGCCTGATGGTGCGGGCGTGGCTGTAGCGCAGGTTGAGGCGAATCTATTGCAGGGATCCGCGGGTACAACCAATGATCAATTTGAAGTGCAGCCCTCCAATACCTCCGTTGCGTCCTCGGCACCGTTTACCTACATGGACTTCAACGGATATGTTTCTTCCAGCGCGGGCTATTCATACAACATTACCAGTGGCACTACCACCACCGCTTATTCCGACTCCGTATCCACGCATGCCGATGCGGTGGCAACCAATTTTTACGGTTCCAGCGGTTACGGCAGGGGCGTTTCAAGTGTGGATAATATTGACGCGGGGGCTTTTCAGGGCTATTTCCTGGGCATTACCGGCGCTACCAACACGGCACCTGCTGATTTTAACGCCCAACACATCAGTTACACCAGCCCGGCACAAAATGGCTTACAAACCCTGAGTCTGCAAAATATTAAAGTCATTAATCAGAGCTTTACGGATCAGACCAGCAGCAAGAACAATGTGAGTGCCGCCAGTTACACGACCTGGGTGAAGGCGGTCAATGCCGCTTACGATAATTTCACCAACACGCATGGCACGATTTTTGTCTCCGCCGTCGGCGATGGATCGGCAACGTATACTACAACTCCCAGCCAGATCAATCCGCCTGCGACAGCTTACAATTCCATCGCGGTTGGTGCGTACCCCTATTCGTCAACTGCCACAGGATTGGGGCCTACCAATGACGGTCGATCCAAGCCGGACATTGTCGCGTCCGGTGCTGCTACCAGCTATACCACGCCGATTGTGGCCGGTGCTGCGACTGCGATGGTGCAGGCCGGCACGGCTGCGGATGGCTATTCCAACGCTGATGGTTTGAGTCAAAGTCAATATTCCACGGCTGCAACCGATGAACGGACGATTAAAGCCCTGTTGCTTAACGGTGCGGTAAAGCCCACCGGCTGGACCAATAATTATACCGTGACCAATGGCACTTATACGTACTTGGCACCGGTAGCCAACGCCACAACGCCCTTGGACCCGCGCTATGGTGCGGGCATTGTGAATTTTGCTAATTCGTATGCCAATGTTCTGGCGGGTCGTACGGCGGCATCAACGACGCCCATTGCGCAAAAAGAAGGATGGGATTTTTCATCCATCAGCAGTGGGACCAGCAACACAGCGAATTACACGTTTGATTTGAGCAACGCCAGTCAGGCGTATGATCTTACAAGCACTCTGGTGTGGAATGCCCAGGTGCAGCAACTTGTTTCAAGAAGTTCCGTGGTTACCTACAACGAAACCCTCAACAATCTGGATCTGATGCTTTACAACGCCGCAGGCTCCCTTATTGCTTCGAGTGCCAGTACCGTGGATAACGTGCAGCAGATTTTTACGCTGAATCTGCTTCCGGGCACGTATCGCCTGGAAGTTTTAGACAACGGTGGAGCCGCCTCCTGGGCTACCACGACGGACTCCTACGCGTTGGCCTATAATTTTCAGGCCGTTCCGGAACCCGCGTCGCTGCTGTTATTGGCTTTAGGATTCCTGGCCGTGCCATTGCTGCGGCGAAAAAGCCGTAAAGCTTAAGCCGGATAAATTTGCCATGCATTTCTGCGCCAACTGTTATTACGCCGTAGTTTGGGCGAAACCAGTTGCTGCTGATGGACCCTCCCGCCTTGAGGCAATCTGTCTTTCATGGCGTTATTGCATTTGATTCTCCGCAGCGGCCGCCTATGATGTATTTGGTTTATGTATAAACTGTATGTCAGGAGATTGTATGTTGGTTGGTGATAAAGCGGTGATGGGTCCGGTTGTTCTTACGGTGCGGAATCTTGCGCCAATGCTGGAATTCTATCAGCGCCGCATTGGATTAAAACTTCTGTCACATGCAGGGAATACCGCCGTACTGGCGGCAGACGGTTCGCCCTTACTGATACTCAAGGAAAATCCACAGGCCAAGCCCGCGGGCCGGGCAACGGGTTTATATCATTTCGCGATTCTGCTGCCATCGCGTACTGCCCTGGCCACGCACTTGCGCCATCTCATGCAAACCGGTGTGCCACTGCAGGGGGCCGCGGATCATCTGGTTAGTGAGGCGCTATATCTGGCCGATCCGGAAGGTAACGGCATAGAGATATATCGAGACCGCCCGGAGCATCAGTGGCCGCGGGCGAACGGACAATTGTCCATGGCCAGCAATCCCCTGGATTTCACCGGTCTGTTGGCTGAGCCTGCGCCGCACGAGACGCTTGGGCCGGGGCTGCCGGCGGGGACAATTTTGGGACATGTGCATTTACGTGTGTCTGATTTGGCCGCGGCTGAAATATTTTATCGAGACATTCTGGCCATGGACCTGCAGTTGCGTTTTGGACAGGCAGCCGGATTTCTTTCGTATCAGGGATATCATCATCATATCGGGATCAATACTTGGGAAAGTCTGGGTCGCCCGCCGGCACCCCCGGGATCGCAAGGATTAAGCCATGTGGTTATTACAGTGCCGGACAGGCAACTGTGGAATCGTATTGAAGCCGCTGTAAAGCGCGAAAACATACCGATAGAACGCAGCGATTCCACATTGGCATTGCACGATCCCTCGGGCAATGCCCTGGTATTGATTTCACCCTGACAGGATATGCTGTAGCTCCTTGGCTTTATCCGTTTTTTTCGGATTAATTGCGCAGGCGGTAGGCATTGCTAACCGCTCTGGATCGTCCGCGGTAGCTTGCGGCGGCGGCACCATTTGCCGTGCGTGGACGATGTGCCACGCGCGCCAGGAGACGTGATCGTCTTACCGGCTTGCGGCTGCAGCGTTCAATGACTTCATCCACGGTGAGCCACTGAATATTTTTGCTTTCTACCTGCCGCATGGCCATCTCGGCTTCATAGGGATCACGCTGGCCCATGCAATCCTTGACAATTGCAACCTGTTTGCGGCGCTGTAAAAGTCCCATCACGGCCATGCGCACGGAAGATTCCAGCGGGCCGCCGATGATGAGCCACGTATTGGTCTGGGTTTCTGATAACAGTCGATCAAGTCGGGGAGAATCAAAGGGATTGGGATCGGGTAGATCGAAAATATATTGTTGCGCATCCTGAAAAGTCTGCACAGGCAGATCCGTGCCGCAGTCAACCGGCATTTCAACGCGCTGCGGCAGCAAGGTAAAAGAAAGCTTGTTATAGCCGGGGTTTCCGGGCGTGCAGACGCAATGCGGGGCAGTGCGGTCTGGCATAATAGTATGATGGAGCCGGGTGCTGACCACTGCACAACGTATTGAGCGCAGAAAACCAAATAAGCGTTTGATGTTAGAGGCAACGGCCTCTGAATCCTGCAGGCGGTACAGCCCATTGGGGCTTAGCAAGTCCCCCTGTGTGTTCAAATCCAAAATTGCGGGGCCATGAGGACCATTCATAAAACCTCCTTGCCCGATACACGGGCCGGTGTCGCGTCTCTACTGAACTATACGCACGTTAATGCGCGTCGGTGTAAAAAAAACCAAACCTTTTTTCACATCGGCATAATTCACAGCAAAATAGATGCCAAAAGTTTGTTTTTTTCTGACAGTATTGAACTTCCTATAAAAGACCCATCCCCGTTATGCCGGTAGCTTCGACATAGCTGGGACGCAACATATTGTGGACCGGCGGTGATAATGTTATGTTTTGATACGGCAGGAAATGGGTGAAGATGGCCTGCCGAAGGTGGAAACCCGCTGATTGCCATCTTGAAATCGAGTTGTAAGGGGTTGTCTGCCCATCCTTTGCGCACTAAAATAATGCACGGAAATGGGGCACAAGCCAAGGAAAAAGCGAATTTGTGATTGCGAATTAATTTGCTTTTTTATAGCAGCTTGTGATAAATATTGG
The DNA here is from genome assembly GCA_027366115.1 of Phycisphaerales bacterium. GTDB lineage: Bacteria > Planctomycetota > Phycisphaerae > WQYP01 > WQYP01 > JAMDCX01. The sequence continues at coordinate 31,604 of DAHXLH010000092.1, forward strand.
ACGCAAAGCCCTCGGAGAGCCGAAGTTGCACGGTGGGATAGCTGAGCGGATTGGAAATAATCCGCAAGACGGGAGTAGAAAAATTCGGGAAGCGACGAACGCCTGAATGGCAAAGTAACTTTTAAGGATTGGAAACGACGGGTGGCAAAAGTAATTAAAAAAAGCGGCATGGCTCTGGTGATTGTGGAATCGCCGGCTAAGGCCAAAACGATTAACAAATACCTTGGTTCGGCCTACACGGTCAAAGCCTCGATGGGGCATGTCCGCGACTTGCCTGAGAAGGGCATCGGCGTGGATATAGAAAAGGAATTTGAACCGACATACGAAGTGCTTTCCAGCCGCAAAAAACTTGTCAGCGAATTGAAATCCATCGTGCGATCGGTGGATGAAGTATATCTGGCAACAGATTTGGACCGGGAAGGGGAAGCCATTGCGTGGCATTTAAGTCAGGCGTTGAATCTGGATCAACGTGCTGTGAAGCGCGTGGTGTTTAATGAAATTACGAAAGCCGCCATTCTCAAGGCATTTGAAAATCCACGTTTGATCAATTTGGACAAAGTAAACGCCCAGCAGGCCCGGCGCATTCTGGATCGGCTGGTGGGCTACAAAGTGTCGCCGCTGTTGTGGAAGAAAGTGGCGCGCGGATTATCCGCGGGGCGCGTGCAAAGCGTTGCCGTAAAACTCATTGTGGATCGGGAGCGGGAAATCAATGCCTTTCTTCCGGATGAATACTGGAAACTTCAGGCCGTCTTTACTACGGAGTTAAAGGCCGCCGATGCTCTGGCCCGGCAGTGGAGAGAATTTTTATCTGTACCGGATGAAGAAGATGCGGATGACGGTACGGATTCTGCCCCGGCCGGCGGGCCATCCGGGGCGGAAAAGCGCCAATGGCTTACAGAAAATAAGGGCTTTAAAGCGCAACTGGTGGAATTTGACGGAAAAAAGTTTGATCCGAAGAATGCATCTGATGCCCAGCGCGCCGCGACCGCGGTGGGCCTGCGGCAAGTGGAAATTGCGACCGTTGATAATGACGGCACCAATGGCCCGCGCGGCATTCCCAATAAGGGGCCGGCGCAAAAACTCACGACAATTTCCGGCGTGGTCCCGCCTATGGGGCCTGGTGCGCCGGAATTTCGCGTGCGTTCATTGATTACCAAACCGTCCACTTCTCGCCCGCCCGGCCCGTTCAGCACCAGCACGCTGCAGCAGGCGGCCAGTAACCAGATGGGTTTTGGCGCCCAGCGCACCATGCGCATTGCCCAGCAGTTGTACGAAGGTGTGGAACTGCCGGGCCAGGGCGCGGTAGGTTTAATTACCTACATGCGTACGGATTCACAAAACATCAGCGCCGATGCCTTGAAAATGGCCCGCGGTTATATTGAAAATACTTTTGGGCCGCAATATCTGCCCGAAAAGCCCAACATTTAT
>DAHXLH010000318.1:0-17814 GCA_027366115.1 Phycisphaerales bacterium
CCCCGGAGAGTCCATCGGCTGCATTTATCCGCTGCTTCACCGAGGGTGCTGGCTTCGTCTAATCCGACTGCTTGGCCACTCTCATTGGCGTAACGAGGCTGGTTTGGGTTCACTTATCGTTACGGCTCACGTCTTCGCCAAGCCGGGGCTTCGTCGCAGGGATTGCTCCCGACAACGCCCGGTTGGCTACATGGCTAACGGATCATTCCATGATGAACTCCTTTCAGTTCATGAGACACAGACGGTTTCACTGACGCACCGGATGGCGCGGACATTTGCGTTTTCGCGGCACGACAAATTGCGTGCCCACGCATCTTAGGAGAGGTCGAGGAACGTGGGGACTCCGTTTACGTTTGGGCCGAGCTTCCGCCGCGTCAACAGCCGCGTGGACAGGTGATGACCGCAACGCAATCCGGTTGGCGCGATATTCCTGATAAGCAGATGTCAGAATGCCCGTAAACGCACGGTGGATGCTTTCGCTAGCCGCAGTAGTGTTTTGCTTTGGTGCATTGGCAAAATCAACATCGGGCCTGGACACGGAATTCAGCGAGATGCTCTGCAATTCCGAGGTCAGTAAGCGGAGACCCCGACAATCCTCGGCATTGTAGGTCAGGAGAAGTTCCTTCTCGCTTGCATTCCGAGTTTCGCAGCCACCACTTCGGCGGATGCGGCCAGCGTATCAGCCATTTAGCACATCGCCATAATCTGCGGTATTTTACTCTCCTTGAGTTTGTCACGGCCAACAGTAAACCGCAAAACACGCGACATCAATAGCATCGCAGTTGCGAATATTAAGGTGTTTTTATTTTTAATTTCCCCTTGGGCGGCTCTGGCTTGTGCGGCGGTTACGCAAAGCATATATTTACATCCATCGGTGACGCTTGGGGTGCGCCGGCTGAACATGCCGTACCGTTCAGCAAAAGATGCAAGGGTTTTATTGGTTGTGACTGCTGAGGATCGGCGTTAGCTGACCCAGGAGGTTTTCCGTATGCGGCGACGCGGGGAATCCGACGGTGTTGATCCATTAAATCGCGGGGGCGGAGTTTTCCGCACCACGCGATGGAGTATTGTCTGCACTGCGGGAGATCAGAAGAATCCGCAATCACGGGCCGCCCTCGAAGAATTGTGTGTCATATATTGGCAGCCGCTATATGTCTTTGCCCGGCATGGCGGCAGGCAACACCATGACGCGGCGGATGCGACTCAGGAATTTATTGTGAACCTCATCGCGAAAAATAAAATTGGTAAGGCTGATCGGCTGCGTGGAAGGTTTCGGACGTTTCTTGTAAATTCATTCAATCATTTTCTTATTAACGAATGGAAGAAGGCCCGCGCCAAAAAGCGGGGCAATGGTCTGCCCGCTCTATCTATATATGATGAAACCAAGGTTTCACCCGATGATCCATCACTTTGTCGCGGATTGTCGGCTCAACCGGCATTTGACTTGAAGTGGCGGGCCACCCTGATTGAACAGGCAATCGTCCAACTCGGAAATTCACTCACCGATGCGGTAGATCGTGCCATGTTCCAAGTGCTTGAGTTACAGCGCGCCGGAAATGGCAAGTCCGCACCGAAGTATGCTGAATTGGCGTGGAAATTAGGAATTTCCGAGCAAAATGTCAAAACGCGGATGCATCGAATGCACATACGGTTGGGGAAACTGATTCGTGAGGAAATCAGGCAGACCGTTTCATCCGACTCTGAAGTGGAAGAGGAATTTCGTGATCTTATGCGTCCCGTGCGTGACGTGTAACCACGGGCTTTCGACGGTGTAGGAATTGCTGGAGCGTAATTGCGACGACGGTACCCATGGATGAAGTGCATATCTGTTCGGATTGCGGAAAGCCCCTTGATGGCGGGGCGTGGGGAGGTATTTGCTCGAATTGTCTGCTGAACCTTGGCGTGCGGGCGCACGGGGAGAGTACACCGTCCGGCGGCTGGACGCCTCCGGCGGTTAAGGACCTTGCCGCGCACTTTCCGGAATTGGAGATACGGGAAATGCTGGGGCGAGGCGGCATGGGGGCGGTTTATAAAGCCCGACAGAAGAGCTTGGATCGGCTGGTGGCAGTGAAAATTCTTCCGCCCACCGTGGCTGCCGTGGCGGGCTTCACCGAACGGTTTAGCCGCGAAGCTCAGGCGATGGCCAAACTCAATCACGCGCATATTGTGGTGATTCACGATTTTGGAAATCGGCATGGTCTGTTTTTCTTCATCATGGAATATGTGGATGGGTTGAATCTGCGGGCCTTGATGGAAGGAGGCGGCATCAAGCCGGAGGAAGCTCTGAACATAGTACCGCAGATCTGTGCGGCGCTCCAGTATGCCCATGATCATGGCGTGGTTCATCGGGATATCAAGCCGGAAAACATTCTTCTTGATCGGCAGGGTTCCATCAAGATCACGGATTTCGGATTGGCCCGTCTGACTGGCCCGCAATCCGTGGGTGCGGCGACGGCCTCGCAAAATGTGCTGGGTACGCCTGTGTATATGGCACCCGAACAAATTGAACATCCCGCACAGGCTGACCACCGGGCCGATATCTATTCGCTCGGTGTGGTGTTTTATCAGTTGCTAACCGGGGAACTGCCTTTGGGAAGGTTTTCACCGCCCTCGCGGAAAGTGCAAATTGATGTACGTCTTGACGAGGTTGTGCTGCGTTCGCTGGAAAAGGACCCGTCGTTACGCTACCAGCAAGCCAACGAGGTGCGCACGGATGTGGAAACCATCGTAGCCACACCCGGTAACACGTCCAAGCCGCATCAGAATCGCAATGATGATACCAACCGAGGCATCCACCGATTCCTGATTTTACTGGGCGGTGCGTTGTTGGCTTCAACTCTTGCCGCGTTGGGTATTATTGCAGCCATTTCGTTATTCCATGCGGAACGCCCCCATTCACCGGCACCCGTTAGAAAAGCCTCGGCAGTAGGCCCACTCGGCAGGGACAATAATTCGTCGGAGGTCTCTCGGCTAAACTTATCCAATGGAATCGCACGAACCACTCGCACCCACGGGGGCACCACATACTTCTTGCCGCACGCTTGGGCGCAGGTGAACACTCTGGCCATTGCCGATGGAACGATTCTTGTGGGCGGCGCAGGCCCCGCCGGTTCGCGGTTTGCTACCGTTGATATTCGCAGCGGTTTGTGGCGGGATCGCAGCACGCTGCTGCCCAGATACTGGTCCAATGTGAAAGCGATGGCATTTGGCGATGATCGACTCATGCTGGTGGGTGGATCCACGGCCGAACCCGGTGGCTTCGGTGTTAAATCCCGTCCGGTGGCGGGTATTTTCAATGTGGTGAACCATCGCTTCCACGATTTAAGTTCGGAATTGCGTCTGGCTGACCCGGATCCTTACGTGCTCGGCGTCGGAGGCGTCGCTTTCAACCATGGCCGGTTTCTCATCGGAGGGGCGGGCGGGAGCACGTTCCTCGTCACATATCGGCCGCAATCATCCGGCGGCTTTACGAGTATCGCGGGCAACGTAGATTATTACTTTGCAATCAATGGTGTTGTCACTGTAGGTAATGGATTCTTGATCGACGGCGGCGGAGCTGGTCCCGGCGGCGAACCGGGCACCCCGCCGGCACTTGGGGAGATATCCAAAACCGGTCAATTCACCGATCTCACAGGTTTCTTACCACCTGGTGTTGGTGTGATGGGTGCCGCCGCGTCGGATGGAGGAAGGTGCCTGCTGCAGGCATTCAATACTGTCAACGCCCGTCAAATGCTCGAATTGTATGATCCGACGCAGCGGACGTTCAGGCAAGTCACGCCGCCATTTCCACCGTATCTGTCGGTCAATACCATCGTTGGAGGAGCCGGGCGATTTTTAATTGGAGGGTTTGCCGGGCCGGCGGCAATCCTGATCGAATATTGGCCCCGTTCGGGTCATGTTCTGAATCTGCGTGCGGACCTGCCTTCCGATGCCCGACTCGTTAGTGCGGCACTGCTCGATGGAACACAAATTGCCGTCGCCGGTCAAACGGCACAGGACCGCTCATTTGTATCCATTTTCGACTCAAAATCCATACGCGGTCCCGCTCCGTAACCACGTCGTTATCCACCTGCCCAACGTATGAAGCTATTGACCCCCGCGCAATTTTTGTAACTTTCGGCACCGATTCTTGTAGAAATGCGGGCAGGCACCAGTGGCCGCCAGGCAAGAGTATTTGGCCCGAACGAAAATGGATGCAGCAAATCAGGATATGCCACATGAGTTACGGGAATCAACATGGTGTAAACGATGAAAAGGACCCCCTTCTACCGTTTCCTCTGACGGATATGGAATGGGAGCGAGCGCGAAGTCGGTTGCAACTCACCGACCAGCAGGCCAGGGTTGCTGAGTTGGTGTTGCGGGCGGCATGTGATAAAAAGATCGCCTATGAACTTAAACTTCGAGTATCCACAGTTCGCACGCACTTGCATCGCATTTACGGCAAAGTGGGTGTTCGCGACCGGGCCGAGTTAATTATCCGCATGATCAATGTTGCCAGGGATGGTGCAGTCCCAAGAAAGCAGCAGTTCATCATAATTGATGACCTTTAACCCATTGCAATAGGATGTTTAAGTAAAGATAATTCCTTAAAGCTGTTGGACAATTTATCAATACGGAGGGTGCGAGGGCGTCGCTTTGCGGAGGACAAGATGGTTCATCGACCGATGGAATTGAATCGTTTTGGAGTCTTGAGTTGCAGTTAATTCCGTGCAGGTGGAACTGCTTTCTGTGTAAAAGCGGCGACCGAAACGGAACCGGCGAAAAATGAGCCACATGGGTTTTGGACTGTAACTTTCCGGACCGCTTGCTGTAGTAATGTTGGAGGGAGCGAAGAGCAAGTTTGTGAGGCTCCGGTGATGTGTATCGCCGGGAATGAGAGTCACGTTGTCAAGGGAGCAAAATATGAATGTCCAAGGAATGATTCACAGTAACATCCGGCAGCAGTCTCCACGTAGCGCCACGATGACCAAACAGGCCCGGGTGCGGGCGATAATCGTGTCGGCGGTCGCTACGGCAGCCTTGATAACCTCCGTACCGCTATCTCGGGCAACGACAAGCACCGCAACTTGGACCAATTCCAGTGGTGACAATAATTGGTTTACCGCGTCGAACTGGTCGTTTACAGTAACGCCAAACCCGGCGGTTGCACCAAACAATGGAAGCGGTGGAATAAGTGACTACAATGCCCTTATCGGTGCTCCAGCACCAACCGACCTGTCCAACAGCGGTGTCGCACTTGACGCACTGACGATCAATCTTGGCGGCGTGCTGGATACTTCCTCGGCTGGAATTGAACTGACCGGGACTGGCGGATTTTCCAATTCCGGTACCGTCAATATCACCGGCAGCCTCCAGCTTCAGGCTACCGCGTTGCAGGGCGATGGCACGATTTCATTAAATAGTGGATCAACCCTTACTCTCCAAGTTCCGCTGAACACATCCCTTTCGACGCCCATTACATCCAGCAATACCATCTCCGGTACGGGTACGATCGGCATTAACGCATTCGGTCTTGCATCCTTCACGAACACAGGCACGATCGATGCCAACGTGGCGGGTGCCGCATTAGATGTAAACGACGGTTCCCCTACCGGTATCACGAATCAGGGGGTGATGGGGGCCACCAATAATGGTACGCTCAACCTCAGCAATACCGGTCTCACCCAAACTGCCACCGGCCTGGTTTACGCCGACGGAGGCAATGTCTCCCTTGGGGGGATTGGCGGCGGATCGATCCGTACCAATAATGGTGGAACCGTTTCGGCCACTTCCTTAAGCGGGATGAATGATTCAACGGCCGATCCACTGACGATTGACACTAATTCAACCGTAAACCTTTCCGGCCAAGATACTACTCTTTCTGGAAATCTTATCAACGACGGCACAGTGAATCTGGAGAATACGGGGTCTCAACTATATCTTGGAGCCAATACCGACATCACGGGCACCGGGTCGCTTGTTTTGAACGGTGGAACTACCCAGTTAGAAGAACCGGCTGGGCGTTTTACGTTCACATTAGGTACCCAGCAAACGCTTTCAGGTTATGGTGTCTTGGATATCAACAGCGCGAGTAGCTTTACCAATGACGGAACGGTGAATGCGGATGTCGCCGGCAAATCACTGGTGATCGCACCGTCGCTGATGGCCAACAATGGTACCATGGAGGCCACCACCGGCACCCTTCAGGTCAATAGCGTAACCCAATCCATGACCGGCGTCCTCTACGCCAATGGCAACAATGTTCAAGTCATCAATGTATCAGGCGGCACCTTGGAAAGCGCTCCGGGTAACGCCGTAGACCTTGGCTCTCAATTCGGTTTTTCATTCACTACGGGCCAGATAAGCGGCACAGCAACGAATCCTCTCACCATCAGCGGCGGCTCGACGGTCGTCGTTGCCGCATCCAGCGCTGGCGGAGATGTCGTGGGGATGAGTGGCGAGATTGTCAACGATGGAACAATCCAAGTGGAAGGGGCTGGATTGAGCAATAATTTTGACCTTAACCCCGCCGCGCTGTCACTTTCCGGAAATACTGACATCTCAGGGACAGGAACAATCGTATTATCCGATAATGGCGCAATCACCCCACAGCCGATACCAGGTACAACCATCTACGCACTCACCGTTGGTTCACACCAGACGATATCGGGCAACGGTTTCTTTGGGCCCACAGGCACCTCTGCCGATGGCTACTTTAATATTGTCAACAACGGCACAATCGATGCTGATACCTCAACTGGTGGATTATCTATCATCGGGTTGGCATCAACCGCACAATCGCCGGCCGGGGGAGCGGTGACCGCACCGCCGTTCTCCTTTACCAATAATAATCTGCTTGAGGCGACGGATAGCGGCTCGCTTTACTTGGAAAGTCGCACGATCAGCCAATCAAGCACCGGCATCATAGATGCCAACGGTGGAACCGTGTATATTGGCATTTATCCCCCCCTCGACACTTTTCTTGGTGCTGGCCCAATCGTCTCAGGCGGAACCCTCCAATCCAGCTCTGGCGGCGAAATTCAAAGTATGAACAGCTTCGTCCTCAGCGGCAGCACGGCAACGCCTACAACCATCGCCGCCGGAACGATTGTGGACGCACCGCTGGTGGTAACAAACCACGGATCCTTCGTAATGCCAGCGGCTATACAAATTTCCGGCACCGTGACGAATAACGGCACAATCCGCATCGGCGATGATCCCAGCGGGATAATCCCCTTTAATTTTCCACTGTACGAGCCTCCATGTGAACTGATTCTGCGGCCAAATTCAACTCTTTCCGGAACTGGATCGATTGTAATCGAGCCGTCGCCTTACCAAATCTACAATCAGCAGCACCCGTCATCCACACCGATTCCACCGTTTCAGTTGCACGAATCTGAGTTAGCGATTGCCGCCGCCGAATTTGGTATGGGGACATCCGTCGTGAATAACGCATTAACCAATGGCGGCATCGTCCTGGCCAACGGGACGGGCGGAACCTTGGAATTGCAAGCCGACAATACCAACAACGGCACTTATGAGGCCGAAAATGGTGGAACCCTTCAAGTGGATAGCGGCACGCTGAGTAATTACTCCTCCGGTACTCTCAATGGCGGCGCGTATGATGCCGCCAGCGGCGGCGACCTCAACCTTGTCGGCGCGAGCATCACCACCAATGCGGCTGACGTAACACTCGATGGCGCGACATCCAGCTTTGCCGCCATTACTCCAATCACCCGGAACACCGGCTCGTTCACACTGACCAATGGCGCGGCGTTTACGACCGCAGGGGACTTTTCCAATACCGGCACGCTGGCGGTGTTGAATGGTGCGAGTTTTGTCGTCAGCGGCAAGCTGACCAATTCCGGCACGATCTCGCTTGATCCCAGCACGATTATCGTTAATGGCGATCTTAACCTCCAGTCCACTAGTACGCTGACCATCGGCCTTTCGGGTAACACGGCAGGTCAATACGACCAGATCAGTATATTGGGTTCCGCAGTTCTGGCCGGAACGCTGAGCGTCAATATCCTTCCCGGCTTCACGCCGACATTGGGTGAGGCTTTTACCATCCTGACGGCAAGCAACGGGATTACCGGCTCATTTGATCAAAGTTCGGTTATAAGCGGCCAGGATGTATTCCAGATTCAATACAACAACGGCACGGTACAGCTTGATACCACCGCCGTCCCCGAACCAGCGGCATTGGCCCTTTTCTGTATGGCGGGAGCAGGGGTGCTGCAGTTGCGTCGGCGGATATTTGGGGCAGGAATTGCGCATGACAGGTATGAATATTAAGGTGATGGAGTCAATGCAGGCGTGCCATGGGACAACTGAATATTAAACGGCGCGCCAAGTGAAAACTGAACTCGAAGGGATTGCAACATGTACCAGATTGGCGATATCCGTCCTTTGGCCCCACGGCTTGCACTGCTTGCGGCAGCGGCAATTGCCGGCGGATGCTGCCTGTATGCAACATCTGGAGCATCGGCCGACAACGTGGTAGGCATATTGTCAGGCGGGGTGGCGGCACCACTGCAATCGCCTGGGCGGATGCGTGGTCAACACGTTGCGGCAACACGAACGGCTATAGTCCCCGCGGTGGATGATGGCTGGGCAATACCCGTCGGTGTCATCCGGCTAAATTACGCCCCTCATATCGCCGGTCAGCCGCCGCCGACCCTGCTGCTGAATGCCCCGATCAAGCTGGCGAAGTTGCCGTCCGGTTACGCCACACCATGGGCAATGCTTGGCAGTGCAAAACGAATCACACGCCCCGGCGTACCGTTGGTGGTCACCGATATTCAGCGGCTTAATGCCGGAGGAACAAAGCAAATTCATGCCAGCGCGATCAATGCCATCGAACAGCAACTCGTGGCGTTTCTCAACCATAAAGGTATCGCCGGTGTCTGGATCACAGTTTCACCCAAACAATTTCGCGATAATCGCAGCATCCGGCAATCCGGCGACACCGGGTTGGATCTGATTATCCATACCACCGCCGTCAGTGCGGTACAAACTATCGCTGAGGGCGGGCGATTCACAGGCCAGAAAACGGCTGTAAACAATCCTGAACTTTCGTGGATTCAGGCCGATTCACCCTTGCAGCCGGCTTCCGCTCCAGCAACCGCATCCTCCGAATCACTGCTGAATCGCCGTGCTTTGGACAATTATATAGATGCCCTGGACCGTCAGCCGGGTCGGCAGGTTTCCGCGGCCATTTCGCCATCTGCGGTTCCGGGCGAGGTTGCGCTTAAGTATCTGGTGCATCAAAGCAATCCGTGGACGGCCTATTTTCAGCTTGCCAATACCGGTACACCGCAAACCAACATCTGGCGGGAAACATACGGCTTTACGGATACAGAATTGACCGGCAACGACGATATTTTGAGCATCAATTATTCCACGGCGGGCTTCACCAGGGAAAATGACGTTAACGCATCTTACTCCATCCCGATAATGAATCCGGACCGGCTGCGCTTTCGTGTCTATGCCGGGTATGACAGTTTTTCATCCGCGGATGTCGGCTTTCCCGGCAACTCGTTTAACGGGGATCAAAGCAATATTGGCGGCGAATTTATACTCAACCTGTTTCAGCACCGCCGGTTGTTTATTGATGGGATTGTAGGCTTGAAATACCAACATATTTTTGTGGATAATACGCTGCTGGGCATCACCAGTACCGGCGATTTCATTCAGCCCTATATCGGCCTGCACGCCGAGCGTTACACCCCCACCAATCAGTTTACCGCCGACGCCACGGTCCTGGTCAGTCGAACGTCTGATTCCGAAGTTACGCTGGAAGACCTTGGTCGCCCCAATGTTGAACGTGATCCAACGATTTTTCAGGGAGATGTTTCCGACGCCTTTTACCTTGAACCGCTGCTCGAACCGTCCGCTTACGCCGCCGGGAAAAGCACGTTGGCCAATCAGATTGTCATTTCGGCGCAGGGGCAAGGCGCATTTAATCAACGGCTGATTCCGGAAAGTGAAGCCATCGCGGGCGGCTTGTACACGGTGCGCGGCTATCCTGAGGCGGCCACAGCCGGTGATTCCGTGGGTATTGAAACGCTGGAATATCGCCTTCACATTCCGCGACTGTTTCCGGTGAACCCGAAACCGCCGATGGTATTTGGTTCACCATTCCGCTTCGCTCCGCAGCAGCCTTATGGAAATCCGGATTGGGATTTGATTCTTAAATCATTTCTGGATGTCGGAGAAGTAATAAACAGCCAGCGGCTTTCCTATGAACAGAACCCGATTCTGGTTGGCACCGGCGTCGGCGCGGAATTGGACTTGAAGCGTAACATCAGCCTCCAGGTGGACTGGGGCATCGCATTAAACAGCATCGGCACGGTGGCCGACGGCAATCGTGTAACCGCCGGGTCAAGCCAATTTAACTTTGTCTTTACGTTCAGCTATTGATCGGAAAATAAGGAGCCAAAGCCATGAAAACACAACGTCGCAATCAATTCCTCGTCCTCGGTGCGAATCAACCTATTGGGCAATGGGGCCCCCTCGCATCTTTGAATAAGGTGGGTGAACCTGCCGCCCGGGACAGCCGAAGGCCCGTGCGGCGCAGCATTTCGACCGCTGTGGCTCTCGCGGCCGCGTTGGCGGTGGGAGCATCGATTCAGGCTGCCGCGCCGATTGTTCCGACCGCCATTGAGCATGGCGCGGCCACGTTCGCCACACACGGACCGCTGACAACCATCACCGCCGCCAATCAGACAATTATCGACTATTCGCGTTTCAACATTCCCAATGGCGATACGGTGCGGTTCGTCCAGCCCGGCGCATCGGCAACCGTATTGAACCGCATCAACAGTGCGGTGCCGTCGCAGATTGATGGCAATTTATTTGGCAACGGCATTGTGTATCTGGTGAACCCGGCGGGTGTCATGTTCGGGGCGGATGCGGTGGTCGATGTCGGGCAGCTTTACGCCGCCGCCAGCCACATTACCAATCAAAATTTCCTTTCCGGCGTCAACCAGTTCACCGGCGGTAACGGCTTGGTGGATAATCAGGGAATAATTCAAGCCTCGGCCGTGAACCTCATTGGTCAACAGGTCGGCAATGAAGGCACGATTCTGGCCCCCAGGGGGATGGTAGCGCTGGCGGCAGGGAAGGATGTATATGTGGGCCGGCAGGATGGCAGCGTGTACGTGCAGCTCAAAGATACCCGGACCCCAGCGGCGGCGCGGAAATCAGGGATTGGTGTTTCGAATACCGGAACCATTAATGCCGATGGCGGCTCTGTCAGCCTCACAGCCGGGGATATTTATTCGATTGCGGCACGCCAATCTGGAACGATCACAGCCGGAAATATCACCGTGAAGAGCGGAAAGAATGCGACCGTATTAGTTTCCGGAAAATTGGATGCGTCCAATCAGGGGCCGAATAGCCAAAGTGGAACCGGCGTCTCGCCGGTTATTGGGACCACCGGCGGCACCATCGCCATCAACGCCGGCCAGATCGGCATCGGCGTTTCGCAGGATGCCAACGGCAATTTCACGTATCTTGGCACCAATATTGATGCCTCCGGAAAGAATGGCGGCGGAAAAATTCTCATCGGCGTGAAGCCCGACGCTCATTCGGCCACCGGTTATGCCGACGCGGCGAATTATGATTTCATCAGCGCGAATTCCACGCTTAACGCCGATGCTACCGTCAATGGCAACGGCGGGCTTGTTGACACCAGTGGCGCGAATCTGCAGGTCAATCCGAGGGCGACGATCACGGCTGCGGGGGCGGTCGGTGGAAATGCGGGCGAATGGCTCTTAGACCCCGTTGATGTCGCGGTCGTGGCATCGCCCCCCACCAGCGGTACTCCCCTTCCTAGCACCGGTTCCGCGACGCCCAGGGGGCAGATCACGTACGCGCCCAGTAACGGCCTTTTTGGGTTTTTGGCAACATCGGGTGAAACATACCTCACTGCTGGCACGATTGCCTCGGAACTGGATGGGGGGACCAGCGTCGTAGTCGAAAGCTCCCCCCCAGGAACTACACTAAACTTGTATGTTGACGGCCTGGACTTAGGGAATATAGATGTCTATGCGCCAATAAGTGCGGAGCTCTCGAACGGTGGCCAGCCAACGCCTACGCTGGCGTTCTACGCCGACGGGTCGCTTACTGTGCATTCAGGCGGGTCCATAACGGCCACGGGCGGTCCACTGGACATAAATTTAGTAGCGGGATCAACCTTCGACGGCGGCTACGACGGCCAGCCAATATCCCTGACCATAGACGCCCCCATAACGAGCGACGGCGGGTATATCATGCTGTCCTCCGAACCGTCGAACAGCGGGCTCTTCTTGAATCTGCAGAGCTCGGCGATCACGATCAATCAAGGGGCCGCCATCGACAGCTCGGCTCCGGGCAAAATCGGTGGGAGCGTCACAATTTTGAATCAGCTTTCCCCGCTTGGAACCGGGCCGGGTGCAGCGACCGGCAGCAGCTCCATCAATCTCTACGCCCCCATCACGACTGGCGGCGGCTCCGTAACAGTCCAGTCCGCCGTTACAGCGACGAGTGTCTCGCCAGATTATGTTGACGAAGCCGCCAGCGAGGTCTATTTAGGCAGCACCATCAGTACTGGCGGTGGGGCTGTCGATGTCCAATCAACCGCAAGCTCGGAGGCTGCCTTCGCCTTTAGCTCAGCGTCGAGCACGATAATTCAGGCTGACACATCCACAATCTCCGCAGGGAGCGGTGACATATCACTATCGAGTAAATCCTCAGAACAGGCGGCCAGCCAATCTCTGGCATCGCTCTTGGCAGGCGGCGTTGACCAACTCGCGCTTCAATCTATTCCCATACCTCTTGTGGGCGCGCTTGCGACTAGCGGCCTGCAGTCGTCAATCAGCGGGATTGACATCGGCGGCTCCAACGCCACAAGCGGTAGCTTTCAGGCGCAGAGCAATGCTCAGCTCACGCTCGTTGGGACGAACGGGATATGTATAGGCAATTTAACGGCGGGTGCCAACGCGGTGGCGGGCACTAGCGCATCGGCCGGATTGGGCGTAAGCCCGCCGGGAATCGGCCTTGAGGCGGTCGCAACGATCACCAAGGGCCAGCCCCTTATGAATCCGGCCATATCGGTAGCTGCGACTGCCCTCGGTGCCCTCCGGGGGGGCATAAGTTCGGCCTCGGACGCGATTGCCAATTCCGCGGGCAATGTCGGGGAGGCGGCAGCCGAGAACTTTCTCTTGGACCAAGCAATTGGAAAGCTGGTGACTTCGGCAACGCATGCCCTTACGAACACCGGTATCGCTGCTAATGCATCTCTCGCGTTGGGGCAGGCCGGGGAATCGCCTACGATCATAGCACCGGGCGATGCCATCGAGGCATACAGTTCCGCTGCCGTGCCCAGTGGCAGTGGGGGTTACTCCGCGTCGTCGACCGAAATTGGGTCTTCCTTGGATGGGGATTCGGCCTACTTCAGTGGTAATGGAAAGGTCGTTTTCGACGGTGGGGGTGTAAACACCATGGGTAATGGACAGAATTACAGCGGCCCCGTTTTTCTCGCCGCGCCCACCACATTATCGGACAACGGTGACGGCAATATTTGGTTCTCGTCGACCGTGTCAAACGCCACCAGCAACCCCGAGCCTTTGACGATAAATGGCGGCGTACCGTCATTTGAAGGGGAGGTTGGGGCCGCTGGTTATGGTGGCTTGGCGAGCCTTGACGTTACCGGAAAGGCTTCCGTGGGTTCCTTTGGCACCGGTAATACTTCCATTCGCACCGTCGGCAACCAGATATATTCCACGCTTTTGTTGGCGGGCAACACTTCCCTGACCTCGTCGGGTGGGGGTGATATAAGCGTGCTCGGCGACATCGACGCACTCACGGGGACGGACTCCTCCCTCGCGATCTCGACCGACGGTAAGGTCTATTTTGCAGGCCTCATTGGATCGCAAAATCCGCCGACTGGCCTCACGGTCACCAGCGCGACAGAAATTAATTTTATTGGCCTAAAATCCAGCGTCACGCTGAAGGACGGAGCCGAACCCAGCTTCGATGTTACGCCAACCTATGGGTACTTGGGAGTGGTACCGGGGAGCGGCTCGGATGGTTCCACGCCGTCGTTAAATCAGCAGCTTACGCTTCCCGCCGCGTTTGAATGGGACAGTAGTGGCGCTACCGTCCAGTCCGGTCAGACCGTCACCATTTCTGCCAGCGGCCAAGTTTATATCGGCGATGTGAGCCTGGGAATGCCGTCAGTGAGCAACTATCAAACCCCGGCAGGTGATCCAAATTTGTCTACGGCTAATTTGGGCGGCGGTACCTTCGCGGCACCAGGACTGGTGCCGTGGTCACTGGTGGGTCGTATCGGCCAGAATGGTACGCCGTTTGAGATTGGCACGGGAATAATTTTCACTGCAGCGGCGTCCGGGAAACTTTACCTAAGTGTCAATGATAATGTCTTTGGCGATGACTCCGGAACTTGGGCGATCAATATTCAAGCTGGGGAATCCAGCGGCAGCGGAGGTAGTGCCGCAGCAAAGCCGGTAATTTTTATGTCACTGCCAAGCATATCGGCGCAACCGCCGAGCGGAGTGTCATCCTCGCCAACCATTATCAACGCTAGCGCTGTTTTTACTGGCATCGACACCACCGGGGCTACGAGCAGTAACGCATCCGGCAACAGCCGCTCCAACGGCGCCACCGCGACGGATTCCACCACCATTACGGTGCCATCCAGCCTGTTCCCGTCTCCCACAAGGGCGGCCACGCCGGTGTCAAACAGCACCAACGCGCAGCCTACGGCGACCACGACTGGCGACGGCTTCTTTCAAGTACTTTACCCCGGCAGTGATAACAATTCGAAGCCACCGTTTGCATCGCCATTAACAACATCATCGATCGTCACCAACGGCAGCGATCTCTGGACCGCGCCAACTTCTTCCATCACCAAAAATACCAATGCGAACAACAATGGCGGAATTGGAACTGCCATCAGTAGCTTTTTTGGCAATGCGGCCAAGACGATCAGCAATTTTTTCGGTTCGTGGCTGTGAAAAGCCGGCGGATCGATAGTACAGACGGAGAAAAGTTATGTTGAGCGATAGAAGCAAAACGGTGTGGTGCGGACTGTTTTCTATGCTGATTGCTCTTTTGAATGCGGTTATTATCGCCGCAGACTCGTTGACGGATTTGCGTTCAACGGTGCTTGCCTACGTCGGCGAAATCAACAATGCCGGCACGTCTGCTCCGGTCAAATACGGGGTGGACGGCTTCGACCTGTACAGCACCTCACCGCGCAATCGCATCACACGCACATGGATTGGTGATAACGGGGCCTTCAAGGCCGGCAAGCGTTTGACGGCCCTGCCTTCGTACATCGCCGCCATTACCGCGCCCAAGGGCGTTGATACGGCATCAGCCGCGGGGTTTCGGGGTTATTCGCTGATTGATGATCCGAATTATCCCGATAGGCGGATCCGCGCGGGCTTCGAAACCACGCACGC
The DNA here is from genome assembly GCA_027366115.1 of Phycisphaerales bacterium. GTDB lineage: Bacteria > Planctomycetota > Phycisphaerae > WQYP01 > WQYP01 > JAMDCX01. The sequence continues at coordinate 15,453 of DAHXLH010000318.1, forward strand.
ACCCAATGGCCGGACGGTCATGCCGCTGGTTCAGATCAAACTCTCTTCCTACGCCACATTGCCGCGCAATTGGTACATCGGATTTATGACCGACATTCATCGCGGTCGTGTGGATGATTATCCGGGCGTGATTAAGGTAACCTGTGGCCACGCGAAGGCAACGGTCAAAACGGGCCGCGATGGCGGCAGCCCGGATGGCGGAATTGACGTGTACTTTTTCCGAATTCACAACGCCCATGCCGGTGAGACCATCACCATAAGCGCGGCCTCCTGGACACAGAATCCGCAGGGCTTCCGTTACAACCCCAGCGTTTCGGGCCTGCTGTTTACAGAGAAGAAACCGAAAACATCCTCTGCGGTAAAGCCCGGCCAATATCGGTATAGCGTACCAATTAATTCAAATCCGTCCGCAGGCGGAACGGGGAGACTTATCTTTCACAGCAGTTACCCCGATGGGTGCACTGTGCGGCATGATGGGATCGCAAAAATATGGTTCACGGGAGCATCCATAAACACAAAGGCACTCGCGACTGCCGTGTCGTCAAAAGTAAAATAGAAAAGGAAAGATCATATGCAACGAGGTTCACGAATCGCATTGGCTCTAACGGCAACACTCGCTCTCACCGGCTGCGCCAGTTCGGGCAATCCGCAACTGGAAAATCAGACTTCCGCTACGGTTGCCGCGCATATTATCCGCAGGCAAACCACGATGGCTCAGGTGAAAAACACTTACGGTGATCCGCTGAGCACCTCATTTACCAGCGGCGGGCAGCAGGTATGGACCTACGCATTCACCAAGACACACGCCACCGGCGCGGATTTCATTCCGATTTACAATGATTTTGAAAGCTCGGCGGTGGGCAAGAAAAAAACACTGGTGATCTTTTTTAACAAAGCCGGCGTGGTGCAGGATTATTCGTTCAGTTCGTCGCGCGTGAAACAGCACGAAGGAGTTACGCCGTGAGAACTTACTGATTGGAGTCGCAATAATGTTAAAAGAAATCAGCGTTTGTAATAGCCGCATAATGCTAAAATGGCGGCATTTCCCCGCTATGCGAATTATCTACCTGACTTTAGCCATCATCGCCCTGCCGCTGTTCGGCCCAGCCGTCGATAGGGCGACGGGGCAGGTTGCATTGACCGGATCGTCCGGTGGCGGAAGGCGAACATTGATCGATCCGCAAGCGGTGCCGATGGCGACACAATTGGCCCTCACACCAGGGGCACAGATTTATCTATTTGGTGGCGTAGCCGGAGGAGCGGCGCCGATTTCCCCATTCGCACACGGAAATGAAAAAACGGTTTCGGATGTCGAGGGTACCTCCACGGTGGAGTTGGCGGCAACCAGGCACGCGGACAACTCCTTCCAGACAGGCTGCGCGTATTTCGACATCGCCGGAGTTGGAGTATCACATTTTTCTACAATGCGTTTTCTTTCAAAGAATCGCGTAATACCGGAAACGGGGGACGAAGACTCCGGCAGCTATGGAAACTCAGTGTCGTTCACCGTTGCCATCGGATGGTTCATTTTATCCATCGTATCCCTAATCATATTTATACGGGCATGTCAGGGACAGGAGCAATTATATTATCTAATAATGGCGGAATCACCTCGCTGCTGACACAGCAGGTTGTGGAGATGACGAGAAAGGGGCTCTCACGAAGGTATAACATGGAAAGTTTTTCAACATTGCGGGGGGTGATGGCAATTCAAACACAGAGCGCCTATGCCTCGGCGCTGAATGCATTCACCATTTTGTGTGTGGTTCTAGCGGTGTCTGGGTCAACCGCCACCCGCGCGGATAGCCGACGGGACGGTCGTGCAGCGCGGCAGTACCAAAAACTTCTCCAGAGGATATCGCAGAGGACGCACGGTCGTGGCGCAAAGCTGATTGGTATATCGCTCAGTGCCAGAGGCGGTCCGTCTATATCGACCGTGAGCGCGATTATCGCCGCCCAGCAGCAGAATATCGTCATCAGGGGTACCGGCTTTGGAACACATCTGGCCTTCAGCGGAGATTCCAAGGAATTCCAGATCAGCGATCTAACCCGGGGTTGGAACGCCGGTAACGACCGCTGGCCAGGTGGAGGGGATTGGGTGACGGTAGACGTGAAAAAGTGGACGAATACGGAAATTGTGGTGAGCGGCTTCGGCGGCGACTACGACGGGGGCTGGAGTCTCGCCAACGGGGATAAGGTTGAAATCGACGTTTGGAATGCGCAAACCGGAAGGCCGGGAACGGCGGCGGCAGGGGCACCCGTAAAGCTGCTGGGGAGCGGTTACCCAACGCGTGTGCCATGTGCGGTGGCGACCTGCGTGGTGGGTGGGATGGGTTTCGCGTGTGCTCCGAAGAATTTGCGA
>DAHXLH010000324.1:0-3534 GCA_027366115.1 Phycisphaerales bacterium
GATCCACTCAAGGCTCTTGAAAATCTCAATTCACAGCAGTCCCGTAAATAATGGTCAGTCGATGCGCCGTTTCTCAACTCCCCTGACCGGTTCCGCATGGGCAGGAAATGAAACATTGCCTGCAAGGCATCTGGAACACGCGGTATCAAAAGATCAAAACAATTCTGCCAGTTAAAGTTCCATCATATTGAACCTCACGGCTTATGCTTCTATCATGGCGCAGGTTGAGTATGTCCTGTTATCCGCGCGCCGGCGATATCGGCCGCGGGAGGAATTGTGTCATGACACGGAATGGTATGCAGCGGATTTATTGTGATAATGCCGCAACGAGTTTTCCCAAGCCGCCGCAGGTACTCCAGGCGATGGTGAATTACGCCGAAAATATCGGCGCCTCAGCCGGACGCGGCGCTTATGCCGAAGCGCGGCAATCCGCCCTGGTGATTCGAACCTGCCGGGAGCGGCTCAATACGTTTTTTAACGGCGAAAACCCCGACCATTTCATATTCACGTTGAACTGCTCGGATGCGTTGAATATGGTGATCCATGGAATATTAAAGCCCGGTGATCATGCTATCTGCATCGCGATGGATCATAACAGTATTCTGCGCCCCTTGAATGAATGGACTTCCCGCGGTGTTATTTCCCACAGTCGCCTGGCGGTGCAACCCGGAACGGGGTTGGTCAATCCCGCGGATATTCGTGCTGCCATTACGCCGCGCACGCGGTTGATTGCCATCGGGCACGGCAGCAATGTTACCGGCACGGTGCAGCACATTGAAGAAATCGGCAAAATCGCCCGGGCAGCCGGTGTCCCATTTCTGGTGGATGCCGCGCAAACCGCCGGTCATATCCCGATTGATGTGCAGGCACAGGGCATTGATTTTCTGGCGTGCCCGGGCCACAAGGGGTTGCTCGGTCCGCTGGGTACGGGTGTTTTGTATATTCGCCCGGGGATGGAAAGGCTGTTAAGCACCGTTCGGGAAGGGGGCACCGGTTCCGTCAGTGAACGCGATTCGCAGCCGGAATTTATGCCTGATCGATTTGAATCCGGATCGCACAATGCCATTGGTATTGCGGGACTTTCCGAAGGCGTGCAATGGCTGCTAAATCAGGGAATCAGCCATCTGGCGGCTCATCAACGCGCCATGTGCCAGGCCTTTATCACTGCGGTAACCGGCGCGCCGGGGCTGAAATTTTTCGGGCCGCAGACCGTGGCGGATCGCGTGGGTGTTTTCAGTGTGCGTCTGGCGGGTGTGGATCCGCTGGAGCTGGCCAATGAACTGGAAGAAGACTTCGGAATTCTCACGCGCCCGGGATTGCATTGTGCCCCGGCGGCACATCAGACCATTGGAACGGATCAACCGGCAATCTCCGGCGGCCTGGCCGGCACCACACGCTTAAGCTTTGGGGCCTTCAACACCACTGAGCAGATAAAAACTGCCGGCGAGGCTCTGACAACGCTTGCCGCGCGCCATTTAAAACAACAATCTCCGAAAAGCCGGTCCCCGGCTCTGCACGCGCATGTGTAAGAGGCCAATCTTCCATTTTTTGCCACATTTGTGGTGTCGGCGGATCATTGAGAGGGCGATTGTGATGGGCGGTGTTGTCGATTTATGGCGGAATATTGCTTTGCAATCCACGGTGCCACATGGCGGCGGACAAAAGCCTCCGAAGCGGAGAAGCCATGGGTGCCCCAATGGCCGCAATCGTCAATCAACGATGGTTGCCATTTTAGCTGATGCAGCTTGGCGTAGAGATTTTCCGGGTCGTCACCGGTCGCGGGCTGCTTGAATCCGACACAACCGCAGGCGATGTGGCGCTTTCGATCGCTGGTGCCGAACAGGCTTGTGCCGATTCCCAATACCAACCAGTCGCGATGTGAATAGCAATTGAATATTCCCTTGTTCAATCTCCGCAGTGCCGGACGCAGATCATAATCGCTGGAAATGGCCCCTCCCAGAAAGATCACACCGTCGATTCTGATATCCAATGGCAAGTATTCAACGGCGAAAATGGCGGGGCCGGCTCCGCCGCTGTTCGCGACAATATGCACCGGCCGGCCGGGATACCGCTTTTGATAGTGTTGAATCAACTGCGCCAATTCAGCCGCTTTGGACCGATTCCGCCGCAGCCACATCAGATTCGGCACATATCCCTCGGGAAATGGGATGCCCCAATAAAATATCTGCACCGCACCCGGAACCGCACCAGCCAGACCGTTGACCATCGCATTGGCAAATGGACCGACCGCTTCAATTCCCGGCAACACAAGTGTAAGTCCCTGCTGCAATTCGGCGGGACTGCTGGCGGTGTGAGGAAAAATGCTTCTTCCTCGCATACGCTGCAACAATAAGCTGACAAATTCCCCCCGCGTCTTACGGATGTAAGCTGATTTCCGCGCCGTACGCGCCAATATATTTGCCCGGTCCGTCCGGGCATTGGCAACCAATGGGGGATTACGGTTAGGTGCTGGCCATGATGCAAACAACATTCACTTTCCTTTCTTCAACAAAACCGAATTTCGCCGAGTATCCGCTGAATGGCCTGCTCCGGCTTTCTGGCGTATGACGATCTATTTTAGCCGGTGCGCGGCGCCCCGGTTGGCTCGCTGTGCCGAATGGGCAGTGAACGCCCCACCCGCCGCCTGCGGAAAAAAGCGCTGCGGCGCATGGCCGTACATTCCGCGTCATACAACCGCTCGCCCAGCCAGTAAAGCCCTTCCCGCAACTGCTGCGGCGACATGTTCCGAGGTTGAAAGTTCACATCAAACAAAGTGCACAAATCCCAGCGCTGCGGTTCCAGAATTCTATTTTCGCGCAACAAGCGGCTGTAAAGCGGGGTGCCGGGAAACGCCGTGAGTACTGTTATCTGCACTTCAAACAGCGGCACTTCCCTGGCAAAATCCAGCACGTGCTGAAATATTTCCGGCGTGTGGGTGTCCAACCCGAGGATAAAGCATCCGTTGACGGTAATGCCGTGGCTTTGAATGTTACGCAGTGCCTGCGTGTAGTGCTGTGCCCAGCGAGCCTTAACATTCCGCCGCATTTCCAGGCCGTCGAGTTCGCATGATGTCGGGCTTTCCAACCCCACAAGAATCTGGCGACAACCGGCTTTGCGCATCGCATGAAGCAGAACATCGTCCTCGGCCACGGAAATGTCTGTTTCAGTGAACCATTTTATTCTCAGCGGTGTCAGCGCGCGGCACAGTTCCCGTCCCCATGATTTATCAACAAATGTATTGTCATCGGCAAATTCAATAAAGGCATTATGCCTGAGGCGTTGAATGGCGCGGATATCCCGCACAATGCTGTCCACAGGACGTTTACGATAATGCCGGGAGAGCATAACCGTCGAAGCGCAAAAATCGCAGCGCCAGGGGCAGCCGCGGGAAGTCTGCACGGTAAAGCGGTTATAGGGACGGGAACTGTGCCGCGCGCTGACACCGCTGAGAATAAAATGGTTCACTGAAACAGACATTTCCGTGGCCGAGGACGATGTTCTGCTTCATGCGATGCGCAAAGCCGGTTGTCGCCA
>DAHXLH010000326.1:0-4597 GCA_027366115.1 Phycisphaerales bacterium
AGCCGGAAATACTCCGGTATACTGCTTGCCGGAAAGCTCGCCGATGGCTGTAAACAGGGGGGTAAACAGATCGGTGGCGTAGTTGTCGCTTTTATCCTGCAACACTTGGCATATACGCTCCAAGCCCATGCCCGTATCCACATGCTGGGCCGGTAAGGTCGTCAGCCTGCGGTCCGCACCGCGGTTGTACTGAATAAATACCAGATTCCATATTTCCATCACCCGCGGATCGGTGCCGTTGACCTGCGGGCCGCCGGTCATGTCCGCGGTGCGGTCGATAAATATCTCGGTGCATGGGCCGCAGGGACCAGTCTCTCCCATTTCCCAGAAATTCTCATCCACGAATCGGTGAATGTGGTCATCGGGTAAGCCAGCGATCTGTTTCCATAACTGTGCCGCCTCATCATCCGCCGGCACGTTATCGGCTGGATTACCCGCGTAGACTGTGACATGCAGGCGCAACGGATTGATCTGCCAGACTTCGGTTAAAAGTTTCCAGGCCATTTCGATAGCTCCGGCTTTGAAATAATCGCCGAAGCTCCAGTTGCCGAGCATTTCAAAAAAAGTATGATGCCGACGTGAGCGGCCCACATCATCGAGATCATTATGTTTGCCGCCGGCACGGATGCACTTTTGGGTATTGGCGACGCGTTTCCAAGGGGCGGTAGCGGTGCCGAGAAAATAAGGTTTGAACTGATTCATCCCCGCATTGGTAAACAGCAGTGTCGGATCATCATGCGGTACCACCGGACTGGACGGTACGAACGAATGGCCGTTTTGGCTGATGAAAAATTCAATAAATTGCTTGCGTATCTCACGCGATGTCATGCGCGTCACTCCTGTGGACCAAACTGGAATGGGGCATTCTACCAGCATGTGCCGAAATTTGCTTCCCATGGCCCGCTCTGGCCTGCCGGGAAACACGGATTCATCGAATTTACGTAACCGGAACGCGGGAAATGACCCTTTGAATGATGGCGTCAGGCTCGCTCATGCGGCCCAGGCCTATCGTGCGGCACGCCTGCCAGCCGGACTCCGGCCCGATCATCGCAATGTTCCGAGACCGTAGCGTCGCCACGTTGGCCTGCACGGCGGGGTTATTCCACATTTGTTCATTCATCGCGGGGGCCAGGAGCAGTTTTTCCGGTTCCGCAGCCAGAAGCAACGTGCTTACCAGATCATCCGCCAGGCCGTGTGCGATTTTTCCGATCATATTGGCGGTCGCGGGAGCAACAACAATCAAATCCGCGCTTTGCGCCAGTTGGATATGCTGAGGGTCCGCGCTGTCTGGATTGTTAAACAGGTCGGTGTGCACCGCGCGTCCCGAAAGCGATTCAAAGGTCAGAGCACCGACAAACTTCCGCGATTCGGCGGTCATGGCCACATCCACGCAGTACTGATGTTGCGCCAGTTGGCTGACCACATGGCACACTTTGTAGGCGGCAATTCCCCCACAGACACACACCAGAACTTTTCGCCGTGCGCTGTTCATGAGCCGTGTCCACTCCGGAATTGTCAGGCTATCCGCGGTGTCATCCAACCACCGTGCCGATTCTGCTTATTTATGGCCCAGGGCTTCGGCGGGCTTTGTCATATTGCTTTTTTCAAAGTCGATGCTGACTTTGCCCTGAAGAATTTCATCCAGCACGACTTCCATATCGCTGCGGCCGTTGCGCTCTACCAGCGGTCTTTGGCCTTCGATCAGTTCTGCCAGCCGGTGCTGCACCAGGGCGCAAAGCTTAAATCGGCCGCCGAGTTTATGTACAATTTCATCGCTTTTAATTGCTTCGATCATGTCGTAAATGCTCCTGAATATATTCCAACGGGGCTAGCGTGCCCATTTCAAAATTCAATTTTCCAAGCCGGCGTGCCACCGGCAGCCTGCTGTGATCACCTTGGTACTGCTTTCAGTTGGCTGATCAAATCAGCAATGGTCTGTTCCAGCACGCGGTTGACCACTTTTATCCGGTACGCCCCGGATTGCTCGGCCATGGCAATTTCCTGTTTGGCCTGCCGCAGGCGCGTTTCAATAACCTCGGGTTCATCGCGCCCGCGTTCGCGTAGCCGCCGGGTTAATTCTTCTTCGCCGGGCGGCAGAATAAACACTCCTACGGCTTGGGGAAACATTTTGACAATCTGAATACCACCCTGAATGTCTATTTCCAGCAGCACCGTGCGGCCAATCGCCAAGGCATCTAACACGGGTTGCCGTAGCGTACCGTACCAATGCCCAAACACCCTAGCATATTCAAGAAATTCATTGTTTGCAACACGCCGTTGAAATTCATTCTCATTTACGAAAATATATTTCTTTCCCCATTGATCCTGCGGCTTGCCTTCGCGGGTCGTTGCCGATAGGGCAAATTGGGCCGGCAGGTCCTTGGCCAAGCGATTGCAGACGGTGGATTTCCCCACGCCGGACGGCCCGGACACAAAAATAAGCAAGCCTTGTTTGCCGTTTTCCATCAACTGAATTCCATGCCTGGTCATTGGTAACGCCGGGTCTGATATTTCTTGCCCGGGGCGGTTGAGGTTATTCCACGTTCTGCACTTGTTCCTTGATACGGTCAATAGTGCCTTTAATCTGCATGCAGAGTTTTGCGATCTTGCCGTCGCTGGCTTTGCTACCAATTGTATTGGCCTCGCGCAGCATTTCCTGGGCGATAAATTCCAGCGTGCGGCCCACCTGATTTTCCTTTTCCGCCAAACCGATAAAGTGCTCCAGGTGCCCGGAAAGCCGCGAAATTTCTTCGCTGATATCCGCCCGCTCAGAAAATAAGGCCACTTCCCTTAGAAGATCGGTATCAGAAAGGGATAGCTTCGCATCGCCCACGAGTTGCATGACGCGTGCCCGTAATCTCTGATGGTATTGCTGGGCAATTTGCGGGGCCTGCTGCCGAATGGTTTCAAGGGCGACGGCTATTTCAGCAAGGTGCGATTTTAAATCCTTCCAAAGCGCTTCGCCTTCGCGTTTGCGCATCTGGACAACTTGCGCCAACGCATCGGCGGTCAGGCGGTTAATGACATCGCGCCGGTGCTGGTGGTCCGGTTCGGCGTTTCCACGACTGGGTGATTCACATACCCCGGGCAGAAGCAGCAATTCGGTAAGGTCAATGGTCATCGGTGCCGGTGAATCCTTGGCGTGGCGTGCCAAATCCTGCATTTCTTTGAGGTAATATTGGGCCGCTTCCCGATTCACCACGGCCGCTGTGCCCGCCGGCAGCACTACGGTAACAGTAAGATTTATTGAGCCGCGGTAAAGTTGCTGCCGGATGAGTTTATCGATCTCAGCTTCACATTCCGCCAGTTCATCGGGCAGGCGAATAGAGGCTTTCAGGAATCGGTTATTCACCGAGCGGATTTCCACCTGGCAAAAAAAATTTTCTTCTTCCAGGCTCGCTCTGCCATAACCGGTCATGCTGATGATCATCTGAACTCCGAATCCATCACGGATGCGTTGCCGCCGGTTTGGCGGTTGTGGCGTTGCCAGCCGGAACTTTGGGTGCCGCGGCTGGCTTGGAAGCCTTGGCTCCGGTGGTAGCCGCAGCCGGCGCCGCAGCCTGTGTGGCGCTTGCCGTCGTCGATTGGGTGGTCGTCATGGCACCTTGGGTTGTCGGAGCCGGGCGGGAAGTGGCCAGGGGCGTTTTTCCCTGAACCATCCAGTTTAATCCGATCGCCAGGAACATAAACAGTACAAAAAGCACCACGGTGATCGTGGTAAATACGTCACCGGTTTTCGTGCCGAAGGCCGATCCGCCGCCACCGGCACCAAATGCGCCGATCAGGCCGCCGCCGCGTCCGCGTTGCAACAGAATGACGAAAATCATCACGATGCCCAGAAGCACCAGCAAGATGGAAAAAAATGTTGTCATGAACGTGTTATCCTTGAGCGGTCAAGCTCGTTTACCCGTTGTCTTAATGTCCCGCTTGGGCGGTAATGGCGGCCTGCACAATACCCATAAATTCATCGGCCATCAGACTGGCACCGCCGATAAGCAGGCCGTCAATATCGGCCTGTGCCAGAAGCTCGGCGGCGTTAGCTTTTTTGGCCGATCCACCATATTGAATGCGAATGGTTTGTGCTATTTCGTGGCCATATTTTTCCCCCAATTTTGTCCGAATAAAACTGTGGACCTCCTGGGCTTGCGCGGGGGTGGCGGTTAGCCCTGAGCCAATGGCCCATACCGGTTCATAGGCGATAACCAGGTGGCCGGCTTCGGCACCGGCGGCGGAAACATGAGCCAGACCCGCATCGAGTTGCCGGCCCACGACCTCCACGGTCTTGAAGTTCTTGCGTTGTTCAAGGGTTTCACCCACACACAGAATCACCTTCAGGCCTTCCGCGACAATGGCATGGGCTTTTTTGCCCACAGTCTCATCGGTTTCACCTAAAATATGCCGCCGTTCACTATGTCCGGCCAGTACGTAGGCCACACCCATGTCCCGCAGCATCCCTACGCTGACTTCGCCGGTGAAGGCACCTTTTTTCTCAAAGTAAACGTTCTGGGCACCAAGAGTTATTTTCGTGTTAAGAACCGCACGGACCGCCTCGAGATGCAGCAGCGTGGGAATGACACTGATTTCCACCGGGCAGACG
>DAHXLH010000105.1:0-16915 GCA_027366115.1 Phycisphaerales bacterium
CCCTGATGCAAGGTGGCATCTCGTAGCGATGCCAAGGTTGTCAGATCGCCTTTGTGTCGCAGGGCCAGCTTGAGGGCTTGGATTTCCTCCGGGGAGCAACTGGAAACATTGGCAATAGTTCGGTGTTTGACCTTACCGTCCAGGCGAAAGGAATCGCGTAAGAGGCGTCGAACATAGGGACCGGAATGACCTTCATCCACGTGCATAGTGGCCACAGTATATCACATATAAATCTAAAAGCAAGAGCAATATAAAATAATATCAAATATTTTAGTGGCTACACGCAAACGCGAAAAACGCATGTAAGCCATTGTAAATAAACGAGTTGCGCAAAAAGTGGCTTGGAACATCCGTTGAAGCGAGCGGCGCGGGGCCGTTTTTCGGTGCAGGCTTCCCAGCCTGCCCGACCGGATATCCGTGAACGGCTACATTGGAGATTCTGGCCGCTGTTTTTGCTTATGGCGGCATTCCTTGTCGGAAATTCCGCTTTGCCGCTGTGCTCGCCAGTGAAAGCGGCGGCGGTAAACCCCGGCAAAAATAAGGCCGCTGCCAAGCCGGCCAATCCGATGAAATATCTCTGCATTGCCCGCTCAATTTTATTACCGCCGTGGTGCCCGGTGAGCATGGTGGCGTCTGGGTGGCCGGCGAAGATCCGCTAGGCATCACGACTGGTCGTTAGATTGAAAAAGGGCTTGCGGTGGGATGGCCGCAGCGAGAATTGCTGCGGCTTTGAATTCGGCGCGATCCGCCGTACATGCAAGGGCTGAAGCACGGCCCGAGGCACGCCAAAGCGGGAGGGGACTGGTGATAAACAAAACGCATGGCCAGAAAAGCACGTTACTGTCCCGGCGGGGACGGGCTCCGTATTCTGGACCGCGCGGCGGGTCGGATCGCCCCGATTCGCTGCGCGGAGGGCTGGCTCCCTCGAGCATATCTCGGCGAAGACGTACGCACGGGAGTTGTTGCGGATCGCCAGTTGGTGTCTGATGATGGCGAACCAGCTTGCGTGTCCGTTTTGTTCGTCCGGGCGTGCCGGCGGGCGATCTGTCTCCGCAGCACGATCGGTCCGTTACCAGTGTGCAATACTAAGCGCTGGTAACCGTTCTCGACCGCACCGATTAGTGGGTCCGGCAACGGCGCACCGCGTCGAAATTTACGTTTCGGGGGAGGGCCCGTATTGTGGGGCAGGCTTCCCGATGCGTGGCAATTTTTCCGGGCAGGGCCGGAATAACGCTAAATCAGGGGCAAATCACGCCGTTGGGTCCCGACGCGTCGGGATGCTTTTATGGTGTATTCCACCACCGGCCGAGCCGGCGGCTTTGTGGGGGTTTCAAGTGGGATCGGGCGGAGCGGAAGTTCCACCGCCCCCCCCCCTGCCGGATGGCCGGAGTCTGCATCGCGCTATTGGTATACGGGGGATTCCAGGGCCTGTTCGAGGCTCATGGACGTGAGGCCTCGCAATTTTAGAATTTTCAAAATTTCCGGCAATGCTTGAATGGTGGGTTCTTGCGAACAATTTCTGCGGGCGGGTTCCAGGCCGTCGTGCATGGTTATGATGTCGCCCGGGCGGATTTGTGAGGTGACGATTCGGCAAATGGTGCGCGGTGAGATGTTTAAGGTGTCCCAGGCACGCACGCGCCAGGCGATGTAACGCATCGCGCTTTTGCGCACGGCTCGCGCCTGGGGCGGTGTTTTAAATCCCATCGGGGCGCGAAACAGTGCCGGTTCCCGGTCGGTGATTTCCGCCAAGGCGGCGCTGGTGCGCTGCAACTGATCGTGCCAATACGCTTCGCCGTGCCATACGCCGTGATGATCATGATCCCAAGTATGATTGCCAACGGTATGCCCTTCGGCCAGCATTCGGATAACCAATTCGGGATGTTCTTTGACTTGCGATCCAATGAGAAAAAAACTGGCGTGGGCATGGTGCTGCTGCAAGATATCAAGCACGCGGTCGGTGAATCCGGGGGTAGGGCCATCGTCAAAGGTAAGGGCGACGGCTTGGTGCGGGTGAATGGTTTTAATGACCGGTGCCACAATCCCGCTGCCGGAGTACAGCACACCATACCACAGTGCCAGCGCCGCAGCCGCGGACACTCCAGCGCCACCTGCCACCAATGGGTGCTGCGTGATAAGTTCACTGGGGAAATTCGCGATCATTACGTCTCTCGTATTTTAGCCGCATTCAGGGAAGTCGGGCGGTTATGGACGCGGCACTGTTTACCTGCAGCCGCAGATGCAAGATATAATTTAACGCGGAATCCGAAATAACCATGGATCCCGGCTCCCCTTCTGTAGTGCTATTAAATGTGACACCATAATTTGCCCCGGACGGTGTTTTTACGCTTAGGTGGGTCAGAAGCAGACTATTGGTGCCGGCGGTGAAATTCCATTGAAAGCGATTGTCATTGGCGTCTTTATATGTGACGACATCGCCAGAGGCCTGGACCGCCGCGTGCCACGGCCCCTCAGGTCGGCGAAATGCCAGGGAAATTCCTTTTCCAATTGCTCGGGCCAAAGCCACATCCGAACGGCGCGGCTGAACAAAAAAGTGTGTTCCGGCCCAGTTGCGATGCAGGATAAAGGCATATCGCCCATCGGTCGATTGCAACGTAAGCGTAAAACGATAGGCGTTGATCAGGTCCAGATGGCCGACCATGGCGCTGATACGATTGTCATAATCCAGTGAGCCGGTCAATGCCGCATTGTATTGACCGGCACCGGCCGCTACCCAAGATTTTATTCCCCGCAATGCGGGGGAATTGCTTTTCAGGGCGCTGGACGGAGGTGGATTGCGGCACCCTGCCAGTGTGAGCATCACACCAGCAGCCACTGCGGCTATCGTTGAGGATGTACGGGTCATCACATGGCCCCTGAACCATAATAATTCCGCACACCTTCAACCAGCCCCACATTGGGGGAATAGCCAAGAATGGTGCGGGCGGCGGTAATATCCGCTTCGGTGTGATTCTGAAAAAAGCTGTAGGGATTGTCAATATATTCCGGTTGCAGATTGGTATGCATAACGCGATTTAATTCCGCGATAATGGCATTGAAGGATTCCGATACGCCGCTGCCGACATTAAGGATGTGGCATCCTTCCGCTTCCAGTGCCTTCACATTGGCCTGAATGACATCATCAATCCAGACAAAATCGCGCCGCTGATTTCCGTCATGGAAAATCCGGGGCCGCTTGCCGGCCTTCATCTGCTGGGCCAACTGATAAATCATGGAGGCAAATTTCCCCTTATGAGCCTCGCCGGGGCCGTAGACATTGAAATAACGCAAACCCACGATCGGCAGGTGCGAATCGCCATGCCACTTGGCGGCGAGACGTTCCATGGCGAGTTTGGAATATCCGTAAACATTTAACGGCGATGGCTCATCACTTTCCCGCATGGGGGCGGGTCGATTTCCATAGGTTGCGGCGGATGACGCCCAAACCACGCGCGCTTTCCATACCGTGGCCCAGGATAAAATGGTTCGGAATCGCTCGAGATTATTCTGCATCATTTTCCATTGATCAATCACGGTGGTATCGGTGATGGAAGCCTCATGGAAAATAACGTCAAAGCGTCCGGCGGGCGGATTTTCACACCGGTCGGTATAGACTTCGCCCGTGAATTTTACGAGGTTCTTAAAATCTCCGGACGAAAAATCATCCAGCACCACAACCTTGTGGCCGTGTGCCACCAGATACTTAGCCAAGTTTGACCCAATAAATCCCGCTCCACCGGTTACCAGAATTCGCATGTAAACTCCAAACGTTCCTATACAGCTTCCGTTGCGACGCTGCAACAAGCTTTATGATTATCGCGGTTGTTGCTGCGTCATACAATGCAGCGTCCCGAGTCCCCATACCAGATCGCGGCAATAGATGGGAATAATGCTGCGATCGGGAAAGCATTGCTCCAGAATTTTCAGAGCCCGCACGTCCGCGGGGTCATTAAATACCGGGACCAGCACACCGGCGTTGCAGATGTAAAAATTAGCGTAGCTGGCGGGCAGTCGCTGCTTATCAAAATAGACCGGAGCGGGCAACGGCAGTTCGATAATATCGAAACTGCGGCCCTTGGTGTCCCGCATGGTCTTTAAGCCATTTATATTTTCCGCCATGCGCCGATGGTTGGCATCCCGGCGGTTGGGTTCCACACAGGCGACAATAGCCGATGGAGCGACAAAACGGGCGGTATCATCAATATGGCCGTGGGTATCATCTCCCACGATGCCACTGTGCAGGAAAAGAATTTTTTCTACGCCCAGATTGTCACACAAGTGCCGTTCCAATACCCCGCGGGATATTCCCGGATTTCGGCACTGCACTTTGGAAAGCAGACACTCCCGCGTGGTCAGCAGACATCCGGCACCATTGACATCAATGCTGCCGCCTTCCAGAACCAGGCGCACGATTTTGCCATCAGACCGCGCGGCTGTCGGGTTATCAATGGCGATGCCGAGAGCTTTGGCGGCATACGCCGGCACATGCGCATCGCGATGATAATTGTCATACTTGGCCCAGGCATTAAAAAGCCAGCCTAAAGCCATTATGCGGCTCGGGCCTGTACCGCTTTTTTTTACAAAAATAGGGCCGGAGTCCCGCGTCCAAATCCGGTCTGTTTTCAACACATGAAAACGAACGGCCGACAATTTAACGCCTGATTTATTAAGAATTTCCCGTATGGTTGCAATACGGCTTGGCGATTCCACAATCAGATGAACGGTTTCCGCCGATGCAATATGGCGGATTATTTCCGCGATAATCCAGGGAATCGGCGTAAATTTTCCCGGCCAGTCCTCCTGATTGTGCGGCCAGGCCAACCAGGTGGCGTCATGCGGTTCCCACTCGGCGGGCATGGAGAAGCCTTGGCTGCGTAAGGTTCCGGCGGCGGGCGTTTCAACTGATTGTTTAATTCTTATTTTTGCGGCGGTCATTGATGGTTCCGTTAAAATGATTTCAGGCTTACTGTTGTGCGAATCAAGAAAATCGATGGGTTAATCCGGTATAGGCATCCACTCGGCGGTCGCGGAAAAACGGCCAATTTCGGCGAACGGTTTCCTGCAGTTTCGGATCCACTTCCGCAATGAGTATATCTTCCTTATCCACCGAGCCACGTTGCAGAAATCTGCCGAACGGATCGCAGATGATGGAGCTGCCAAAAAACTCCAGCCCCCCACCTTTCGCGCCTTCATGCCCAATACGATTGGGTGACGCGACGTAGACGCCGTTGGCAATGGCATGGGAACGCTGAATGGTTTGCCACGCATCCACTTGAGCGGCACCGAATTCCGCTTTTTCCGCCGGGTGCCATCCGATGGCTGTGGGGTAAAATAGCACCTGCACATCCTGCATGGCGGTGAGTCTTGCCGCTTCCGGAAACCACTGGTCCCAGCAGATCAGTACCCCGATGCGGCCAAAACGGGTTTGGAACGCTTTGAATCCCAGATCACCGGGCGTGAAGTAATATTTTTCATAAAACAGCGGATCATCCGGAATGTGCATTTTCCGATACATTCCCAACTGCGTGCCGTCTGCATCAATGACCACGGCGGTATTATGATAGATGCCCGCCGTGCGCTTTTCAAAAAGCGAGATTATCAGCACCACTTGCAGTTCGGCTGCCAATTTACTGAAGCGCTCGGTGCTCGGACCGGGGATTGATTCCGCAAGATCAAAAAGTTCCGTCGATTCGGTTTGACAGAAATATTCAGAACAAAATAATTCCTGAGTGCAAATCACGTTGGCACCCAGGTGTGCGGCTTGACGTATTTGCCGCTCGGTATGATCTCGATTGACGTTGGGATCTTTTTCGCAGCGCATCTGCATAATCCCAATGATGAATTTTTCATTTGCGGGCATTTCGCCTCCTTGGCACAACCTTATTCCGCGTTGGCCCCGCCGGGGCAAACAAGTCGGAACAAATAGTTTGCTGATTATACGCAAAGCGTCAACCAGAGTAGAATATAAGAGTGGATTGCCCAACAGGTTCCGGAGCGTAACGGCATGACTCAGCGACGGCTCAATGATCTTAACCCAGAATTTTCCCCCTCCCATGGGCTACTGTTTAGTCATTTGCATAAAGCCATTCGCCGGCGCTTGCCGGATCAATGGTTGCGCCCGGCGGCAATTCGTGCGTGGGCCGGGGCGATGATCATGTGTATGGCGTTGCCCGCAACTGCCGGAGCGGCCGGGGCGAACTCCACGTTTGTGGCGGGACAAACCAGTCCGCTGCGGGATGAAATTACGCCGCAGGTGCGGCAAACCGTGCGTCGCGGTTTGAAGTGGCTGGCCGCCCGGCAGAATGCCAATGGTTCATTTGATTCCGGCACCACGGCCATCACCGCGTTGGGCGGCTTGGCCTTTGTCGCGGGGGGCAACTTACCGGGACAGGGACGGTATGCCCAAAATGTTTCCCGCGCTTTACGCTATATTCTTGATCACTGCCAGCGTTCCGGCCTGATCGCCGGCCCCACGGACGCCGATCCCATGTATTCCCAGGGTTTTGCCACGCTTTTTCTGGCCGAGATTTATGGCGAATCTCATGCGGCCGACCTGCATGAAAAGCTGCAACGGGCCATCCGCCTGATTATTGATGCGCAAAACGCTGCAGGCGGCTGGCGATATCAGCCCGTGCCGATGGATGCGGATATCTCTGTGACTATCTGCCAGGTCATGGCCTTGCGTGCCGCGCGTGAAGCCGGCATTGCTGTTCCCAAGCGGACCATAACCAAGGCCATCAGTTTTGTTCATCGCCTGCAGAACGCGGACGGGGGATTCAGTTATATGCTGAACATGGGCGGGTCGGCATTTCCGCGTTCGGCGGCGGGCGTGGCGGCCCTGCTGTATGCGGGTATTTATCGCGGTTCGGCAATTGGCAACGGGGTGCATTATCTTATGGGGTGCCTGCCGGGAACGCCGCAAAATAATCAGGGAAATTATTTCTATGGCAACTATTATGGTACGCAGGCCATGTTTCTTGCGGGAGGAAAATATTGGGCCAAATGGTGGCCGGCCGCCAGCGGTGATCTGATCAAGCGGCAGCAAACGGCGGGTAACTGGACGGGCGGCGCAGGCCAGAGTTACGCTACAGCCATGGCCTTAATTATTCTGCAGATTCCCGATCGGTATCTGCCGATATTGCAGAAATAAGATGGAGGAACCGTTGAATCGTCGTGTAATTTATCGACTGATCTTCATGCTCCTGGCGGTATGCGGTCTTATTCGCATAGCCCCCCCGCTGCTAGCGCGACCTAGCGCGGCCCCGGCCACCAGAGTACCGCAGTGGCGGGTGCGATTAGCGGCCCTGACGCCACGGGGCAGAATAAAATCGATTGCATCGGCACAAGTCGCTGATTGGACTACCTCCGGCCGCATCAGGCTGCTAGCGGCGGGTAAAAACGTGAATCTTACCATGCCTGAATTATTGAGCCTCCGCCGCCGCGCCGGTGCCGTGCCGACAAGAACATCCGGGCCATCCTCATGGTGGCTGCACCTTCGAACCGGGGATGTCCTAGCGGGGACTCCGGTGGCGTCCAGCGGCGGGAAAATGGCCTTTGATTCGGTGGTGTTCGGCAAAATGACTGTACCGATAAATGACGTTGCGGGACTCACACGCCAACGCAAAACCCCCATGCTCCATGGAATCTCGCATGATCACATACAATTTATCAACGGCGATCACCTCTCAGGTGCCATGCTGCAATTCCTGTCGCAGGCAGTGCAATGGAAAAGCTCGTTGGGAACGATCAGCATTCCTCTGGCCCGCATCGCAACGATTAATCTGGCGCAAACGCTGGCACCGAGTGTTTACCGCGGCCCACGCATTCGTATGACATTCAGCGATGGCACGATGGTGACCGCATCGGCCATGGCGTGGCGCGGAACAGCGCTGGTTCTTACCGTTCCATCCATAACGGCGATCAAATGCGGAGTCGCTACGATTCAACGCATTGACATGCTTAGTGGGAATCTCACGTGGCTTACCGACCTTGCCCCGCAAAAATATGTTCAAGTACCGTATGTTGGAACACCATGGCCTTTAGTAAATAATGGCAGTTGTGTGATGCGTTCTCTTAAGGTAAACGGCCGGGTTTTCAGACACGGCTTGGGCACGCATGTGGCGGCGCGATTGATTTACAATCTGGCGGATAAATACAGCAAGTTGACGTTTATTCCAGCCATGGACCAATCTTCGCGCCCATGGGGGTCATGCAAAGTTTTGGTACAGGCGGATGGTAAGACGGTTTATACTTCCGGCATATTAACGCCCGGTGAATTATTGCCGCCGGTTTTACTTCCGGTAAAACAGGTTAAGGCAGTGGAATTTATTATCAGCGGGATCCACGCGTATGGTGTGCGCGGACGTGTGGATATTCTTAATGCGGCTTTACTGCGTTAGTCGCGGGTCTGCACGAAAATCGGGGCATGGGCCATGGATACACCTCCACAATTTTATCAGGCGCGTTGCGTCTGCGGACATGATCTGGAAATCCCGGCCCAGCGGCTGGGCCGCCACCTGATTTGCCCCATGTGCAGCCGCACCCTGATTCCTCTGGCCGCCACGCCCGTCAGCATTGCCCCCGTGCCGGCAACCGCCCCGACCACATCTCCGGCCCAAGCACAGCGGCCGTGCCCCTCCTGCGGAGAAATGATTCTCCGCGTCGCCCGGAAATGTCGATACTGCGGCGAATTTGTGGACTCCCCCGCCGCTCAGGCGGCACCAGCGGATTCCGAAACGCCGGCGAAGGATGATCCAGTCCAACAAAACATGGCGGATGCGGTTTTCGATGTTTCGGTTTCGCAATGGGATAATTTTTTTCGCTATCTGACGTGCGCCATCGTGCTGGTTATTTCCGCGGGAACCTACAAGATTCCGATACTGCAGGCGTATGGAGCGATCATTTTTGCCGTGGTATTAACCATAGATGTGTTTGCGGGATTTCTTATTTACTTGAATTCCCGTAACAGCCGATGTCTGGTTAACGCCGATCGTGTGGAAACTCAAAGCGGCATATTCACCAAGCAGATTGACTGGATTTCGCTTAGCAGTGTGTTGGATATTCAATTGCGGCAAGGGTTTATTCACCGAATGCTGGGAATAGGCACCATCGAAATTCGCAGCAATGATCAGGTCACGCCGCTGATGGAACTTCGTGAGATTCCTCAAGCTCGGGAAATATTTGAATATATGCAGCAACAAATCAGCCGCCGCCATCAGCAAGGCGTGGCCCGATTAATCTGATATTTCCCGCCCATGTCGCTATAATTCCGTGGATGTGAACCTTACACCGGAGACGATACCATGACCGACGCCAACGATTATGATCTTAAGCCACAACCTGCGAAAGCCGCCGCATCCCCGGTAGCCCCTGCCGTGGCGGCACCGACCGTTGTAGTGGTTTCCCCAACGGCCGCCTCATCCCCGACGGACAATGTTGAAGCGGCACAGTTGAAAAAACAGGCGGCCGCCGAAGAGGAAGAAGACATTCGTAAAAATAAGGGCATGGCGTTGCTATCCTATTTGGGTATTCTGGTAGTGATACCCATGGTATTCGGCCTGCATTCAAAATTTGTCCGGCATCATGCCAATCAAGGATTGATGCTCTTTACGCTGGAAATGGTCGTCTGGGCGGCATGTAAGACCGTCATGCTCCTGGGCTACCCATTGTTGCATTTACCGGCGATGGTCTATTTGACATCGCTTGTGGGCGGTCTGATCTGGCTGGGCTTTACCTTATTGGCCTTGCTGGGACTGCTGCATGTTGCCGGCGATAGTTACGCCAATCTGCCGGTCATCGGCGAATATGAGATTATCAGCATTCTGGGCAGTGATGAGTCATGAGCGTGCACAGATTTTTTGACGCTCATCTGGATCTGGCGTATCTGGCGGAAACAGGTCGGGACATGTTGGATGATCCACCACATGAATCGGATGGCCCCGCAGCATTGACATTAAAATCTTTAGCAGATAGCCGCGTGCGCAGTGCGGTGGCCACGGTTTTTGTCCAACCGCGCGGGCGGGATGACTCGGGTGAAAATATTGATGGTTCCTGGTGTTACAGTTCACCGCAGGAAGCCTATGAACAATCAATGCGGCAAATGGACCGGTATGAACAATGGCATGGCGACGGCCACGTGGTTCTGATGGACCGATCGCGGACCACACTAGCCGAAAAGCTTGAATTATTGCTGCTGTTGGAAGGGGGTGCAGGCCTTCGCAGCGTGGATGATCTGGATGATTTTTATCGGCGGAGAATACGCATCTTAGGTCTTACATGGGTGAATGGAACACGCTGGGCCGGCGGTGATCAATCCGGCGGTGATGTCACCGTCGACGGCTTTGCGCTGCTGAAGCGCGCCGACGCATTGAAGATGGTACATGACGTGTCCCATTTGTCGGAACAAGCGTTCTGGACGGTGATGGAAAAAGCAGTTCGCCCCAAGATTGCCTCGCACAGCAATTGCCGCAGTCTGTTGCCGGGAAAAAAGCATCCGGAAAGGCACTTATCCGACGCGCAAATTAAAGCTTTGGCAAACGCGCAGGGCGTCATTGGCATTAATCTGTTTTCCCGGTTTCTTGTCAGCACTGGCACGGCCGCGATTCAAGATGTGGTTCGTCACATTCAACATATCGTTGAGCTTGTCGGCCGCACCGACATTGTCGGTTTAGGATCCGATATGGATGGCGGCTTTTCCGCACTTGACCTGCCCGAAGGCATCCGCAGTCCCGCCGATCTGGAACAAATCTGTGATGCCCTGGCGGACGCGGGTTTTACCAATGCACAAATTGAGCAATTCGCATGGAGTAACTGGAATAGCTTTTTTTCCAAAGCCGGGATGCTTCTCTGACGCAAATGGCCCAGGGCGTGGCTACCTTCGCCCGGCGGCCTGGAGACACGTGAGTGTTTCCTCGATGACGCTGGCTCCGCTGGACCAGACGAAAAAGAACATGCCTTCGCGCATCCGGCGCTGGGCGGGATGCGACATCATCAACCCGCGGCCTTTGGCCAGCTCCAACGTCGCCGCTGCACATCGCCAGCATAGGTCATTGCATTGTGCCCGTAAAATCGCCGGTTTGGGGGCGCTGTCGGCTTCCACCTTATCTGCTCCCTGTCGGTAAACCTCGCGCGACAACGCGGTATGCTCCCGGCGTAAGACAGCGACAGCGGCTTTGCACCGCGCGGACCGTGTAGAGACCAGATCCCGCGCATCGCGTAAAGCGCCCGCCGCAACCCCCAAAGGCAGAATACAGGTGTTCAGGGAAAACCGCCGGTACTTGTTGCGAACCGCCAGCGCGTTGGAACTCGGACCGGCTAAAATGTCGTCTGGCTTGATCAGAACATCCTTAAGTTTAACGGCGACCGTATTGCTGGCATTGAGCACGGCCATGGGTGCCGGGGGAATTATCCGCACGGCTGGTTGCTTCATGGGGAGAATAAACAGGAGTTGATCCCCCGTTTCGGTGCGAGCGCCGGCGATAATATATTCGCAGTTACCGGCGCCGGTAGACCAGGGAATAATGCCCGAAATGCGCCATGCCGCGCCGTGCTCCACCGCCGTAACACCCCCGTTTTGATGCTGCCCGGACGTGGTTAACTGGGCAATTCCAATACTGGCGAATATCTGATTCCTGGCAAGCCGGGAGAGAAGTTTTCGGCACTCCGGACCACTGATTGGACTGGTGGCGGCACAAATGAGAAATTCCAGCGCCGCATCGCGCTGGGTAAGAATCAGGGCAGTCGTTAAGCATACTGAGGCAAGTTGTTCATATCGCCGATGTAATTGGATCTGCGATAAGCCGGTTCCACCATACTGTTTTGGAACCGACCATTTCAGGGCACCGCAATGGGCCAGATCTTCAATATTTTTCCGCGGCCATCGGCCGGCGATATCGACATCTTCCGCCCGCTGCGACAATCGCTTAAGCACCGCTGACCATGTGGCTGTGGTATCCATCGATAGATTGTAGGAGCCTTGCAAAAGAATCGCCAGCCTGCGAAGGTCTGTTTTTGTGCCCCTCAATCAGCGGCGACGAGAGGTGCAGGCCAGCCTATACATGCTTCGTGTCCGCCAAAAGCTGATCGAGGAGTTTGGTTGTGCCGTGTACATCCGTCCATCGGCGGAGGTAGACCGCGTCAATGTCGGAAGGCCGTTGCACCGCCAGAACGCTTCTGACATCCAAAGCATCCTTGGCTCTCTTCCCGGTAATGGCCCAGCGGAGCTTCGTGATAATTACGTCCTCAACGGTGGGAACAAAAGCCGGCCGGTTGAGAAATTCGATATGCACCCGCCGGTTAAATCGCATCAGGTCGTGAACATCCTCGGAAAGCTCGAAGAATTCGATGAGAAAGCCGGTTTCAGTATGGGTTAGCACCCGACGCGACGTGAGCGTCACGGATTCGAACGACATTTGGTTATCCAGGTGGTACGCAGTCCCCAGAAGCGTCGAAACTGAAACAGGGTCGGTTATTTGCGGTGACAATACGAAATCAGCATCATTGGTATTGCGTGGAATGCCGTAAAGATTTGTTGCAAGCGATCCCACAAGCATGTAGCCCGCGTTAAGGGTATTTAACGCATCAATGACTTCAGCGGCGACGTCCAGAACATTCATTGGCCTGCTTCCAGTTGTCTTATTTGCGCGAGGCGCTGGAGGAAAAGTGCATTTAGCGCGGCGGCATCTGCGTGCGGGTGTTGGGATTTAAGTGCCGCTAGAATTAATGCCCTGTTAAGTTCAAATAATTCCAGCCCGGCACGCAGCTTGCGTTCAGGAGACATCGCCCGGGCATTGAGAATCTTGTCGCGTTCAATTGCGTCCATGGGTTCCCTGGCAGATTCCACCATAAGCATCACGAGCCGGCCCGCCCGTACTCCGTAACGAACTACCGCACCTGCTATTATAACGCAGCATCTTGCATTTCGCATTTTCAGGAAGAGCTGGCGCATTTGTTCTGCTCGGCGGGTTAAACCTGCCGGCTAACATTCCCGGTGGGATAAAACCACCGGCGCGCTGCAACCTGTAACCCAAGCGCTGCCGTCTGCCTTGTCATCCGCCAACGACATTCGGATGATCATGCTCCAAGGTATGCTCTGCGTGTGGGTCGGCGGAAGAATCGGTGGCGGGAGCCGCAGCGGTCCCGGCGATGAGCTTGTTAGGCCGTTGAATTTTTGTTTTGCCGTTCAGGCAGGCGTCCATCTGGCGTAAGGCCTGCTTGATACGTAATTCATTTTCCACCAGAGCTATGCGCACAAATCCTTCGCCGTTGTCGCCAAAGCCGCGCCCCGGTGCCACCGCGACGTCCGCCTGATCCAGCAGGCGAAGTGAAAAATCAATGGTACCTTGGCCAGCTAAGTGCTTTTCTGAAACTTTGGCCCAAACAAACATGCTGGCTCGCGGGCACTGCACATCCCATCCGATTTTCCGCAGACCCGATACCAGCACATCCCGCCGCTTCTGATAAATCTCGGCTTGCTGGCGGACAAATTCATCCCCGTTGCGCAGGGCCAGGATGCTGGCGATCTGAATGGGGGCAAAGTGGCCGTAATCGTAGTAACCTTTAATGGTCGATAGCGCCCGGACCATTTCACTGTTGCCGCAGCAGAATCCTACGCGCCAACCGGCCATATTGTAGGGCTTACTCATGGTGGAGAATTCCACGCCCACGTCTTTGCCGCCGGGTGTGGCCAGAAATGACGGGGCTTGATACCCGTCAAAGCAGGTTTCGCCATAGGCAAAATCACTGATCACCAGCACATTGTATTGCTTGGCCAGTGCCACAGTCTGTTCATAAAACAGGCTGTCGACGGTCATAGCGGATGGATTGTGCGGATAATTAAGGATTAGCAATTTGGGGCGGGGAAACAAATTTTTCAGCACATGCTCAATGCGCTGCAAAAACGCTTCATCATTTCCCAGCGGTACGCTGATCACATTGCCGCCGGCCAAGGCAACGGCGTAGACATGAATAGGATAGGCCGGATCACCAACCACCACGGTATCCCCAGCCCCCAGCAGCGCCAGCATCAGATGGGAGAAACCTTCTTTTGATCCGATCGTGGCGACCACTTCGGTTTCCGGATCAAGGTCCACGCCGTAGCGGCGTTTGTATTTTCGGGCCACCTCGCGGCGCAGATTGTAGAGGCCCACACTTACCGAGTACCGATGATTGCGGGCATCATGGGCGGCTTCAGCGAGCTTATCAATGACAAAACCCGGTGATGGGTCAATAGGATTGCCCATGCCCAGATCAATCACATCATGCCCCGCCTGCCTCTTGGCGGCTTTCAACGCGTTAATGCGGGCAAATAAATAAGGGGGCAAACGTTTTATACGCGTGGAAACGTCTATTGTAAAAGGCTTATCATTTCCGCCGACCATAGTCCGGCTCCTCTCGTAATGCAACGCTCCGGAACCCAGTCGCCTTTTAGCGGACCGCGGTTCCGGAGAATTTTATGTATTATAACCTTAACTGCCCGACGAACCTATGCCGTCAAACAATCCGCACAAGCCAATGTCCGCCGCACGAAAAGATCAACCAGTTTACTTGGCTGATTTCCCCTGCGGCTTAGTCGCGGCAGGTGCCGGCGCATTACCCTGCTGCGCTTTTTGTTCATTGCGCATCGCCTGGGCCTGCTCGGCATAGGCTTCACGCAGGGCGGCAAATTCCTGATTCAAAATCGGATTGGCGATGGTAATTTTGGACTGCGCCACCAAGCGGTTTAATTCAATTTGTCCCCATTGCAACTCGCCTTGATTTAACAGATCCGCCTTCAGGCCGGTCTGCACTTTTGAAAGTGGCACATCACTGGCGGGGACTTTTTTCACCAGCCAGAGCAGATGCAGCGTACCATTGACGGGCACAGCGGCGGAAAGCACATTAGGTTGCAGTTCTCTGGCGGTGTCCAGGAGAATTTGCGGAAGGGCTTTATCTTCCAAGGGAATAACTTCCAGGCCGCCGTTGGCAGCGTTTTGCGTGTTAATGCTGTGCTGCTGTGCCACCACCGCCGGATTTTGATGCTTGTCCATGATTAAGTGGCGGACCGTTGCGGCGTCATCAAAGGAGCTGACCACAATATCGCGCACTTCGACCTTGGGGCCAAAGTTGGTTTTGTAAGCTAACCTCACATCGGCATCGGTGATATGCACGTGCCCTTTGGCCAGAGCCAACATATAGGTTGTTCGAGCCAGAGCCATGCGGAATTCCGCCAGCGATTCGCCCTTCCGCGCCAACAATTTTTCGAGTACGGGAATCCGCTGTTTGGCGGGAATGTGCTGGGCCGCAAGTTGATTGAGCACCCCTTGTTCCGCGGCATCAATCTGCGCTTTACCCACATGCAGGCCGGCCTTGACACAAGCCTGTTTCAACACGGTGAGCTGAATCCATTTTTCCAGCAAGCCCAAGCCGTTAAGCCGAAGTAGTGAATTAAGAAAATGTTCTTTGCTCAGGGCCACACCGTTGACCATGGCCACCGCCGGGTTACCAGGAGCTGGGGACCGGGGCATGAGCACATCCTGATTCAGCACAGGTAAATGGGCTTTTACCGGTTTAAGTCCCGTGGAGGGTGTGGTGGGAAGCGTTACCGCAGCGGAAATATTCCCGGCGATGACACCCATAGAGATACCAACCGCTAATCCGGCCGCCAGTGAGAGTTTTCCGATGAGGTTCTGTCGCGTCACGCGAGTCTCCTGTAAATGGTCACGGTCCAGTACGTCCAAACCAGTATTGTTATCGTACCGCAAGCTTTAGTTATACGCCAACCGGTGCCAAAAAGTTTCAAATCGCCCGTTGGCTTTCCCGGTGCGTCACCGGTGCTTTATCGCCTCCACAAATTAGGATTGATTGGCCGCGATGCTTGATTTTCACCTGACAAAACCGCTTTTATGGGAGCCGGGGAACGCCTTGCATTTACTGACATGAATCACCAAAGATTCTGGTTGCTTTTGCCGATACATATTGTCAGTGCTTGAGAGAATCAGATCGATCAGGCAGTGACTTGCCGCCAAGCGTCCTATCAGCCAGCGCGGTAAGAACTTTGGTTTGACGTAGTTGTGTGTGTTCGATCGCTTTGCAGCGGTTTGAACAGTGTTCTTAGCCGCTTCGGCGGTTTTTCGGGAGCCAGGGTATATGTTGTACGGTCATAACAATAACACGTTTCACAATCGTCGCGGCTTTACGCTCATTGAACTGCTGGTGGTCTTGACGATCATCGCCATGATGATTTCGCTGCTGCTGCCGGCCTTAAGTCGGGCACGGGGCTTGGCCCAGCGTGTGCAGTGCTCAACGAACTTGCGGTCCATCGGACAGGCAATAATGATTTATGCCGCGAATAATAACAATCAGTATCCGTCTAATTCTACGCTGGCCAAAACCGGCTTTGGAATACCGTTTCTTTCAATGACCAACGGGCAGCAGCAGAACGGACAAGCGGCTCCGGCGGGCCTGGGGTTGCTGTATACCACACAAATGATCGACAACCCCACGATGTTTTATTGCCCCCAGCCGGGCTACTACGGCCCCTACTGCAGCGTGAACGGCCAATATCTTCCGACGCTGGTTAAAAATGGCGGAACAATTAACTGGGGTAGCGTAGCGTATGGATACTGCTATTACTACCAGATTCGGCAATCCCAATTCGGCAGCAGCCCGACGAGGTTCAACCCCATTCAATTCACGCAAACCCCGGTGGATTCCGGATCCACCGTGCTGGCGAGTGATCTTACGGTTAATCTGGCGGGCAACTGGACTTGGCCAGGGCCTTTGCCAGCCTCTAATCACAGCTTGTCCGCCGGCGGGCAGCCGGATGGCGGCAACACCCTCTATAATGACGGGTCTGTGAGCTGGAAAAATCTTAACCAGATGCACGTCGGATACTCGTGGCTGGGGCTGATGAACTTCTACCAGTAACGTAGAGGGAATG
>DAHXLH010000106.1:0-19621 GCA_027366115.1 Phycisphaerales bacterium
GGCGCATAAGAAAGCAGCTTCTGGTATTGCACCGGAAGCTGCCTGGAAAACTCATAGCGTTGGCACAGAAGGATGCCCCATTGCATCAGCCATTGATGGATTCAATTTGCACGCCGATATAGCGCTGACGGTGGCCTACGCGGCGGTGGAAGCCTTTGCGGCGGGTGAAGCGTTCGACGAAAATTTTATCAGCTTTCATTTCGCCGATAATTTTTGCCGTCACGGAGGCTCCGGCCACGACCGGCTGGCCGATTTTCACGCCGCTATCATTTGAAACCAGAAGGATCTTATCAAATGTCAGGGTGGTGGCACCTTCCGCCAAGGGGCGGAGATCAATTTCCAGCTTATCACCGGGTTCAACTTTGAACTGTGTACCACTGTCTTCAACAATTGCGTAAGCCATACACTGGCCTCCCTTGATTCAATACAACGCCCATAAAGTCCCGGTAACCCCGGTCCCTTGGCGAAAGCCCATTATTATGCGGCAAGGTCACGCTTAAATCAAGCCCGGACGGCCGCTCCTACCTTTTTTTCTTAGCGGCGGCGGCCGGCTTTTTTTTGACGGGGCCAAGTGCCGCCTGGGCGGCTAACTCTGTTGCCCAGGCGGAGGCGAGTTTGTTTTTGTCCGCGTG
This sequence comes from Phycisphaerales bacterium, assembly GCA_027366115.1. Classification (GTDB taxonomy): domain Bacteria; phylum Planctomycetota; class Phycisphaerae; order WQYP01; family WQYP01; genus JAMDCX01. The sequence goes on from DAHXLH010000106.1 coordinate 633, forward strand.
GCTCAAGGTGGACAACTCTTTGGCCGCCGCTGCCAGGGCGTGGGCTTTGTTGCCCTTTTCGGCGACGGCCAAAATTCGCCAATAAGCCATCATACGCACAACCGCCCGATCGGATTTAGTCGCGGCCAGAAGCGCCTGGGAAAGCTGCTTCGGCGAACCCTTCAGCGGTGTCCAACGGGCCAGCCAGGCTTGGGCTAGATAATCATCCGGCGTGCCAAGAATATTCATCAGAGCAGAAGTAATTTTCTTTTTGAGCGTACTATTTGCCTTCGTTTGATCGGTCGGCGAAGCGCTGGGTGCGGCGGAGCTTTCAATACCTGGAAGCATGGTCAGACTTCTGGCCAGCACCCCGGCTGCGAGCATTTGCCGCCGGGCGGGCACAGAGGTCAGGCTCGTGGCGAGGTCGGCCAGGGATTGGGGATCACCCGGGCAAAATCCATCGACATTGAAATATCCGGCGTTGATCTCCATACCGCCCAAGCCGGGGAGGATTTCGGATTGCATAGCCAGCGGATTGGTGATGATTTCCACCTGTCCGCCGAGGATTGAAATCGGATTATTCAAAATCAGCTTTCGCAGTTCTCCCTGATCCACGCGATAGCGCACAGTAATACCGCCCTGCGGCTCCAGGCGGAGCATGGGCGGATTATTGTCCACTGCATAAACGCCCAGCGCGGAATTATTAACGCCTTGAATACTGCCGGCCATGGCAATAGCGGTTGTAATAGCGGTATTGGCCCCCACGGCCAATGTGTAAGGTGAGGTATTGTAGTAGTGGACGCGCAGGTACATGGGATCGCCGGCGGTGATAAAGCGATTGGACCAGTCGGTTGTGACGAGCACAATTTTGCCCGGATGATCCAAGGCATGAAGCATTAATTTGGGATAGGCGGCAACCGTTTTGCTGATCGCCAATTCACGGTTTGAGGGCGTAAGGGTAATGCCCAGATTGGCAGCCGCCTGCGCCACATCCAAGGTGGGCAGGGCGGGCAGCGATGACGTCCAAAGTTGCTGGAGAATTTTGCCGGCCGCCGCTTTCTGATGGTCGGCAGCTAAAATCCGGGCCACGCCCAGCCTCGCATAGGGATCATTGCCGGCCTTTTTCAGATGGGTCAAAGCCGCGGCGGTATAACCTTGCCGCAACAACTGCCAGCCGCGAAGACGGTAATATTCCGGTGAGCCGCCCGGGAGCTTTTTTTCCAGAGCGGCAACGCGATGGGCAATATCTTGAGGAAGTTTGGCGTTATAAAACAGATCCAGCCACACATCATCGGCCTGCAGGGAGGTGTTTTTTGGATCGGCTTTAATCGCGGCGGCCAGGCGCTGGTGGATGCGCGCCAGCAGGGCTTGGGCGGTAGGACCGGAGACAAATTTTCCTCGCGTGCGATGGGTTAACGCGATCATAAGTACAGGAGTGAGGGGGTGCTTTAAACCCAGCAATTCGCCCATATAGGCCTGATATTGGTCGTTCTGCCCGGCAATCGCCCAATAGGCCGCAAGATTCGCCGCCAGCGTCGGGGATATACTCATGTGGGCCTGCTGATACTGGCGAATCGCGGCATTGGCCCAAGAGGCGGCCTGTTTATAATCATGGGCATCGGCGAGAATATCCGACACAGCGGAAAGTGCATCGGGCTGATAGGGATCGGCCCGCAACGCATGTAATAAGGCATAAAGCCGTTGCGATGCGGGGGCGTTCTCCGACGCCAGAGTACGAGCCAGAGCCTGCCAGGCCGTCAGATTCGCGGCATTGAGTTTAATGGCGCGGATATACATATGTGATGCCGAATCTTTGCGACCCTGCGCTTCCAGCAGACCGCCGATTCTTTGCGCCATGGCACTGCGTACCTGATCATTAAAGGCTTTGTGCGCCAAGACGGTGCGATAGACGGAAATGCGGCCCGTCACGGTTTGCCGCCGCGCCGCGATCGCATCAAACAACTGTACCTGGGCGGTTATATCGTTGGGCTTAAGATTAACCAGTTCCTGCAACACCTTGGCGCGCAGCGCCTGATCGCCATTAGCTCGTGCGGCTTCCGCCAGAAGCCGCAGGGCTGTCGCGGATGTCGCGTCGATGTGTCGCGCTTCCTCCAGCAAGGTCAGAGCCTGCTGTGCGGCAATATTTGCCGGCAGGTTAAGGTTGCGACTGACGGTGCGCGCGTCGTCAATAAGTTGTCCGGCCAACAGATGTTGTGCCGCCCCGGGCCCCTGCGCGCGCACCAGGCCAAGCGGCAAGGTTGCCGCACCGGCCGCGAGCATAAGGGCTATTACTCTTCTCCGCAGGTGATTGATCATCATTGCAAACCCTTTTTAACCAATTTATTTTACTTCATATATAGTAACCGCACGCATTGCGTGCGCCGAGTCCGGCTTAGAATGCCGCCCAATTCGGCTATTCAGCGGGTACGACCCGTGACGAAAGTCCCTGCGTTATATCGGTCAGAATCAATATGGTCAATGCCGTATTCCGTTATTTTACCGGAATTGCGGTTTAATCGGAACTGATTGGGACAAAATAATGCCGTTTTTCGCAAGGTCCAATAACGTTATGGGGCCAGGAAACGGGGATAATCCCGGCGCGGCCTGACGTGGCGTGGCGATTTTTCCCGGCGAGACGCGAAGTCGACGGTATAAATGCCGGTGCTAAGAGAATGGTTCATCCCGGAAGCTCGCACTTCCAGACATCTGGCCGGCTTTATTGCCGCGCCCGACGGAGGGGATCTCTCACGCCCGGCTGGCACGGACATCGCCGGCGCGGGAGGCTTCCGTGTCGATATTCAGTTCGATCTGATCCAGATGCTTGGAGAAGGTTTCATCGGTTTTTCTGGCGTCTTCGATGGCTCGCAGGGCGTGCATGACGGTGGTATGATCCCGTCCGCCGAAGTACCCGCCGATTTCTTCCAGCGAATGGCGCGTTTTGCGCCGGGCAATGTACATGCACACCTGCCGGGGAAGTACCACAAATTTATGCCGTTTTTTGCTTTGCAGGTCGGAAAGCCGCACATTGTAGAAAAGCACCACCTGTTGCATGATGGTTTGGATGGACACTAACCGTTCGGACGGCGGCGTCATATCTCCCAAGGCCATGGCGGCGATGGATTCGTCATATTTCCCGCCGTTGAGCATGGCGTAGGCCTGCACCTTGGTCAATGCCCCTTCCAGTTCACGAATATTGTTTTCAAACCGGCGGGCGATCATTTTGACCACTTCGTCGGGTAATTCAATGCCGCGCAGTTCCGCCTTTTTGCGAACGATCGCATAGCGCGTTTCATAACAGGGTTTGCCCACCGGTGCGATCATGCCGTTGCTGAAGCGCGATACCAGACGCTGTTCCAGATCAGGAATTTCTGAAGGGTGGCTGTCGCTGCTTAAAATAATCTGCCGGCCCTGCTGGAATAGCGCATTAAACGTGTGGAAAAATTCTTCCTGAGTGCGTTCATGACCTTTCAGGAAATGAATGTCATCAACAATCAGCACGTCCACGCTGCCGCGGTAGATGTTTCGGAACTGCATCATGTCGCCGGATTGCACGCATTCCATGAAATGATTGACGAAATTATCGCAGGATAGATACACAATTCGCATATCGGCGCGGCGTTTAAGCAATTCCTGACATGTGGCCTGCAGCAGGTGGGTTTTTCCCAAGCCCGGCGCACCGTGAATAAATAAGGGGTTGTAGCTTTTACCCGGTTGGGCAGCCACGGCCATGCAGGTGGCATGAGCGAGTTGATTGGTGGGGCCGACCACGAAATTATCAAACACATAATCCGGAGACAAAATCACGTCATTATAAATATTGGCTAATTTGGTCGGTGCGCCGCCGACGGTGCCGCAGATAAAATTAACGGTGACAAGTTTCCCCGTGGCCGCTTGAACGGCTTCATTAAAAATATCGCGACACCGCATGGTGAGATATTGCTGCTGCACCGAGGATCCGCAGCGGACGGTCAAGACACCGGAGTTAAAATCCATGGGTGAGAGTTCGGAAAACCACTGTCGCACCATCGCGGAGTGGAGATTTTTAATGTAGGTGATGACCTCGTTCCAAACGCTTCGCGCGCTGGTGAGATTGTCCAGATTTGCCATAACCCGGCTCCTAAATTTCCGGTTGCACCAGGGCGCAAAACGACTCTCACCCTACGACCATGCGCAATGATCGCTCCGGAAAAGCCTGAAGAAATTTTACAATTTATAGGTTCGCATCCTGCGGGGAAAATCATCATGCGCCAAGACTGAAATATCCGGTCTTGGCATGGCATGAGATGCCGACTTCATTCACTTCCACCCGGTCAAACATCCGTGCGTGACCGATTCACATGTTCTTCCATTTCCAGCCTTCTTGCCCGCCTCTCGCGCCCTGGCTTTCGCCGACAACGCGGTGCACGCACAAAGCCGGTGATCTCAGCGAATTCGGCTTTCACCGCACACGCTTAACCACAGGTGACAAAGATACGCACCAGCGGCGGCGCTGTCAATAGTAAATCTTAACACATTTAAAACCCGCTATTTACAAGCACATTTCGCCGGTCGCTTCACCCTCTCGGCTACAAACTCGCTCAGCGGCTTCCAGAGGCGTGAACGGATTTTTGACATGAGCCGGCCTTGGCACCCGCGGCGTCAGGCCGGCCGGGAGGCCTGGGCACCCAGGCGTGCTCTTCCTATGCCGATTTCTAAACTAATAGATATTTATATAGGGCTGTGCCTGGGAGGTTGTCCCCGGTCAGGTGCCTGTCATGGCTTCGGAGCCGTATTGACGCAGCCGCAGATAGCGCTGATCCACCAGATCGTCCGAGGAAACGGTTTTAAGTTCCCTTAATGCCCGGTCAATGTAACGTTCCAGGGCTTCGGCCGCGGCGCGTGGATTGCGGTGCGCGGCACCGAGCGGTTCGCGTATGACATCATCAATAATGCCGGTCTGCTTAAGTTCTTTGCTGGTAAGCTTCAAGGCCTCGGCGGCCTCGGCGGCATTGTCGGACCCCTTCCATAATATCCCGCTGCACCCTTCCGGTGATATCACGCTGTACCATGCATATTGCAGCATCGCCAGGCGGTCTCCCACGCCAATGCCCAAGGCTCCGCCCGAGCCCCCTTCGCCGATGACAATACAAATAATGGGCGTAGGCAAAACGGCCATTTCGCGCAGATTCAAGGCAATGGCCTCCGCGACCCCGCGCTCTTCAGAACCCAGGCCGGGGTAGGCTCCGGGCGTATCAATAAAGGCCACGATGGGCAATTTAAATTTTGCCGCCAATTGCATTTTTAACAAGGCTTTGCGATATCCTTCTGGATGGGCGCAGCCGAAGTTGCATGCGATTTTTTCCTTGGTGTTTCGGCCTTTCTGATGGCCCACCAGCATCACCTTATGACTGCTGATTCTACCGGTGCCGGTCACGATGGCTTTATCATCGCCATACCGGCGATCGCCGTGGAGTTCTTCAAATTCCTTGACAATCAGATCAATGTAATCGCGCGTCTGCGGTCGGCCCGGATGCCGGGCCACCTGCACGGTTTCCCATGCGGAAAGATTGTCATAGGTTTTTTTCATCAGCGCCGTGAGGTTATCGCGCAAGCGCATAATTTCGGTGTTGTAATCCACCCCTTTTTGTTCCTGTATGACCACCAGTTCCTGAATCTGCCGCTCTAATTGCAGCATGGGCTGCTCAAAACTTAAGCCCAATGGGGCGCTACGGGGGGCGGCGACTGAGACGGCCTGGGCGGTTTGCTTTTTTTCGGCAGCGCGTGACGCCTTGGAAACCGCCGGCGTAACGCCGCCGCTTTTTTTAGTTGTGGAATGCCTGCTATTTTTTCCGCGTGCGGTTGCCATCGTTGACTCCTGTTACCAAAGTGCGCCGCATTGCGCTGTAGGGTGGATTTTATCACCCCGGGCGGAAGTTCACCAATTACCAGCCTATGGGAGGCATTTTCCCTTGGGGCATGATAGAACTCAAATCCCGCGATAGTCCAATCGGGCTTGCTGATTTTGAGGCATTGTCGATAATTCAACCTCCGGAAGCGGCGAAGGTTGTTGGTGTGGGTCGATTCCGGGAACTGGGCTGCATCGTTTAAGCAAAAGCGGCCGGCTTGGTGTTCATCTGCATGTTTGCCGCTTCACGGCACATGCGGCAGAGACTTTGGACGCGGCGCGTGCAGTAAATTAAGGCGACAGAGTTATGGCTTTACCCAATAAACCTAAACCTCTGCCGGTGCTGCGGTTTGCGGGAATCATTGCGGGGAACCAGGCGATGCTGGCAACAGCGCGGCAACATCTTTCCCAACAGTATGGCCCCATTGATGATCAATCAGAAATCATCGCCTTCAATTTTACCGCTTACTATGAAGATCAGATGGGAACGGGCCTGTTGCGGCAATGGGTGCGGTTTGCCACGCTCTGTGAGCCGCAGTTACTGGCCAAGTGCAAACTGGAAACCAATTTGGCCGAAGTGCTGCTGGCGGGGCAATTTCCCGGTGCGGCCCCGCGACCGATTAATATTGATCCCGGCTATGTTTCACGCACCAAAGTGATTTTGGCCACCACCAAAGATCACAGCCACCGCGTTTACCTGGGAGAAGGGATTTTTGCGGAAGTCACCCTGCATTGGACCGCGACGGGCTGGGCACCTTGGCCGTGGACCTACGCGGATTATCGCACGCCCACGGCGCAGGAATTTTTCCTGCGGTGTCGGGACGCCTATGTAAAACAACTGCCGGCGGCGGCTGGCGCGCTGTAAATTTGCCGGGCGGTAGATGGACTAATTCTTTGAGGTTCATGGATGCTGGAAATCGCACTGGGACTATTTTTCAGCAGCTTGGTGCTGTGCGTGCTGGGCACTGCGATTGTGCGGCGCTATGCGGCGCGCATCGGTTTAATTGACCAACCGGGATTGCGCAAGGTGCATAACACGCCCATCGCCCGCAGTGGAGGAATTGCCATATTCTGGGCCATTGGGATTCCATTAATTTGCGGCATTGCCGTCGCCGGTTTGTTTGCCCATAAGCCGCTGGAAAATTATTTGCCGCCCTCGGTGCGCGTATATTTGCCGGGCTTGGCGGCTCATCGGTTACTGGCGTTGTGGCTGCTGGTGTGCACGCTGGGAATTCATATTGTGGGGTTGGTGGACGATCGTCATGCCATGCGGGCTATTCCGAAACTGCTGTGGCAGTTGCTTATTGCGGCAGCTTTGGTTGGCGGCGGAGAGTGCATTCAGACCGGCGGGTTCCGGGTGCTGACATTTATGGATCATCTTTTCCCCGGCGGAGAATTGCTTTCGGCGGTCGCCAGCGTGCTGTGGATTGTCGTACTTACCAATGCGTTTAATTTTATGGACAACATGGATGGCTTGTCCGCGGGCGTGGCGGCAATATGTGGTTCGCTTTTTTTTATCGGTGCCGTGCAAACACACCAGTGGTTTATCTGCGGTTTGCTGCTGCTTTATGTCGGCGCGGCGACGGGATTTCTGTTCCATAATTTTCCGCCGGCAAAAATATTTATGGGTGACGGCGGCAGCATGGTGCTGGGATTTTTTCTGGCGGCGTTGACCATTCGCACCACGTTTTACGCCGGCCACGGGCGCTGGTATGCGGTGCTGATGCCGCTGGTGGTGGCCGCGGTTCCGCTGTACGATTTTGTGGTGGTATGCCTGTTGCGGCTACATCGGGGCCGCAGCCCGTTTTTGGGCGACACCAATCATTTTTCACATCGGCTTACGCGGCATGGCTTTACCAAGCGCGGAGCGGTGCTGGTGATTTATGCCGTCACATTGGCCAGCGGGCTATCGGCCCCGCTGCTGGCGCAGGCCAACGGATTTGAGGCGGTAATTATCGCGGTGCAATGTTTAAGCGTGTTAACCATCGTGGGAATTCTGGAACGCCTGGGAGAGCATGTGCAATGAATCAGGCGCAACGCAACACTGTGGCCTGGATGGCGCTGGCGGCGCTGCTGGTGATCATGTGCCTTCGCCTGACCATACCCGAGCCGATCGGCGATGGGGTATGGAGTGGAAGCGTGGCATTTTTGCACACCGGTTCTTCTACCGTGGGCAACCTGACCGGGCCGGCGGAGGTCATGGGATTGGGCATTTTATCGCTGCTGATCTGCGGTGCGGGGCTGCTGGCAGGCGAATCTATTTCCCTTGGCAAGTGGATGCAGTTGGGCGTGATCGCCTTGGTGCTGGCGGCGGCGATTGCGGCGATATTCACGGCGGCCAATCGTTTTGCCGCGCTGGTCGGGGTCTTTGATCTGGGCATGGCGCTGTTGGGGGGATGGACGGCGGGAATTTTATGCCATACCCCGCAGCGACAACGACTGGTCATTGCCGTCCTGGTGGGGTTGCTTTGCGCTGTAACGGTTAAAGGCCTATATCAGCGGTATGTGGAAATTCCGCAGACGATTCATTATTTTCAAAAACATCAGCAACAATGGCTCCGCCAATCCGGGGTGCAAAACAACAGTGCCCAGGTGAAATTATTTATCAGCCGATTGAAAAGTCGGGAAGTCAGTGGATTTGGAATTTTAAGTGATGGCTTCGCGGAAACATTATGCCCTCTTTTGCTGGTAGGGTTGGCGCTGGCCATCGCGGGCTTGTTATCCAAGCCTGCTTCAACAACGGTGCCGGTAACGCCGAGTAAAAAAATATCCGGTAAAGCGCCTATTGCGGGAAAGCCGCCCAGAGCGGGGGATGTGAATTTGCCGGATCATCTGGTGCTGGGTGTGGTGCTGCTCTTGGTTTCTTTGGCGGGCGTTGCCGTACTGGTATTTACCGGCAGCAAAGGCGGGGGCGCGAGTTTTGTCATTTGCGTCGCGGTTCTGGCTGGGGCCTGCTGGAAGCGAAAGTGGCTCGCCGGGCACAAGCCAGTGGCCGTTGCCGTGGTGCTGGTGTTGGCGGTTGCCGGAGCATTGGGGCTTTTTACTTATGGGATGATACATCATGGCTTGCCCACCAAGGACCTGTTGTATCGCTGGGATTATTGGACGGGAGCGGTGCGATTGATTCAGCGTCATCCGCTGACCGGTGTGGGATTGAACAATTTTGGATACCACTATACGCAATTCAAACCTCCCAGTGCGCCGGAAGATGTGAAAGATCCGCACAATATGTTTATCCGCATTGCGGCGGAGGCGGGCATTCCCGCCGCGATTGGTTTTGCGGCACTGGTATTGTGGGGCTTTTTAAGCACGCTGGGGAAGAAAGATGAACTTCCCAATGAAGAAAATCAGCGCGGGCTGCCTGCAGGGGGGTTGATTCTTTTGGCGTTGGTGTGGTGGGCGGGGAGATTGGCAGTCGATCATCCGGGATTTGGTGCCAAGGGTGTGGCGACTTATCAGTTGGCGCTTTCAGCGCTATACGCGGGAGCGGCACTGGGTGGAATGCTGCTGGCCCATCGGCTCTTGCGGGTGATCCATCCGCGGTATCAGATGATCGTAGCTAACGCGGCGGTGCTGGGAGCGGCGGGAATGGTGCTTTATGATCAGATTAACATGGCCTTGGCCACCGGGCCGACGGCGATGCTTTTCTGGATTATTCTTGGGGCATTTGCGGCTCAGGGTGCCGGCCCGCGGCCAGTGGAACAGAACTCCTCTGCTAAGGAGCACAACACATACGGTGCCATCGCCGGCCTGATGATGGGCGGCGCATTATGTATTTTGGCACTTATTTTGACTGTAGCGGTGTGGGTGCCGACCGTGCGCGGAACGTATCCATGGGATTCATCCGTATATCGCCATGCGTATAAGCGGGCGCTGGCACAGCATAATTGGCCGCAGGCGCTTAAGGCGGCGGATGCGGTATTAGCGCGTGATACCCGCTCGCAGGGTTGGTTGCAGCGGAAAATCAGCGTGGAGATGCAAATGGGGATAGATCCACGCGAGGCCGTGCTGAAGTTGCTATCGATAAACCGTACCGACGCTCCGGTGCGCTTGCCTTATGCCCTGACCAGCCGAGCGGGGCTGACCGTAGCGCAGCGGATTGCGCAATTAAAACTTGCGTTGCAACTCAACAGCGCATTGCCAAAAACTGAAATCCAGCGGCTGCCACCTCGGGAGGTGGCGGAGATTAACGCCCAAATCAAAAAATTAAAGGCCGTGGAATCCGACCGGTAGCAATTGCGCCGCCCGTCACACGTGGAGAGCGGCGGGAGTCACCTCGGACAGGCACCTGGCAGATAAGGAATGCCGCCCTTAATAGTGTTGGAAATCAGGAACCCGTTCGAAGTAAAGGCGTTCTACCCCATGCGGTACATGCGTTCGGGATTTTCGGCGTGCTGGGCGGCCAGTTCCACATAGTGCTGATTGTTGTTGCGCATGTCGGTTAATTCGGCTTCTCTTACCGGCCGCACTATTTTTGCCGGCACGCCCATGACGGTTTGCCCGTCGGGAATCACCATGCCCGGTGACACCACCGCCCCAGCCGCCACAATGCAGTTTTTCCCCACCACCGCCCCACCAAGAATGACCGCCTTCATGCCAATAAGCGTTCCCTCTCCTACGGACGCGCAATGCACCACGGCACCGTGGCCAATGGTTACGTTGTCGCCAATGACCAGAGGTTGGTTATAGTCACAATGCAGCACGGAATTTTCCTGGACATTGACGGCATGGCCAAGGCGAATGGGTGCCACGTCCCCGCGGATGGTTACCCCAAACCAGACGCTGCAGTCCGCGCCGAGCGTCACATCGCCGCAAATTACAGCATTGGTGGCCTGCCAATGTTGATCAACACGTTGCATTCGGGCATTGCTGATATAGTTGCTCATGGGACTATTATGCCTTAAGAGAGCGTCTTATAAAAGTCCGCTTTTTATAATATATCCGCAAAAGCGATTAATTAGCGATGCCGGCCTGTGAAAACGCCCAAAACGGGCGAAATAAAAAATCGCAAAAAAAATCTTCCGTTTCGACTTTTTAATTGCTATACTCATGGAAACCAAGTGTGGTTGCCTGTCGTATGTGATCCTATGTTGATCGTCGGCAGCGGGCTGTGGGACTGATTCCACAGCCACCAACGCTGGCAAAACGGTAGTGACCGACGTCCCATCAGGGATCCGCAACACCGGTGGTATTGGAGGGCGTTTTTTGGGAGCTTGAAATGCGAATTTCACAAATGAAAATAGGATTGTGAAATAAAGATACAAAGTAGGATTCGCAGTGTGTGTAATGTGTAAGGCTGGGCTGATGCCAAAACAAGGGCCATTGACCTGACTTGGATTAAAAGCAATGGAATAAGACGGCAAACAGGATGTTTGCCCGAATTTTAATGAGGTAAAGGCGTATGAAAACCCAAAAGGAATTAACCATGAGCGTTCACCACAAGAAACCGCGCAGTGCTGGTGTCTCCGTGCTGGTATATGACCGTCCGCTCCATCCGGAATTGATTTCCGCGGATATTCGCCGCGCTCGCGCGGTGGGTGAATTTGATGTTAATATCTGGCTGCTAAACCATGGCGGTCACATGCTGACCATTACCGGCCCGCACACGGTTTGTGAACTTTGCTGCTTTCCGAATAAATCTCTCCCGGAACGCGGACTGCTCGAACGCATTCCGTGCAAAGGCGACAAACTTTATGATGTCGCCTTGGGCGAAACACATCATTATTATCTGGCGATTAATGAAGAGCACGTGACCGATACGCTTTTTGAAAATTCGGTTGCTGAGTTGCTCCGCATTGCCGAGGAACAAAATGGCGTGGTTTCACATCGGAAAAATGAGTTGGGTGAAACGGTTGGGTTATCTGTCGTGGTGACGCAGTTGCACCGGCGGGCCGTGCATATTGAGGGGTTCCACCTGCTCAATGATGCCCATGTGCTGGTGCGCACGCAATCCGTGGTTGAGCCTACCCGCTAATTTGCCACAAATCAGAAGCGTGTTCCGCCCCTCCGCGGCGCGGGCTCCTCGGAGTACCATCCGTGTGAGGTACGCCGTCGTTGCCGCTTCTTGTAGAGAACCGGATGATAATCCGCTGGTTGATCCAGTGTCGCGAACCAACCACCGGGTTATCACCACGGTGCTCTATGACGCGACGATGCCCGAGCGGCCAAAAATCTCGCAGTCGCAACCCGGCCATTACTCGGACAGGTGCCCAGGGGACTTCTGCGCCGCGGCTTTGTCAAGGTGCAGGTAAAAAAAATCAGCGGAGAAGGGCAACATAAACGTGCCCATCGCCGCTGATTAAGGAGGCTTAGTCAATTTAGCAGACAACCGCATCACGGCTGTCAGGAGGCTGTGATTTCGGCTGACCAGGCTTTTTTCAGCCAGCCTTGGGGAATACGCGTCGTCCCGGTAGCGTCGGCCAGAGTTTCCTCAAATTCCGTTCCGACCCGATAGCCACCCTCCGGCAACTGCCGGCAAAAGCGCACCAGGCATAAAACCAACATGCCGCCGCCTTCGCGGAACTGCAAAGGCGCAACAACATATTCGTTTTCCTGCAAGCGCCGACGGGTTAAAAACCCCATCCCTTTCAGCGAAGCATCTTCGGTATGCACGCGAAAAGCTGCGCTCCTGGGACGTTCCGGTCGTGGCAGACGCTTTAACCACATGATTTGTTGCACAGGCCGCCGCCGATGCCGACGTCCGAGAGATTCCCCCTCATTCTTCAAATTTTCAATAATTTGAAGAATCTGTTTCCGCTCAACTTTAGATAAACTTGTAGCGCTCAACGCACTGCTCCGCACAGTATTCCTACCAACCGTTATGTTATCGAACCAAGGGAGCCAAAAAGTTTATCAATTCTTTACAGAATTTAATTTGGGAAAAATGTTTAATCCTTTTCATTCGCGCAAGCCGATAGAGGGGATAGGGCAGATGTTGTGTGGGTCCTTAGAACTCCACGGCCATTCATATCACTGAACCCTTTTTTCGAGATCAGTAACCTCAAAAAATTATAATTATCCTTCATAATAGCGTAAATGGAATAGCGATGCTTCTGTACTGCGAACCGCGTTTTTTGTGGTTTTTTGCTTCCCGTGCCGCGTCCGATTAAAATGATGGGTTCTGTAACTTCAGGAACAGGCGGTTCGGTTATGAGTAAAACGGTTTGGATGGACGGGCGGCTGGTTCCTATGGAGCAGGCGGCGGTGAGCGTGTTTGATCACGGGCTGCTGTATGGCGACGGCGTATTTGAAGGCCTGCGGCAATACAATGGGCGGGTTTTCCGCCTGGCTGATCATCTTAAAAGGCTCTACAACTCCGCCAAGGCGATTCGGCTGGAGATCCCCCTTTCTCAGCATGATATGGGCGAAGCGGTGGCGGCCACACTGCAGGCCAACAAGCTTACCGATTCTTATATCCGCCTGCTGGTGACACGCGGCGTGGGGGCCTTGGGCATATCACCGGCGACTTGTAGCAACCCCTCGATTTTTATCATCGCCGATTCCATTAAAATGTATTCGGAAGAAACGTACCGTAACGGCATGGCCATTATTACCGCCAGTACGCCGCGCATTGCCGCCGCCGCATTATCCCCGAGAATTAAAAGTCTCAATTATCTCAATAACATCATGGCCAAATGGGAAGCCATTGATGCCGGCGTGCCCGAGGCCGTGATGCTCAACCCGCTGGGCTTTATCTGCGAATGCACGGCTGATAATATTTTTATTGTGCGCGACGGTCAATTGTTAACACCGGCGGAAGAAAGTGGCATACTTCTGGGCATCACGCGTGAAGTGGTGCTGGAACTGGCGGTGGCCGCCGGTATTCCAACCCGGCAATCGAATCTCACGCGTTATGATTTATACACGGCCGATGAATGTTTCCTCACCGGCACGGGTGCGGAAGTGGTGCCTGTAACCAGTGTGGATAAACGCCTGATTGGTGACGGCAAAGTCGGCCCGATTACTCGGCAGCTCACCAGCGCATTTCATCATTACGCGCGCCACAGCGAAAATACAGCGCCCCGTGCAACGACTGCGGCGCGGGAAAAGCTCCCCAGCGGGGTATAACGCCCGGAACATTCTTCCAGAGGCACGGCAATTTTTCTTGGCGGGTAAACCCCGGCGGCTAACATTTGGGGCCGCGGCTGTAACCTGTAACCTGTAACCTACCCTGCGGTGTCATTCCGCGTGGAAGGCGATTACAATACGTTTTGCTGTATGTTGTTTTGTTCTTCCGCGTGGCCATCTGATCGGACGAGAAGCTATGCCGATATCGCTTGAAATTATGCCGCTGGAACCGGTGGTTCCGGATCCGCCTCCGCCGAAAACCATGGTGGTGCGCTACGGCTACCTGAAGCTCATCGGCGAATTTCAAAGTGATGTAAAAGAAAAAGTGGGGTGCGGGTCGCGCGTGGTCGTGCGCTCCAGCCGGGGCGTGGAAATGGCGGAGATGCTGACCACCGTCTGCGGCAACGGCGGGTGCAACAAATCCATCACGCGCGACAAAATGCTGGATTATATTGATCAGTCGGGCGGGAAAGATTTTCCATTTTCGGACAGCGGCCGGGTTCTGCGCGTGGCCACCGCGCAAGATATTGCCGAGCAGGCCCGCCTCGACAGCCAGCGTGGGCAATTCCTGAAAGTATCCCGCAGCATGGTGGAAGTGCACCGTGTTCCGATGAAAATTGTGGATGTGGAATTCCTCTTAGGCGGCGAAAAGGTAGTCTTTTATTTTCTCAGCGAACACCGCGTGGATTTCCGGTCTTTAGTGCGGGACATGGCGCATCAGTTGCGAGCGCGCATTGATCTGCGGCAAGTAGGCGCACGCGATGAGGCCCGGCTGGTGGCGGATTATGAAAAATGTGGCCAACACTGCTGCTGCAAACAATTTCTCAAGGTGCTTACGCCGATTTCCATGCGCTCCGCCAAAGTGCAGAAAGCCACGCTGGACCCGGCAAAAATCAGCGGTCGCTGTGGACGCCTGATGTGCTGCCTGCGTTATGAAGACGAAACCTATGAAGATTTGCGCAAGCGACTGCCCCGGAAACATTCCCGGGTTCGCACTGCCGAGGGTGAAGCCTGGGTGATGGACGGCCAAATTCTGACCCAGTTGGTACTGGTGGAATATGACAACGGCAATCGGGCGGCGGTGCCGATGGAAAATATTGTAGCCTTTGATTTGCCAAAACCGTTGAATTCCGACGGACGGGCGCAGCAATTTCCCGGTGACGGCGAAAATCTCGCCCCGGAGCTGCCACGTCCCGGCCAAACCATGCGAAAACCCGGCGATCAGGGGCAAAATCGTCCCACTGCGGGCCCGCAAAATAGACCGCCCGCTGCCCCACCCCCAGGCCAGCCCGATAAATCCGGCAAGCCACCACAGCGCAACGCCGGCAATCAGAACTCCGGCGGCCATGGCAAACATTCCCGCAATGCCGGCCCGCGAAATCAACCGCGCCGAGGGCAGAACCAGCCACCGCGACCCAAACCCAGTGCCGGTCCCAACGCGCCGCCGTCCAAGCCACCGCCAACGGATCCATGATGAATGTTGAAAACCATACCCACCGGCTTCGGACGGTGCCGAGGGTCCGTTGATTTCCAATCCCTAAGTACGAGGAACTAACCCATGGCCAAATGGCTTCTAAAAACCGAACCGGATGATTACAGTTTTAAGAATTTGCTGCGTGACGGCAAAACGGTCTGGGACGGCGTTAATAATAATCTGGCGTTGATATACCTGCGGCAAATAAAAAAAGGTGACACCCTGATGATTTATCACACCGGCACAGAAAAGGCCATCGTGGGACTGGCGGTGGCGGCATCAGACGCATACGCTGATCCCAAGGGCGACAACCCCAAACAGGCCGTGGTGGATATTAAACCGGGCGCACAATTGCGCTTTGCCGTCACGCTGGCCGCCGTCAAATCGCAACCGCGCCTGGCGCAGTGGGAACTGCCCCGGCTTGGCCGATTATCGGTTATGCCGGTGCCGGAGGACATTTGGAAAATAATTTTAACCATGGCCGAACAGCCCCCGACAAAGTAATGCAATCTTTTACGTCAATGGAGTGACAACGGTGCCAAACCGGGAAGACAAATCTTGGGTACTTTCCACAGCGCTGGTAACGATTCCCATTGTGCTGGTAGTTCTGGCGCTGTGGCTTTGGCCGCTGATGCGGAATGTTTACAGCCTGCCGGATTCCGCAGTTGTCACGTATCAGAAAGCGCTGAATCGTGCCGTACCTCCCGGAACCGGCCGCGTAACGCGCACCGCACTTATTGAGGAAGCCTTGGCTAAAATCTTGGGACGCTTAAGCGATACGGCCGCCCTGCCGCAGCAGCCGTCCCCACAATTGCGTTCTGTGCTGCGGTATAACGCCCGGCTAGGTCGATGGGCCGAGGCCGTGATGACATTTCCCCGCTCGGGCCGCGTGGCCCTGTTCAACTGGGGTTTACGCGGAGTCAACTTGCCGCTTGTCAATCACGTATTTTCCAGATGGTCCTTTCAACGCATTGCCGCCTCACACGCTCTGGCAAAAAGGGCCGGCCCGTTCGCCGATGCCCTGATCATGCGATTGTTACAGGATCCGGTTTTTGTCGTGCGTTTATCGGTGATGCCGGCCCTTTATGATCGGCGGCCCACATCTGCGGAAATGGTCCTTCTGCGGCAATGGGCCACAGAGAAAAGCGTGAATAGCTTGGCCAAACCGCGACGCTGGAAAATGTTTCTGTTTGGTCGCGACGCGGTAAATGGCACACCTGTCCTCTATCGCATGAACCGGCAAACCCATTTGACTGACACCCGACAATTCGCCACGGCACTTTTAGCGCGATGGAGCCTGCCAACAACAGCACCAGCCCAGGTCGCCACACAGCCGCTGGAAAGTGCCGCAGCGTCCATGCCGGCGGCCGCGATAGATCATGGCCGTGTAAAAAGTGATCGGGCGGAGATAAAAACGCGGATGAAGTCTTTGCGTAAAGCGATGGCCACGCTGGTGCGTGCCGATGCATCGGCAAAATCAGTCAAAGCAGCTTTGGCGGCTGAATACCGCACGCTGATCACGATGGCGACTGTCATGCCATGGCAGAAGCAGCTATCCCAAATTATGGCCTTCAATGCCGCGATGTCTCGATGGATTTATCTTGTTTCGCAGCTTCCGCCGCAACAACGGCAGGCTCTATTTAATTGGGCGCGATTCCGCACGCAGGATGTGGAACTCCTGCGCCTGGTGATGTCACAACAGCGCCGCCAACGGTTACATGCCGCGGCAATTGCCCCAAAATTGCACGGCACCGAACAGGTCTGGTTGGTGCATCGGCTACTGACGGATCCAAGCGTTACCGTGGAACTCACCATGCTGCATGAACTATGGAAACTACACCCCTCCGCCCCACTGCGGAACATGTTGGTTCACTGGACCAACCTTGAACCCCTGCCCAAAGGCCACAGTCCGCAAACCATCATGTTTAACGGAAAAAAGTATGTCGTAAACCGCACTATTTCATTGAATCGCTACCGCACCGCCCGCCGAATCGGTGCCCTGCTGCTGCAGCGCTGGAAGAAACCGGTCCCCTAGCGAGTACGCCATCGTCGCGGGCTACTTGTAGAGCACCGGATGATAATCCGGTGGTTGATCCTGTGCCGCCAACCAACCACCGGGTTATCACTGCGGTGCTCTATGACGCGATGCTCCCGTCGCAGCCCGGGATTACCCGGACAGGCTCCCAGCCCCATCGTCACTCCTCCCCCGTACCCCCGCTTTCTCTTGTGAATCAACATTTTTCAGACTCCTTCCCGCCGCGTTATTTCGGCCCGCAGAATTGTCATGCACGTTTCGCGAAGCCCTCGGCTCGACCGGCCAGCCCAACTGAGGTAACATTGCGTTTATTGTTTCTCGCAATTGTAAACACCGGGACCGGCGGCATTGTCCTTGGAAGCGAACGATATGGTGACGGCTGTTCTTTTTGTCATCGTGCTGGCGCTGTTGCTGACGGTTGCGGCAGGTGTTGTTTTCTGTGTCTGGATATTTTGGGCGGCCGCACGGGCGATTCCAAAACAGTTTCGGATGCGTTGGCCGTGGTTGAACTGGTTATTATTGCTGCCGTTCCAATTCTGGATATTCAGTCAGGTGTTACCGTTGGTGACTCTGCTTCCATTGACGCGCAGCTATCGGCGGTTCTTCAAGGAAAGCAAGATTAGCGGCGGCGGGGACTGCGGTTTCGGACTGGCCGTGGCGTATTGGCTGCTAAGCTTGTTAGACCTCCTGTTTCTCTGCCAGCCACTGGGGTGGATGCCGTCACACCACTCGCCAATTTTCTACACATTTTCCATAGACATAATCACCGCTACCGTCCTCGGAAGGGCCGTCGGATGGGCTCTTTTATTATTTCTGGCCGTGCGGATGTGGTTTCTGCGCCGTGCTGTGCTTAGCATCCAAGGGCAGCCAGCGCCTGCAACTAGCGAGCAGCCGCCCAAGCTGAGGCTGCTGGAATCTCGGCGCAAAAAAATAAGCATTGGCCTTTTGGTGGCAATCGTGGTCTTGCTCGCGGCGGATCAGGCTTGGATACATGTTTGGCGGATTATTCCCGTTCGGCGCGATACCACTTATCTTCTCGGGCCAATAAATAAAGATGGTGGAGTCGATTACCTAGCGGCCCTTAATGCTATGGAGTCAAAAGGCGTTACGTTAAACAATAACGCGCTTCCATTGTTGATCGAAGCGGCCGGCCCGAAATGCTTCCATACAAAATACGGTGACGGAAAATTGGTGATGCGGAAGCTCGGAATGAAAGCGTTCGCCAAAAACGCGAAGAGCCTCATCACATTTACGCATTGGAACAAAAAGTATCCAGTTCCCTTGCCAAAAACACAGGAAAAGCATCCAAAATGGAGCCTGGAAAGTCGGCTTGAAAATCGGCTTACGCAACACGCATGGACGGCCGCGAAATATCCGGCCGCTGCTCGGTGGATCAAAACCAACCAGCGAGCGTTACACCTTTTTTCCCAAGCGATGAATCGGCCTCGCTATTACATCCCACTGTACAGCGCTGACGGCTTGGTTGTCGGGATCAACCGTCCGGATCAAGCCATGGTAAGCTCGCTGCGTACGGTAGCGTGTGCGGATGC
>DAHXLH010000023.1:0-12726 GCA_027366115.1 Phycisphaerales bacterium
GGCCGCTAGGCCTTTCGCTATCGCCTGCGGCTTACGCAACAACGCGCACGTTTTGACCGACTTCGCTCCGCGCTTCCGCATCAGCCCGGCTACTGCCGCCAGACTCTGCCCGCTTTCCAGAATATCATCGACAATCAGCACATCGCGGCCCCGCAACGGCAACGATCCGGGAAACATGATCGACGCCCCGCGACTCGCCCGGCTGCGCCCCGGATAGCTTGAAACAGCCACCACATCAATGCGCATTTTCAGCGGCAACCGACGAATCAGATCCGCCATGAAAATCATTGATCCGGTCAGTACCGGTACAATGACAATCTCACGCTTTCCGTAAGCGGCGGCAATTTCACCGGCCATTTTTCCTACCCGCCGGGAAATGGCCGTGTGGGTCAGCAGTATCCGGTCAATGTCGTCTGTGTGCATGACAAAAGAATAACCGCATTCCGCCGCATTGGACAACTCAACGGTATCCGCCACCCGGCGCGTTCGAATTTTATTTTTAACGTCAGTTCAGGGTAAGGCATTGCAATAAACAGTCCTCCTGGCGCGTAGCACTACTGGTCGGCTTCTTGCGAAATTACAGGTGAGGGGCTGATTGTGCCGATATGTCCGTTGGGCGTTTTGCCCGCGATCAAGGAGGATCGACATGAAGAAGTGTATCGTGCGGCTGGACGCTGCAGAACGTGTGCGGTTGGAACAACTCACCCGGGTTGGTAAATCCGTGGACTATCGGATCAGGCATGCCAACATCCTGTTGGCGGTGGATGAATCTCCCGCCGGAGCCAAGATGAAGAATGCCGCCGTTGCGGAGGCGTTTGGCGTGAGTGTACGCACCGTTGAATTGCTGTGTGACCGCTTGGTGGAGGACGGCCTGGATGCGGCGTTGGAGCGGAAAAAGCAGGTTCGGCCCAGTATTGAGCCGATGTTCGATGGCGAGAAGGAGGCCAAGCTCATCGCCTCGGCTTGTGGTCCCAAGCCGGAGGGCCGTGTGCGATGGACCCTGGAATTACTGGCTGGTCGCGCGGTGGCCTTGATCCTGCCGCCATCAAATTCAACGAGTACTTTCTGCCGCCGGAGAGATGACAACCTTATGGTTTTTGTGGTACAGCCTGTCCACACGGCCTTGCCTCTTTGCAAAATCGAAAAGTTTTGTCAACCCCTTGATTTTACACGGTGCACGGTCTGCGCGCAAGTCAACACTGGTTAAAACTGATGAAATATCCGAGCTAAGTATGGGATATCGCCGATACGGAGACCGTCGCTGGGAGCTTTGTTATGCGAAAACACTTGCATGCGTCCGAGAGAGATAATTGGGGCGTAAGCGGACGTAGAATTCCCATGGTGGCGTTACTGCTGGAAACCTCGCGAGAGTTTGGCCGGGGTGTCATTCGTGGCATCAATAATTACTCCAAAGCGCACGGCCCCTGGAACTTCTACATCAATCCCGGAGATATCAGCCCGAAGCTTCCACCATCCAATCTCTGGCACTTTGATGCCATCATTGGTCGCATCACGGCGCATCGTACGCTTACGGAGGCACTGGCCAGAAAAGTTCCAATTGTTTTTCTGGGATACGGGCCTTACAAAGGCCCAATTTATGTCCGCAGCGATTCTAACGCCGTGTGTGAGATGGCATTCAAATACCTGAGTAATCGCGGGTTCTCGCGGTTTGGCTATTGTGGCCTAAACACGGAGTGGGGGAGGGAGCGCAGTACCCGTTTTGGAACCTATGTCAAGAAAGCGGGAAAAGAATTGCACAATTTTGTTTACAATGCCCGCAATGGAAACAGCTTGGAGTTGCAACTCTGTGAATGGCTCGCAGCGCTTCCGAAACCGATCGGTTTAATGGCGCAAGACGATCTATTTGCCAAGGCTGTCATCGATATGTGTCGTCTTGCTGGCGTAGAGGTTCCGCAACATGTCGCTGTCCTGGGTGTGGACAACGATGAACTTGTCTGCAATCTCTCTACCCCGGCGCTTTCGAGTATATCGGTGAATGCTGAGCGGATTGGATTTGAGGCGGGACGAGCATTGGACTCGCTGTTCATCGGGAAGTCCCCTCGTGCCCTCTCATTGGTCAAGCCGATAGGGGTTGTTTCACGGCAATCCACGGATACCATCGGCGCGGATGATCCGATCGTCGCCGGAGCCTTGCAATTTATTCGTCAGCATGCGATGGAGCCAATTGGAGTGAGTGACTTACTGCAATATCTTTTGGTGTCGCGACGAACTTTGGAAATGCGCTTTGAGAAAATCGTTGGACGTTCACCGCGTAAGGAGATTGAACGAATCCGCCTTTCAACGGCACAAGATTTATTGATTAACACAGATATGAAGATATCTGCTGTATCAGATAAAGCAGGTTTTGCAAGTGTGCAATATTTGCATCAGGTGTTTCAGCGACAGCTCGGGCAAACGCCAAGCGAATTTCGTGTTGCCAACCGGTCATTTGTTCGATAGCAGACATGACCGTAGCGGGCGTCGCCTTTTACCCACCCCCTCAAAAGCCCTTGTTGCGCATTCGATGATAATATTTGCGCGAAATTACACTAGCATCGACCCGCGGCCAGACCTATACTCCGCTTATTGATAGGTGATCGTTGTATTTGATGTTGCGATTGACGGCAACGCGCCAAAAAGTTAATAGAAGGAGTTTGGGCGGCTAAACATAAGTCGTAGCGGTCGGAACTGGCAGTGGCCTCGCCAGAGGAGGGGGAAAAGTTCCCTCTGACACAAATCTACGGGTTTAGTCCCGGCACGTTGTAAGCCGAAGGTACTCGTAGAAGAACTCAGTTTCTCGTTCGTCGCGTGTCGCGACGGAACCGCAGTCCGTCCGGTTGGCGGATAATGTAATTGCTCTTTATAAGGAGCAAAAGGAGAATTTTATGTCAATTAAATTGCAAATGAGTTTTGCCTCCACTGGTGTGGCTGTAATTGCCTTGGCTGGCGGCTTGGCGGCTGCGGCTCCCGTCTCATTCGGTTCGGCGACATATATCAGTGGACCGACCGACGTGTCGACCGCCGGTACGCTCGTCTCCGCCACAACGTTCGACCAGCAGAACCCGTCGACGAGTGAGACGGTCAATGGTGTGACATTTACACTGTGCACCCAGAACACCAGCGATAGCAACTGGTACTATTGCACGGGTATCGATGTGTCTGTTGCCGAAAGCTTCGGCTCCGGCGGCTATACGAGCACTATGGCCAGCGATGGATTTACAAGTTACGCCGAAATGCTTGACCGGGCCTCCGCCAATGCAAAAGAGACTGGTGGAGTATTTACGCCGGCACCCATTGTCCTTAGCAATCTCACGCCTGGCAGCAATTACCAGATGGAGCTATGGTCGGGAATCGACGGCAATGGCCAAAATCCAACCTATTTGACGTCCGGGTCTTCCTCCGTAACGCTTGTGAATGGTTCCTTCGTGATCGCCTCCTTTACAGCGGACTCGACTGGCACCCAGTCGTTTGCTTACTACGGTGACCCCGCAGGTAATTGGGCGTCTGTTGATGCCATACAGCTGCGTGATCTTTCGCCAGTGCCGGAGCCCGGGACACTAGCCCTCTTTGCCTTTGCCGGTCTTGCGCTGTTGGCCGTTGGCCGGAAGGCCGGGAATTGCACGCGCGGCAATCGCGCTGCCGGCTGAACGCTGAACACCGAGACGCGGAGGTTCCCTTGCTGGCGGGGACCTCCGCTTGGATAAGTGGCTTTCTATAAGGTGAGTATTATGTCAACAGTTGAAACAATTTCGTCCCAAGGCAACCGATTTGGCGGTTGCCGAGGAGCTGCTTTTACGCTTGTCGAACTGCTGGTGGTTATTTCAATTATTGCGATACTGATAGCGCTGCTTCTCCCGGCACTGGCGGCCGCGAAGGAAGATGCGAACGCCACGATTTGCGCCAATAATCTCCGTCAAATGGCTGTTGCTGTCCAAGAATATCAGGATTCATGGCGAGGGGCGCGGTTTCCCTATGGACACGACGCCACCACCGGGGAATTGGAAGGCTGGGTTTTACCATTGGCACCCTATTTTACGTCTTCGCAAAAGCAGTCGTCGACAACGGGCTATCAGATCGACTTTGCCAAGGTTGAAACTGTAATTATTTGTCCTGATACCCCGCCGTTGCCGAATATCCAAAGCCTAAGTCAGAGCGTCCAGTGGATTGGGCAAATCCACCAGCCATATTATTGGGTTGCAGATGCCGCCGCCAGCGTGCAATGGGAACAGAACCAACTCCAGTATTGGCAGGGAAGCTATGGCTTCAACGCTTGGTTATATGGTTTTGGCCCGGCGGCGGTCCCGACCGCCAACGGCGAGGCGAATGATTTTTTCGTGTCGCCCAGTGCGACCCCTCCCGCAAATTACTGGCCCAACAATATCAGTAACGTACCAACCAGCACAGTTCCAGTTTTTGGCGACGCTTTTTGGGTGGATGGCGGCCCCATTGAAAATACCCCCGTCAGGCCGGTCGAATACGATTATGCAACGGGCGTGTATGCCATTCCCGCTAATAGCATCCCATTTCTAGGCGATATTGAGCGATGGGCGATGACCCGTCATGGCAATGGCATCAATATGGCTTTCATGGATGGTCACGTTGAACATGTTGATGTGAAGAACCTGTGGAACTTGAACTGGGCGAGCGGTTGGGTAACTCAGAATCCTCCTCCGAATGGGGTGTCGGCACTCCCGTGACCAAGGGCCAATCACCAGGCTCGAGGCGGTGAACTTGGTCGGCGGGAATCAGCGTCGTCGGATCGGCGGACGAATATAATTTTAGCGTGGCGAAATCTTGTTTTTAAGGAGTGTGATCATGTTTATCATACGACCAGGCTTATCAGTATGTTTGGTTTATGATCGGCGACGCGGAGAGGATCGCCGCGGTTTTACGCTTGTCGAACTGCTGGTGGTTATTTCAATTATTGCGATACTGATAGCGCTGCTTCTCCCGGCACTGGCGCGGGCCAAACTACAGGCTGAGTCAACGATCTGTCTCTCCAACCTACATAGCCTCGGCGAGGCCTATCAGGAATACTTTGTGGAAAACAGGGGATTAATTGAGGTTACCAATGAAGGGGATTGGCCCTCGCTGCTATGGCCGTATATTAACTCGACAGACGCTCTCCGTTCCGCACCTCCAGCAGAGGTGGCGGCGGGGTTTAATTATCCCGTTAACGGCTGGTACTCTCCTTCCTACCTATGCCCCATGGCCACGACCCTGTTATCAGATTATATGAACGCGCGTGGAACGTACGGCTATGCTGGAGATTCTTTCCATGCCAGCGCATCCGAACTTATTGACACCACCACCAGCCGGTGGACTGGGTTTATCACCAGTTATGCGCAAAATGACTGGATCGGTTGTCAGCCGCCGGCAGATAGCAGTACATGGATCGGTGGCTCGCAAATGTGGGGCCATATAGCAAATGCCAAGGACGGCAGTAACATTCCACTGATAGGTGACGGCGTTTGGTTCAGCGTTTATCCATTTTGGCAGGGTAGCTGGGTGACCGATCAACCGGAAGGGCTACCTTCTCCCTCTGACGGCCCCGTGCTGCGAATGTATCCTCAGATGAATCGATGCCTGGTAGCGCGTCATCCCGGCGGAGCCGTTAATTGGGCTTTCGCTGACGGCAGCGCACGAAGTGTAAAATTCGAGAACCTCTGGGGGCTAAAGTGGAATACCGTCTACGTTCCCACATTTAGGCCGACATTGCCGGCTGTGGATTGGGGCAATTACTGAAAATCCGGTGCCGATTCCAGTCTCGCTGTTCGATGTGTGCTTATCGCGATGCAATCACGGAATCGAAGCGGCGGAATGCGAGGCGAGTCACCGCGCGAGACGCAGCGTTCAAATTAGTTTCTGATGTGGTTGCTGATATCCGCCGGTCAGGCCAATGTGGTGAACCAGCCATCGCGCCATCATCCAATTTCCGCAATATCCGGTTTCCAGAGAAGAACAAATATTATGAAAAACTTGAGATTCTCGGTGTTCCTGTTGTCGACTCTACTCGCGGCATGGTATCTACCGCCCGCCGGCAACGCTCGCGGTGTAGCTGCAGCATCCCTGAAGCCATCGGCCGATTTATTGGATATCTGGTCGCAGCACCCCGCACAACACTGGATGACCGAGGCCTACCCGATTGGCAACGGCCGCTTAGGAGCGATGATTTACGGGCGAGTCCGTGATGATGTGATTCAATTTAATGAGGACTCCCTGTGGAAGGGTGGACCAGGGCAGTGGAGAAACTACGATGGGGGCAATAAAATTGGGGGAGCTTCACACGTTAAAGCCGTTCAGGCGGCGATACGCAACCACCAGAGACCGCAGGGCATCAAACGATATTTCACAGGCAATCCAAAGGCATACGGCGCTTACCAAGCGTTCGGGTCGATAAAAGTCCGCAGCGAACTGCCCGCGGGCTCCGTTCGGGACTACTGGCGGGATTTAGATTTGGATAATGCGACCGCAAATGTGCATTTTGTTATCAAGGGTATTGCGTACCGCCGAACTTATTTCTGTAGTTACCCGGATCAGGTTCTCGTGGCGCGGTACACAACGAGCCGACCTGATTCGCTGACCATGACCATCGCCTTGGCGTCCGCCCATAAAAATGTGATCATTAAAAGTGTTGGAAACAGGATCATCCTCACTGGAAAGCTGGCCAATAATGGCATGGGCTACGAAGCGGAGTTGTTGGTGAAAACCAGGGACGGATCAGTTTCGGCGGATGGGGGCCGGATACATATTCACAAGGCCAGCGTTGTGACGCTGGTATTATCCGCGGCAACGTCATACCGTGATAAATACCCGAGATACACCGGCAATGACTATCGCGCGTTCAACCGCAAAATCATCGGCAAAATCGCGCGGACACCATACGCCGTACTGCTGGCGGATCATGATCGCGATTACCAGCGACTGTTCAGTCGTGTAAAATTGCACCTGGGATCGCGGAGCGACATATCCTCCGAAACCACCCGGCGCCGACTCATCGCATATGGAGCGGGTGCTGCAGATCCGGCGCTTGAGGAATTGATATTCCAGTATGGTCGATACTTGCTGATAAGCTCGTCCAGGCCAGGGGGCCTGCCTGCCAATCTCCAGGGTATCTGGAATAATTCGAATCACCCAGCATGGGATTGCGACTACCACCTGGATATTAATCTCGAGATGAACTACTGGCCTGCAGAAACAACCAATCTCTCCTCATGTGTCGTGCCGCTGGTTGCGTTCGTTAAAGCATTGCAAAAGCCCGGCCATGTTACCGCCGAGGTTGTATACGGCGCCGGCGGCTGGACATGCCACACAATGGTTAATGCTTTTGGTTATACTGCACCGGGTTGGGGCGTGGATTGGGGAGTGTTTCCGGCGGCGGGAGCGTGGATATGTCAACCGATATGGGAACATTACGCGTATACAATGAACAAAGTCTATCTGGCTCAACAGGCCTACCCAATCCTCAAAGGGGCATCTGAATTCTGGGTTGATCACTTAACCCACGACAGGAATGGAACATTAGTGTCGTCACCCTGTATTTCACCGGAATGGGGATCCGTGAGCGAGGGAACCGCCTGCGATCAGGAGCTGATTTGGGATTTGTTCAGCCACTGTATTAAGGCGAGTCGGATTCTACATGTGGATCGATCCTTCCGGAAAAAGCTGATCATGATGCGTAACCATCTCGCAAAGTTGCGGATAGGAAGGGCCGGGCAATTACAGGAATGGCGGCAGGACCTTGATAAGCCTCACGATCCTTTCCGGCATTTATCGCAACTCGTGGGGCTCTATCCAGGCAGCGAGTTATCGCCGCTTATCTCACCAAGACTTGCCGCCGCGGCTGATATAGCGCTGACTTGGCGCGGGCCGGGGACGACGGGCTGGTCTTGCGCGTGGCGGGCATGCTGCTGGGCGGCGCTGCTGCATGGAAATAAGGCATACCGAATGCTGCGAACGCAATTGAAACCTGTCGGTCGTGGCGGGTGGTTGTATCCAAATCTTCTCGACTCGTGTGGGCCGGGATCGCCGCCGCCATTCCAAGTTGATGGGAACTTTGGTGCAACGGCGGCAATCACAGCGATGCTTTTGCAGAGTCAAACCGGCATTATTCAGTTGTTACCAGCGCTACCCAAGGCATGGCCAACCGGCAGTGTTACGGGCCTTGTGGCGAAAGGCGCCGTGGTGGTTAACGAAACATGGACCCATGGAGCATGCGTCCGCGCGGAGTTGTTCCCCCGGTTAAATGGGCAAATTCGGCTTGTTCCACCGCCAAACCAGCGGATTACCAGGATTGCCAGTGAATCCGGAGCAATACGGAATTTTCACGTCGGGTCGAGGGGTGTCATAATATTCCAAGCTTTGGCGAATAATCGCTATACCGTCCGGTTCTCCGGTTAAGGTAGGACTGTTCGCAAAGCCGCCGGACAAATTTACAAGGAATAATTCTCATGAGACATCCTTTAATTATCGTTAGACCAGCGTCAGCCTATGTTAAGCGTAGTTGCCACTCACACCACGCGCTCATTGCCAAGTCGCTATTTTCGCTGGGGTTAATGGTACTAATTGCGACACGGTCGGCTGTGGGTTCCTCACCACGGCAATTTGCAAAGGCCAATGCTGCGTTGCACCCTTATATGGGGTGGAGCAGTTGGAGCTTTATGCGCGAAAACATCACTGAAGCCAAGATTAAGGCCCAAGCACGGGTATTAGCGGCCCGATTGGAACCCTTTGGCTATGACTATATCAATATCGACTCAGGATGGTCTAATGGCTTTGACCGGTATGGCCGGCCAAAGCCGAATTTTAAACGTTTCCCGGACGGTATGCGGGGAATGGCCGCATGGCTACACAAACGTGGATTGAAATTAGGTATCTACCTTGTCCCGGGTTTGAGTCGCGCTGTTTACCAAGCCAATTGTCGAATTCTGGGCACACCCTATACCGTCCGGGAAATTGTCAATAAATCGGAGAGTGGCAACACGCTCAGCAACTACTTTTATCGCATTAACTACGCCAAGCCCGGAGCGATGGCATACATACAGAGCTGCGCGAATTTATTTGCCCATTGGGGCGTAGATTTTATTAAGATGGATTTTGTCGGCCCGGGCGGCGGGTACAAGGGGTTCAGACGCACCGACAATCGCCCCGATATTGAGCATTGGGCGGAGGCTCTCAAGAATACGGGCCGTCCGATATGGCTGGAATTATCGAACGGCCTAAGCTTAAAATACGCGAATTTTTGGCGGAAATATGCCAACGGATGGCGCATTGACAATGATATAGAGGCTTATAATACTCCTTATCTTACCAGTTGGGCGCGTGCGCGTACTCGATTTTCTGCAGTGGCAAAATGGGCTAAATACGCTGGACCAGGCGGATGGAATGATTTGGATTCATTGGATATCGGTAACGGCCGGCGCGACGGCCTAACCCCGGACGAGCGCCGGAGCGTTCTGACGCTTTGGTGCATAAGTTGTTCGCCCCTATATATAGGGGACGATCTTACACATCTTACTGCTCGCGGTTTTTCAATTCTTACCAACCGTGCTGTAATCGCCATTGATCAGGCCGGCAGGGTTGCGACTCCCCTATCAACGGCCACTTCGCAACAGGTGTGGCGGATCAAGAATCCCCACGGCGTGTTTATAGTGGCGCTGTTTAACCTGGGACCGAAACGATCCAAAGTTACCGTTCGCTGGCGGGAGTTGGGATTTCACGGCTCGGCGGTTGTGCGCGATTTATGGAGACATAAGAACCTAGGAATATTCCATCATGGCTTTGGCACAACGTTGGCCGTCCACGAATGCCGCCTTCTACGAGTCAGGAGAATTTTGAATGAGTGAAAGTGTTTTGCGCAACCTCACGCGGCGGGGCCTGATGAAAATCGCCACGTCAGCAGCCGTATTGACTTCAATTAGGAGGACGGCCCCCGATACCTGCGCCGAGGCGGCGAAGGCAATCGCCCGGCCGGGGGCTCTGTCGCCGAACACGGTAGCCAATGATTATCCGAAAATCGCCAGTGGCGATCCCAACACTCCCGAATTTCATGGCCCGCGGGTGGTGGGCGCTACGCCGGATCGTGATTTTCTTTTCAAAGTGCCCTATACCGGCACGGCTCCCGTTGCCATAACCGCCATCGGTTTACCCGATAGCTTGACCATGGATTTTAATGGCCTAATTACCGGAAGAATCAACCAGGCTGGTGAATACAATATCCAACTTACCGCAAAAAATGCTTTGGGCACCGCTCGTCGTGTACTTCGACTAGTTGTTGGCGAACATAAACTCGCCTTAACACCGCCCATGGGATGGAATTCTTGGAATGCCTAGGGCATGGCTAATAGCGCTAAGCGCACGCGCGCCGCCGCTGATGCCTTGGTGGCAAGTGGTTTAGCCGCCAAGGGATTCACATACATCAATATTGATGATGGGTGGCAAAATGGCCGCAGTCCGGATGGGGAAATAAAAACAACCGCCAAGTTTGGTGAAATGAAAGAGTTGGCCGACTATGTGCATAGTCGCGGTCTGAAGTTCGGATTGTATTCCTCTCCGGGGCCCAAAACGTGCGGCAACCATACTGGCAGTTTCGGCCATGTATTGCAGGATGCCAGAACCTACGCGCGCTGGGGTGTAGATTATCTTAAATATGATTGGTGCAGTTATGCGTGGGAAGTTCCGAAGCATCCCGATCTGCAGCAATACATCAAACCCTATCGCGTCATGCGCGACGCTTTGGATAAGGTGGACCGAGACATCGTTTTCAGCTTATGTCAATACGGATTGGGGCACGTTTGGACTTGGGGCGGACATGCGCCCGTTTGGGGCAACAGTTACAGGGTGAGCGGCGATATTAATGATTCCTGGATCGCTATGACGAACAACGGGTTAGGCAGCGACGGGAATCTGTTTCCGTTTGCCGGGCCGGGCCATTGGAATGATCCCGATATGCTTGTGGTAGGCTACGGCCACTTCGAGGACGGTACTCTGCATCAGACGAAATTAACGCCTCATGAGCAACTCACGCATATCACGCTTTGGTGCATGCTGGCGGCACCACTTCTGCTGGGCTGCGATCTGGAACAATTGGATCAGTTTACCATCAACCTGATGACTAATACCGAAGTGCTGGCGGTCAATCAGGATGAGATGGGCGTGCAGGCGCAACGCGTGGATCGTCAGGGCGCAATGGAGGTCTGGGCCAGACCGCTATGGGACGGAACGGCTGCGGTCGCAATATTCAATCTGGGACTGACGCCGCGGAGAGCAACTATTGCGTCATGGGACATGCTTGATCCGGTGCTGAGGTGCCACGCCAAGCCGTTACGCGGCCGACAGCCTGTACGCGACCTCTGGAATCGCAAGTTTCTGGGGCCGAAAACACGATTCCATGCGGAAATTCCGGTGCATAGCGCCGTGATGCTTAAAGTTGGCACGGCCGTCGGTGTAGAAGGATAACAAGAACATTGTTCATGCGATGCCAGTTTAGAATCATTAATATTGGTGTATTTTGATAGGTCCATGTCTGCGAGCGAAATAGCCATTGGGACAGCCGATTCCAAATAATATAGTGACTGCTGTGAGTCGCAGATCTATTTGGGACGCGGAATTTTAGGTTCGCTTGAACTGGAAAGAAGATCTTCACTGTGCCACGAAGTGAACGTTGGTAGTCACGGAGCTAAATTCCGTGCGGCCCGGATTGTGGCAAGCTGGGTCGACTAGTGCTTTGTCACCAAAACATGTTGGGATAATGGCATAGCCCGCATAGGAGCGGGTGAGTTTGTAGGTCATAGAGCAAGGACGCTCAGATGCAAAAGAAATATATCGTGCGATTGTCGGATGCGGAACGTCGCGAGTTGTTGGAGGTCGTTCGCAAGTTCAAGGGGACAAATGAAAAGTGCGGCGAGCCCAGATACTTCTCAAGGCCGATGCGGACGGGCCTTGTTGGACGGATCGGCAAATCGCCGAGGCCTTCGGCTGCCGCACCAAAACGGTTGAAAATGTCCGCGAACGTTTGGTAGAGCGAGGTTTTCATCTGACGCTCAATGGGGGCAAACGGGCGCGCAGTTCGATACCGAAGCTGCTTGATGGTCGGCAGGAGGCGGAGATTATAGCGGTCCGTCTGGGGCCACCACCTCCCGGATATGCCAACTGGAGCCTGCGTTTACTGGCCCGCCGTGCGGTGGAATTACAGATCGTGGAAACCATCAGCCACGAGACGGTGCGTCGGACATTAAAAAAAACGGTATGACGCATCGGAAGATCGAATATTGGGTCATTCCTCCGCAGGCCGACGCTGAGTTTACCGCCAGCATGGAGGAAGTGCTGGATACCTGCGCCCAGCCGTATGACGCGGCCAAGCCGGTCTTATGTATGGATGAACAGCAGGTGCAACTTTTGAAGGAGACCCGCCAGCCGATTCCGGCGACGGCGACGCACGCACGTCGGGTTGATTATGAATACGAGCGGGCTGGCACCGGCACGATATTCATGTTTACCGAGCCACTGGCGGGCTGGCGAGAAGTCCAGGTTCGGGCCACCAAGACCAAGGCCGATTGGGCCCGGGAGATGGCGCGATTATTGGATGGACGTTACGCGGATTGTCCGCGCGTGGTGCTGGTATGCGACAACCTCAATACGCATACCAAGGGCGCTTTTTACGAGGTGTTCGATCCCGAGCGTGCCCGGCGGCTGGTGGGCCGCCTGGAGTTTCGCCATACCCCCAAG